>NZ_JBVYOL010000002.1:0-523652 GCF_056120505.1 Paenibacillus sp. sgz302164 | reverse complement strand
GTAAATTGCAACCAAACGACACTCAACTACATGCGTGCCATCTCATCACGAATACCTTTATATGGATTTCATCCCACAGTTAGGGTTTTGTTTGCAAAGCCAGTGGGCTTTTGCGGTGGAAACGGCCCGTTTGGCGGAAAAGCCTGCGATTGTGCAGGAATTTCGGCTCAAAATGGCCTGAGCCCTGCGTATCGGCAGAAAAGCCTGCACTTTTGCAGGAATATTTTGCTGCAGGCGTATTGACGAGCAAAAAGCTGCACTTTTGCAGGCTTTTTGCTCGCTGCAGCACCGTGTGGGGTGACGTCTTGGGTGTTTTTGCAGCAGTTCTGCACGCCGCGCTGCCAAATAGTTGCGCTGCCTTAGCGGGTGCAGCTTTCCAAGTGTCTCAAAAGCGCAGGTTTCTGCGCACTGCCAGTGGTGCCCGTTTTTCGCGCTGCCGGACAGGCTTCCCTTCATGTCGCGGCGTGAGGGGGCCTTTGGGGACGGCCCCTTGGAGAAGCAGCCGCCGCGTCCGAGCGCGGCAGTGCGGCAATTTCGCCCGCGGAGCCGCTTGCCCGAGCCGTTTATCGGTCGCTGCCGGCCGGCATCTTACCCGGCGTAAAAGCTGGCGGGCATACCCTGCACGCCCGGCTTGACCCGGAACACGCCCCCGGCGTGCGGCTGCTCTTTCAGTTGCTCTTCGCTTAACCCGATGCGCGCCGTCGTTATGTACAATTCGTCGCAGCGCTCCCCGCCGAAGCAGCAGGAAGATACCCTGGCCGCAGGGATGCGGACGCAGCCCAGCTTCTCTCCCGTTGCCGGATTCCAGCGCGACACCTGCCAACCGTCCCACTGCGCGATCCACAGCATCCCCTCAGCGTCAACGGTCATGCCGTCCGGGAATCCTTCTCCCTCCGGGATCGACACCACAACCCGAGGATTACCCGGCGTCCCGCTCTCAAGATCGTAATCGTAAGCGACCACCCGCTTCGTCGGCGAATCGATATAATACATCACGCGGTTATCGGGGCTCCAGCCGAGCCCGTTGGATACCGTGACGTTGTCCAGCACCTTGCGGCACTCGCCGTGAATGTCCAGGCAGTACAGCGAACCGCTCGGGCGCTGCTCCGTCATGTCCATCGTACCGGCCCAAAAGCGCCCTGCCGGATCGCATTTGCCGTCATTGAACCGGTTGCCCGGGTTGCCGGTCTCCGGTCCGGCCAGCCGGGTTAACTGCTCCCCCGCCGGGTCGAGCGAGTAGAACCCGTCCTGCAGCGCCAGCACCAAGCCTCCCTGCTCCCGCGGAACCGCCGCCCCGACCAAGTGGCCGACATGAATGGCGCGTTCCTCACCGGTAACGGGATTCAGCGTATGTACGCGCTTGCCCATAATATCCACCCACAACAACTGCCGGGTGCGATGGTCCCATACAGGCCCTTCGCCGAGCGTCGCTTTACCGTCCCATACAAGCTCAAGTTCCTGTCGATAGTGCTGCAAAATCCATTCCCCCGTCATCGTTTTATAGTGAACAAAATGAAGAAATAACCGCTTGTCTCCACTCCAACACTAACATAAATTCTGGAAGGATACGAACAAAAATTTAACGCACAAGCTGTGGTCTTGACCGCTGGCCGGGGCCTTCGCGACGCTAGCTGGGGCCTTCGCAACGCTAGCCGTGGCTCTCGCCGCTGGCTGGGGCTTTCGCGACGCTAGCTTTGGCACTCTCCTCAGGCTCTGGCCTTCGCTAAGCTAGCTGGGGCACTCGCCTCAGGCTGGGGCTTTCACGACGCAAGCTGTGGCACTCGCAGCTGGNCTAGCTTTGGCACTCTCCTCAGGCTCTGGCCTTCGCTAAGCTAGCTGGGGCACTCGCCTCAGGCTGGGGCTTTCACGACGCAAGCTGTGGCACTCGCAGCTGGCTCTGGCCTTAGCTACGCTAGCCGTGGCTCTCGCCGCAAGCTGTCGCCTTCGCGACGCTAGCTGTGACCCTCGCAGCTGGCTGGGGCCACGGCCTGCAGGCTGCGGTCAATGCCCGCAGCCTGCGCGTTTTTTCATCAGCCGGGCCCTAGCCTCAGCCGATGTAAACTTCAATGGCGGCCGCCGTGAATACGTGCCGCCTGTTACCGGCGGGTACGTCGCCGGTGCGCACCAGTTTGCTGCCGCTGGCAGCCTCAAGCTCCCGCCAGCGAGCCAGCAGCGGCGTCGAGAGGCTTTCGCTGATCGGCACGACGACATGCCCGGGGCGGATCAGCGAAAGCGTCAATCCGCTCAGTCCGTCCTCCATGCCGTGATGGGAGGCTTTCCACACGGCGCTGTGCAGATCGGCGCGCCGGGCGAGGCGCGCCCAGCCGGGTTCGACCTGATCGGCGCCGAACAGCACCGCAGACGCCGCGTCTCCTTCCGCGGCGCACAGCCTGTACACCGAGCTGTCGTCGTTGGACAGCTCGAAAAACTCGCAGAGCAGCCCGTCCGCATCGGCGGATCGCCGCTCGTAAGCGCCCAGCGCGGCCTCCAGCATCGCAAGCGCGGGCAGCGGATCGTCCGGCCACGGGTACAGATGCCGCAGCGTATAACCTTCCCGGCTCCAGACGACGCCGGAAGCTTCCTGATCGTACACGCTGCGCCAAACGATCGGAACGCCGCGCTCAAGCAGCAGATCGACCAGCCGGATGTAATGCTCCAGCACCCGGTACGCCCGTTCAACGCCCGGATCGCGTTCCGGCTGTACGACGGAACGGGCCGGCAGATCAAACCGGGCATAGGGCAAAATCGCGCAGCCCACCCCCACCTGCTTGTGGGCCGCAATCTCGAGCCGGTCTGCGCCGTGCCGGTTCATCCAGGCGAGCGGGGTATCCTCCCGCTCGCCCGGTGCGCCGTCGCCTCCGTCGATGAGGGTGAGGCTGCCGGAAGGGAGACGGATGAAATGGGCATCGCCCCATCCGACGTTCAACATGTGTACGCAAGCGCTGCTCATGCGGACACCTCCTTGTGCGGTTCGCTGGCCTCGGCTGCGAACCAGTAAGCTTTGTCCCGGGGGATGCGGATATCGTACGTCCCCTCGGGATGCGGCACTTCGCTGTCCGCAAAAAAAGACTGCGAACCGATGTGAACGATGTGCCTGTACGCGGAGCCCAGGAACAAATGGCCCCGCACGGCGCCGGTCAATACGACCTCGCCGTCGGTTTCGATCGCCTGCAGCGGCTGCGCGCTATGCGGCTGCTCCAGACGCTCGCCGATGCGCGCATCGCCGGCGCGGACGACGAGCCGCTGCTCTTCCTTGCCGCGCAGCAGGCACAGCGTATGGCTCTCGCCGAGGAAGTGAGCCGTGAAATAAGTCGCAGGCCGGCAGTACACTTCCTGCGGCGTGCCCGCTTGCTCGATGCGGCCCTCGTTCATGACGACGACGTAGTCGGCCATCGAGAGGGCCTCCTCCTGGTCGTGCGTCACGTACAGCGCCGTGATGCCGAAAGCTTGCTGAATGCTGCGGATCTCCACCCGCAGCCGCTGTCTGACTTTGGCGTCGAGATTCGACAAAGGCTCATCCATGAGCAGCAGGTCCGGCTGCACGACGAGCGCCCGGGCCAGCGCAATGCGCTGCTGCTGGCCGCCGGAGTAGTGCTGCGGGTGCCGGCGGCGGACTTCGGAGACGTCGATCTCCACCCGCCGCAGCACGTCCAGCACCCGCCGCTCCCGCTCGGCGGCCGGTACTTTGCGCAGCTTGAGTCCGTACGCGACGTTATCGAAAACCGACATATGCGGCCACAGCGCATAGTTTTGGAACACCATCGCCGCGCCGCGCTGCTGCGGGCTCGCGTAGGTGACGTCCCGCTCACCGAAGCGGATAACGCCAGCGTCCGGCGCGAGAAAGCCGGCGAGCGTGCGGAGCAGCGTCGTCTTGCCGCAGCCGCTGGGGCCTACGATCGCCGTCAGGCCCCCTGAAGGCAGCTCCAGGCTGATGCCGGCAATTCCCCGGCTGCCGCCGTAATTTTTGGTCAAATTTTGAAGCTGAATTTGCATCGGTTTACACCCTCCCGAAAGCGCTCAAATATTCGGAGCGCATGAATCGCTGCAGCAAGAGCAGCAGCGCGATGCCCGGAACCATGAGCAGCAGGGCGGTAACGGAAGCAACCTGCATTTCATAGCCCATCGCCGCATTGTACATAAACACCGGCATCGTCAGCTGGAACGGCGCCCCGATCAGCAGGCTTCCGGTGAATTCGTCCAAAGAATACAGGAATACGAGCAGCGCCGCCGCGATCATCCCCGGAACGCTGAGCGGCAGCGTAATTGTGAAGAACGTCCGGCTGCGCGACGCTCCCAAATTGACAGCCGCATCCTCCATCGACAGCGAGACGGATTGGAACACGGACACCATCGTCCAGACGCAGAAAACGACGGCGCCGACCAGATGGATCAAAATAAGTCCGGTCTTCGTGCCGACGAGGTCCCAGCGGTACATCAGCTCCATCGTATTCGTAAAAACAGGAAGCTGCGGGAACGCCTGCGGCAGCAAAAACAGCAGCAGCAGCACCGAACGGCCCGGAACCCGATACCGTGCGATCCAATAGGAGACCGGCACGGAAATCAGCAGGCACACGACGGTGACAACGACGGCAATGCCGAAGCTGAGCGAAAGCGCATGCACCATTTTGCCCTCGAACACTTTGCTCCAGTAGCGCAGCCCCCATTCCGTCGGCAAGGCATGCGGCCAAAACCATTTATGCGCAAAAGACCACAGCGCCAGACTGGCAATCGGGCCCAATATAAAAAACAGCGCCGCCGCATATCCGGCCAACCGCAGCGACAACCGCCCTATGTTCATACTTTCGATACCCTCCTTATATAGTAAACGGCTGCGCCCATGGAAACGATATACGCAATAACGCCGATGGCATTGGCCGCACCCGAATTTTGCTGATAAATAAGCTGATAATACAGATCGATCATCAGCATCTGACGGCCGCCCCCGTCTCCCATCATGGCAGGTATGGAAAAGCTGCCCATCATCGACGTGAACGTCAGCACTGTCACGACGCCGAGCGAGCCTTTGCCCATAGGCAGCAAAATGTCCTTGATCAGCCTGATCCGGCCTGCGCCCATATTTCTGGCGGCATCCAGGTAGCTTTCATTGACCGATCTGTAGGAGCCGAGAATGAGCAGCAGCGCAAAGCCAATATTTTTCCACACCAATGCGATAATAAGGCCCGCGGTCGTAAAAGCGATCGACGGCATTTGATCCGGGTCGAACAGATGAAGCGTCATCAGCCCCGAATTGAGCGTCCCGTGGGGGGCCAAAAACACCCGCATCGCATGGCCGACCACGACAAACGGCACGAACAGCGGAATTTTGAACAAAAACTCGACAAACGGCCGCGCCTGCAGCCGAAGCAGCCCTCCGAGCAGAACGGACAGCGCCAGCAGGATGATGAGGCTTGCGGCCGACACGACCAGCGTAAACCAGATATCCCCGGCGTACAGCCGAAATACCGTTTGGTAATGCTGCCAGGTCCACCCGCCGTCTGCAGCTTGAAGGCTGGCAAGAAAAGATTTGGAAAAAGGATACACAAACAACGCGCCCACCAAGCAGACAGCGGGAGCCGCCCAAGCGGCCCCCAGCCATGCGCTTCGGCCGGACGCCTGCCGAACAGTCTGCAGTTTGCCTGCATCTGCTTGCATTCGTCTTCACCGCCTATGCGTCAGTATGTTCAGTTCGCTTCGTATGCCGTTTGCAAGTCTTTCAAATACTCAGCGAGCGGGAACGATTGGCCGCGTTTGCTGAGATCTTCCGCAGTTACATCCTTGAACAGCTTCTCCTTGCCTTTGTCGCTCACTTTCGGAAGCACGGCCGTGGCATCGATTCCGGGATACCAGCTGTTTTTTTCCACAATGACCGAAGCCTGAATTTCCGGGGAAGTGAGATAGTCCGCATACGCAGCGGCAGCCGCTTTGTTTTTGGCGTTTTTGGTGACGACGACGTACATCGGCTGGCCGGGCAGTCCCGGATCGACGACTTTCAGGCGCATATTCGGATTCAGACGCCCGTCTTCTTTCCACAGGTAAAACATATCCACCCATACGGGGCCCATGTCGATCTCGCCGCGGTTGAGCATGTCGAGCGTGCCGTTGTTTCCGTTCGTTATCGTGACCGGCAAGCTTTTGAGCTCTTTCAGAGCGGCAGGCCATTTGCTTTCCGGGTCGGCTTTGAAAGGACCTTCGCTCAGCGTCTTGTAATCGCCGGTTTTCCAGTATGTATAAGCCGTCGCGAAGGCAACCCCGCTCATGCCGTTTTTCACGCCGTTGTACCCGAAGCGCTTCGGATTGGCCTGAATCCAGTTCTTCACTTCCTCCATGCTGCTTGGAGGCTGCTTGATTTTATCGGGATTGTAGGCCAGCGCCACTTGGCTGTGAAAAAGCGGAATGACGTAGCCGTCGACATTCGTTCCGAGACTGTTCTTGCTGTCCGCGGATACTACGTAAGATTTATTGGCCGACTGAGGCACCCATTTTTCAAGCAAATCGTTGTCGATCAGTTGTTTCATAATGCTTTGATGAACGACCGCCACATCGATGTCCCATTCCGTTTTTCCGGCGTCCTTCTGGGCTTTCAGCTTTTCAAAAATCTTTTGCGAGCCCGCGTCCCCCGGGCCTGTGCCTACGACAGTCACCTCGGCGCCGCTGTGCAGCTTTTTGAATTCGGGAGCGACCGATTTTTCCTGCAGTTCCGTCATGTTCGTGTCCCCGGCTGTGGCGACGCTGATTGCCCCGATCCGGGCGCTTTTGTTCTCTTCTTTCTTCGCCGTCCCGGCCGTTTCCGCCGTCTGAGCCGAACTTGCCTGATTGTCGGCCTTTCCGCAGCCCGCCAGCAGGGAGAGCATCATGATACCGGCCATCGCAATTTGGATTCCTCTACGCATATTCCCCATCCTTGCATTCAAATTTTTTGCCAGGTATGCTGTCTAGACACCCTGTATGTCCTATTATGCAAATGAAGTATTATTCCAATATCATCCTCAGGTTAAGCTTTAGTAAATCGAAGTGCGGGGAAGCGCGGCAGGGGACCGGCGGCCAAAAACAAAAAAAGGCTATCCGCAAGGCCAGTACGGCCCCGGATAACCTTATCCAAATTAAAGCGTGATCCCTTGTGGTTCGGTTTCCTTCCACTTGTAGGTCAACAGCGACGACAGAAATACGAGCGCAAGCCCCTGTCCCCAACCTTGAATCCGTTGTTGCGCAACGCCTTTGTACCCTTCCGCATCCTTCATAACGGCCGTGCCGGCGGAAACTCCGGTTACGGTCCCGTTGGCGCTTACGCGGTTCAGCACACCGCCCGCCGCTTTCTGAATCTGCCGGTTGTACAGCGGGGAACCGACAGCTTCGTTGAAACGCACCAGACCTGCCGCCAGGCCGGCGGAACCGGACGTCTCGGTATATGCGGCAGAATCGTTCAGAACCGTATGCCACAAGCCGTCGTCCGCTTGAAGGCGGACCACCGCGCTTAGCTGGTCTCTGAGGGAATCGTATATTTTCATATAGGACGGATGCGTAACTTCCACGGAAGCCAAAGCTTGGCCCATCGTATAAGCAGCCCAACTGTTGCCTCTTGCCCAGTATACAGCCGACATATTGTTCAGCCCAATGTTGTCCCAACCGTGGTAATACAAATTCGTATCCGCATTTTGCAAAAATTGCTCATGACCGTGATATTGCAGCAGACCGTCTTCCAAATAATCGTTGCGGCCCAGCATCGTTCCGATCCGAATGAGAAAATACCCTGCCATAAACATCGTATCCACCCATGCTTGCTCCGGAAAATCATAGTTTTGCGAAACCGTATGCTGGAAAATGCCTCCGGCAAACCGGACGGCATCATGTTTCAAATGCTCGGCCATCTTCACTGCAGTCTCCAGATAGACTTCCTTCTTCGTCGCTTCATACAAACTGAGCAGAGTATGGCCGATGGATACGGCATTGACGGTCAGCGGCGGAATTCCTTCTTCCAACTGCTCGTCCACCCATTTTATCGTCATATTTAAATAGGCTTCGTTCCCGGTAGCTTCGTAAGCGCGGCTAATTCCGTAAAAAGCGACCCCCGCCGGCCAATCCCAAGTAAAATCCATATGGCCCGTTCTCTCTACGATGAGATCCATAACGTGCCGGATCTTGGATTCGTCGATTTGAAGCAATGGCATAAACATCTCCCTCTCTATTTAAGGTTGTCCCTCCTCCCGGTACTGTCCCGGGGTCATGCCTACCGCTTTACGAAAAGAGCGGATGAAATTGGCGGCGTTGTTGTACGTCAACCGTTCGGCGATTTCGGAAATTTTCATATTGCTCGACTTCAGCCACTTCTTCGCCATTTCAATCCGGTATTGAGTCAAATATTCGCCGAAGTTAACGCCGGTTTCTTGGCGAAACACCCGGCTTACATAATGAGGATGGGAATTGATCCGCGAAGAGCACCCTTCCAGCGTCAGCTCCGAGTCGAATTCTCTCTGAATCATGTCGATCACGGCTGCGGAAATGTGCTTGAATTGGGACTCGCGCCTGCTGCCGAGCTCCAGAACGAACGGAGCTACAAACGTAGTCCAAAACCACTGCTCGATTTCTTCCACCGACCGCAGCTTGAACAAGGACTGAATGAACGAGGCTTCGTCCCGGTGAATAAGCGCCGTCGGAATGGAAAATTCCTGTCCGAACCGGATCAGATCGACCAACAGACGCAGCAAAAACAACTGGTAGTCCTGATGCCGCATATGGTGCTGGTACAGGCCCCCGATAAATTCCTTCAATAACTGCGCGGACTGCTCCGGATTGCCGGTCCGCATAGCATCGAACAAAGCTTGCTCGCTTTCCTGCGGAAACGAATACAAGCTGCTTTTTTGTGGCTGTACGTCGTCGATAAAAAGGATCGACTCCTCTCCCAACCCCACTCTGTATTTCAGCGCGGTTACCGCTTCCTGAAACGCCTGCGGCGCCTCGGCCATTAAGGTAAAGGAGCGGCTGATCCCCATGCTCACCTTGATATCCAGGTACTCATAAATCGCTTTTTGAATCGTATCGGAGAGCGAAAAAATATGTTCCCGGAAGTCAGCCTTCTTCTCTTCCTGCGAGCCGATGATCGTCACTTGGCAATCCGCCGTTACAATGGGCACAAGCCTGTGCTCGAAAGGAATCAATTCGCCGACGATATTGCTGACGGCAAACATCAGCAGGTCCCGGTCCGACTCTGCATACCGGGTATTTTTCAGCGTGTCGATCTGCACGGCGAGGACGGCCATGACAGGCCAGCGGTGCTTGATGCCGTACAGCCCCAATTTGGCTTCGAATTCGGCCGGCTTGATCGTGCCGTGAAACAATTTTTGCACGAAAAATTCTTTCAACTGCACCTGCTGCCCTTTCAGCTCGTTCATGAGCAGGGATTGGCTCTCAATTAAATAATCGACCCGTTCGCCGATGAACTGCAGGTCGCCGCTCTTGTGCCCGTCGGAAGCGGAGACCGCTCCTCTCGTAAGCGCGGTGTAAATGGACTGGATGGGACTATACATTTTTTTCGACCCTAACCAGGCGAGAATCAACGTGACCAGCAGGATGCCCATGCACACCAGCAAAGTAAACCAGCCGATAATTTTGTTATGCTCGTTGATCTCCACGATCGACGCGACGGAGACGTAGTTCCAGCCGTTATAGAGCGATTTGCGGTAAGTGACGGCCACTTTTTCGCTTCCCATGGAGGCTGTGTATTGTCCGTCCGCGTCCCCGCTTGCCATGACCGGTTTCAAGTAGGCTTCATCGGCCCAACTGCTGCCCAGCAACGCGCGGTCCGGGTGTCCGATGACGTTGAAGTCCCGGTCCAGGAGAAAGGTGCTGCCCTTCTTGCCGTTATGCAGCGTAACAAGTTCCTTCAACGCTTCCGTGGACAGCTCGACGCAGACGAGCCCTTTCGGATTCATAGCGTTGAACGGATACTTTTTCACGAAATAGATCGATTGCAGCGGGCCTCCGGCCGTATTTCCGCGTAAATCGCTTGTCCAGAAAGAGCCTCCCGGCAAATAAGAGAACGCTTCCATTCTGGCTTTAAAGCCAGGAACGCTGTATTCGTTCACCCCGCTGCTGCTGACGATCCAACGTTTGCTCATGCTGTACAGGTAAACATCCTTGATGCCGAGCTCATACGTCTGAATTTGCGCGATTCCCTGGAACAGCTCATGGACCAGCTCAAAATCCTTGTTTGAAATTTCATTGTCAAAGGCGGATGTGACAGCCGGCGATTGGAGCAGCTGCGTGGCGGAAGTGTCCACGGTTTTGAGAATTTGCTCGACGCTCATCTGCGTTTGCTGCAGCAGCTGCTTGTTGCCCTCGTTGACTTTCTCCTGCACCGTCCGGGACGAGTTCCAGTAAGCGAACGTACCGAGCACGATAACCGGAATCGTACCGATCATGACGGAAAACAGCATAAGTTTCAACAAGTATGAGGGGGGTCGGGTAAGTTTCATTCAGCCTCCATTACAGGTTCCCTAAAATACTCTTCAAGTTTACATATAAATTTTCGAAATTGCCATTACGTTATTTATTCGCGGTCTTCGCGTACTCGGCGTTGATTTCCTCCATAACCTTGCCGCCTCCGCTTTGCTGCCATTTATCAAGCGCCTGCTTCCAGCCGGCCTCGTCGATCGAGCCCATGATGAATTTGACTGCCGCGTCATCGATAATTTTGGAAAGCTCTTTCCCCTTCTCGATCTCGGTATTGGAGATGAACGCAGCGGCAGGGTTAGCCAGGGCAATGGCCGCGTTGTCCTGATAAAGCTTATCGCGGAGCTTCTCCAGCTCTTTGCCGTAGCTGACGACTTCATTTTGCATCACCATAAACTGGTTGCCGTCTACGATTTCCGCTTTCGCTTTGGGATCGGAGTTCGGCTGGTAATTGCCGTTCTCCACCGTGAACTGCTTGCCCTCGATCCCGTATTTCATCAGGTTCTGCACGTCTTTCCCCGATACTTTGTCAAAATAAGCGAGAATTTGCTTGAATTCAGCTTCCGTCTTCACGCTCGTTTTCGGAATCATGTACACGCCCAGATAGCCTGCTCCTGCGCGTACCCGTTCGCCTTTCGGACCGGAAATGCGGTTAATCAAATTAATTTTCGCTTTCGGATCGATTTTTTTGATATTCTCGTCAATCGTTACGCTGTCGTGCATATTGCCGATCCAAAGTCCGGCTTGCGCCTTGTTCATCACTTGCCGGCCGTCTTTGACGATGGCGAAGTCCTGATTGATTATTTTTTCATCATACAATTTCTTGTAAAACTTCAGCGTATCCAGGTAAACGGAGGTCAAATGCGCCGGGACGAGCTTGCCGTCCTTCAGCTCCCACTCATTCGGACCGCCCAGGAAAACCATAATATCTTTAAAACCGGCGAGCGTGCTGCCCTCCATTCCCATGGCCAGCCCGATCGTATCCGCTTTGCCGTTCTTATCCGGATCGCCCGTCGTAAACGCCTTCAGCACGTTGTAAAGCTCTTCCATGTTTTTCGGAGGCTTCAAGCCCAAATTATCCAGCCAATCCTGGCGGATCATCAAGCCGTAACGCGACAGATCGCGCTCGCGGTAAACCCCGTAAATTTTGCCGTCTATGGAAATGTTCTTAAGCACGATGTCCGACATTTTGCTCAAATTCGGGTAGTTTTTCAGATACGGGCCGACTTCCCAGAACATTCCCGCGCGGGCGGCGTTCACAATGAATGAGGCTTTCGGCTCCCAACGCGACAAACGTCTTGGGCAATTCGCCGGATGCGACCGTAGCGCTTAATTTATCCGAGTAAGACGTCGAGGGTACCCAGGTCACCGTAAGGCGGGTGTCCGTTTTGTCCATAAGCTGTTTCAAGACCGCGCTGTCCGCCGGCATTTGCTCAGGGTTGTATGAGGGCAGCATCATCGTAAGATTGAGCGGCCCCTGCTTCCCGGCAGCGTTCGAGCTTCCTTGCGGACCTGCAGCATCCTTGCCGCCGCAGGCCGAAACGGCTAAAGCTAATGAAGCGAGTAATGCGGCCGACTTCAGCCCGATTTTCTTTTGCCGGATTCCGTTCATCTTTTTCATCTTGGTATAATCCTCCCTTGTATTCATGGGCATAGCAGCGTCTATCCTTTGACGGAGCCCAGCAGCACGCCCTTGGCGAAATGCTTTTGCAAAAACGGGTATACAGCCAATATCGGCAGCGTCGATATGACGATAACAGCCATTTTGACCGACTGTTCCGGGGGAGCGACATAGTCCGCATCCATCTGGGTCGTGTCCCCGATCCCGCCCGAGGCTAGTATGACGACCTGTCTTAACAGCACTTGAATCGGCCATTTGGTATTGTCATTGATGTATAAAATGGCGCTAAAGAACGTGTTCCAATGCCCAACCGCGTAAAATAAAGAAAAAGTGGCGATAGCGGGTAAGGACAGCGGCATGACGATTCGAAAAAGAATACCCAAGTCGCTGCAGCCGTCGATTTTGGCCGATTCTTCCAGGCCGTCCGGCAGCTGCTGGAAAAAATTCCGCATAATAATCAGGTTAAAAGCGCTGATGGCGCCGGGGAACAATAACGCCCAATACGAATCGAGCAAGCCCAGCTGCTTGACGACCAGGAACGTCGGAATCATCCCGCCGCTGAACAGCATCGTGAACAGAACGAGCAGCATGATCGGTTTGCGGAAATCCATGTCCCGCCGGGCGAGCGGATAGGCCGTCAGGCACGTAAAGAAAATGTTGATAAGGGTGCCGGCAACCGTAATAAATACGGTAACAAGCAAGCTTCTGGCAAGCGTCTGCGTGGAAAAAATATACTTGTACGCGTCAAGCGAAAATTCCGTCGGAAACAAGAGGAACCCCCGCATCAGCAGTTCTTTTTGCGTGGCGAACGAGCCGGCGGCGACATAAATAAAAGGGGCTGCCGTAATGAATGCGAACAGGGACAGCAGCGTCACATTCAGGCCGTCGAACAGCCGGTTCCCCCAGGTTGGTTTGTGCGGCATGGCGTTCAGACCCTCCTTTCTAGTAAATTCCTTCTTCTCCGAACTTTTTGGCCAAATAGTTGGAAACGGCTACAAGAATCAAGCCGGCAACCGATTTAAACAGACCGACAGCCGTGCTGAAGCTGTACTGCCCTTGACTCATCCCGACCGAATACACATACGTGTCGAAAACTTCGCCGATCTCGCGATTCATCGCATTCAGCATCAAAAATATTTGCTCGAAGCCGGTATCGAGAAAATTGCCCAGGCGCAAAATCAATAAGATGACGATCGTCCCGCGGATCGCCGGCAGCGTAATGTGCCACAGCTGACGGAAGCGGTTCGCTCCGTCCATACGGGCCGCCTCGTACAGCTGCGGGTCGACGCCGGCAATCGCGGCAAGGAAAATGATCGTCCCCCAGCCGGTTTCTTTCCAGATGACTTCAGCCGTAATCATCGTCCTGAACCAGTCAGGGCTGAGCAGAAAGTTAATTTTCTGTCCGCCGAACCGGACCAGCAACTCATTGACGATACCGCCTTCGGTCGTAAAAAAGATGTAGACGATCCCGACGACGACGACCCAGGACATGAAGTGCGGAATGTAAACCAAAGTTTGGAAAATCCGTTTGTGAAGCTCTTTTCTTAATTCGTTCAGCATGAGCGCAATCACAATCGGAAGCGGGAAAAAAAACACAATATTATAAAAAGCCAAAATCAGAGTGTTGCGAAAAAGCATCGTAAAGTTCGAATCGTTAAACAGCCGCTCGAAGTGCTTCAACCCGACAAACGGACTGTTCCAAAAACCGAGAAAAGGCTGATAGTCTTTGAAAGCGATAAATATTCCGTACATGGGCCAGTACTTAAAAACCAAAAAGTACAGAAGACCGGGCAAGACCATCGCATACAGCCACCGGTTCCGCGCCAGCCTTTTCCGCATCACGGACGGGCTTGCAGCCGCGGGTACAGGCGCCTCCATACTTGTTTCCATATTGCTTCCTTCCTTCCTTTCTTCTCTCAGCAGCCTGATGGGATATGAGCTCCATGACGAGTTCCTTTGCGGAGCAGCTTGCAACCAAATTTATAGTAACGGCGGCATCCGATTTCCGTCCATAGTCCCTGCTTGATCACCTTAAAAGCCCGAAAAATAAAGGAACATACGGTTTTGCGAACGGTAAAACAGTCTTTTATTGAGCTTGTTGTCACTAGTTCATTTTTGTTGTTGATCCAAAAAGAACAAGGCTACCCGGGCCGATAACGACCCGGATAACCTTGTTCGCCGCTTCTATGAGCTTCAGCGGGCGCGCTGCACCCAAAATTTGAACACATCGTTGCGAAAATAATCGTTGGAAAATAAAATCGGCAAATGATCCTCATCGTAATGAGTCTGCTTGATCAACAGCACCGGCGTGCCCGCATGCATGCGAAGCTTGGCTGCTCCCGCATCATCCTGGGGCGGCACGATCAGCTCGGCATTGGCGCTAACCAGGCGGATTCCGCATTCCGATTCGAGGAACTGCATCAGCGAGCCTTTCAGCTTGCTGCGCGCGAACGCTTCGCCTACTTTTGCATACGGCATGATGTTCACATTGTAGGAAACCGGCTCGCCGTTGGCCGTCCGGACCCGCTCGTTCACAATCACTTTCGATCCCGGAGCGATTTCCAAAAAGTCCGCCCACTCCTCCTCTGCCGCAAGAATGCGAATGCTCTCCTCGCACTCGCCTTCCTCCAAACCCGCGCTGCGAATCATTTCCGACGTCGAGCTCAGCCGGTCGAGAGCGCTCGGTATAGGCTGCACCGGACGAATGACGAAGCGCCCGATGCCGCTCTTCACCCGAAGCAGGCCCTCGCGCTCAAGCTGCTTAACCGCGGCGCGGAACGTCTCCCGGCTGACGCCGAACCGGTCGGCCATCTCCATCTCCGACGGAAGCCTGGCGCCCACAGGAAGCTCGCCCGTCCGAATTTGCCTCGCCAATTCCTCTTTGATCTTGATGTAATTGTGCTTCATTCCCGCATTCAACCGCCCTAATCGTAAAATATCGCTTCAGCGATTTCATCGTCACCCGGATTATGTAAAACGAGGATGTCTAGACTTGTCTAATTGTAGAAAGCTTTTATCAACTTATGATAAATCGAATGTTAAAAAAACGTAAACTGCTGTTTTCTCTAACAACTCCTCGATAGCTCATATATCCGATACTTTAAAATCATTTTTCTATATTTTTGTTTATTATTTATATATTTTCTGTATTTATCGTCACAAATCGGTTAGGATGATAATAAAGATAAAGTATAAGGTTTTGAGAAAAGAGGTATGACTATGGCAAAAACACCCTTTGCTGCAGAAGAGCTGCCATTAAAAAATGAACGAATTAATCCGCTGCTTTTTATCCGGGAATTGATTGAAGCAAACAAAAAAGTAGCTCAGTATCAGGTGTTGCTGCAAAACACCAAACTCCCTTCACAATTATTATTGAATCCTGTTATGTTGCATGAGGCCGTTCAATCAACCAAAATCGAAGGTACCCAGGTAACTCTTGATGAGGTTTTGGAGGTCGAGGCCCAGAGCAGGAAAAACAATAAAGACATTCAAGAAGTTTTAAACTATTATCACGCACTTCGCGAAGGAATGGACAAGTTAGCGTTCCTCCCCATTTCTACAAGGCTTTTCAAGACGATGCATATTACATTAATGTCGAATGATGTTCGCGGGAGCAATCGTTCTCCTGGAGAGTATAGAAAAATACAAAATTTTATAGGTCCTGAAGGTTGTACGATAGAGACAGCCACTTATATCCCTCCTTCGCCTCAATTAGTAGATCACTTTATGAGTAATCTTGAAAAATATATTAACGAGCCTAAAGACGACTTTGATGAATTAATTCGGGTTGCCATCATCCACGCTCAATTCGAAACTATCCATCCGTTTCTTGATGGCAACGGGAGAATTGGAAGAATTCTAATACCTTTATACTTATTTAATAAAAAAGTCATTGATTATCCTAATTTCTTTTTAAGTGAAGCATTAGAAAAGGATAAACATAAGTATTATCGATTCCTAAATGATACAAGATATAAAGGGGATTGGAACCAGTGGATCAAATTTTTTCTAGAGGCGATTATACTCCAGGCTAACAAAAATATCCATTTAATCAATGATGTTAACCAACTCTACGAGCATGATTTGAATATCGCCCAGTCGTTAATAAACAGTAGTAACGTGAAAAAATTGATTGATGCAATTTTTCAAAAACCAATATTCACCGTGCACTCTATTTCTTCAACCGCTGAGTTATCAGAAGCAACCTGCAGAAGATATTTGTCAATTCTTGAAACCCAAAGAATCATTTTTTCGGATGGCAAACAAAGATCTAAAACATATTACTATTACAATCTTCTCGATAAATTGCGTTAGTAACGATTAGGCTGAACTGATGAGCTTGAATATTCTTAGTAGTGCTTCACCGTACCATACAGCAAAAAGCCATTTCCCCAAGTGAAATATGGTTCTCGTGTAGCCTTCCATACATTGAAGAAGTGCCTATCGTGGCTTCTTTAATGATGGAAGTTAGGAGAGTAGAACCCCGATTAATCCCGCGGAAACACCAATCCTTAACGTTAACATGTCATCTCTCAAATAACAGATTCTCACGGATCAAATCATATGCAGGTTTTATCCCCAACCTATTAAAAAACTCATCTGTAAACTTAATGCTAGATTCCACTGCCCATTTTGAACATCCAAATCCAAGACACTTATCTGGAAAATAAGCATTCCCTGATTGTGAAAATATTCTGCAAGATTCGAATTTGTTTTTTAAATTTTTCTCAAACTTATGCCGCGGAGTAGAACCATCTAGCGTTTCATCAGCAATCCATTCTGGTTTATAATGTATAAGATCATTCCTTAAACTAATCAAAAAGTTAATGTCTTGATATGGCTGTTGTCCCTTATCAAACTTACTTCTATTGGCCAGTGTAAGTGCAATTTGATACTTTTCTAAAATCGGTCTCCGCTCAAAATCCAACTCCCACATACCACCCATCATAGCAACTGACCTCAAATCTAACCTTGCAAACTTTTCATTTCGTGGATGAATGCCAGCATGCATCTCTTGTATATCACAAAAAAGCTCATTTATTGATGCCTCTAAAAAAGATGTTGCCGAAAATATGCTTCCTGTTACATAAGCTTTGTTTATTGATACTAAGCTTGAGGGAAATTGAATAAAATCGTTTTGAAATTGATTCTCAACTTCATAGCTCTTCTTTGCCATATAAGATGCTGAAATAATATGCTGGACCGAGAAATATACTCTAGTTGCGCTCTTAATTGAAATATTATTTTCCATAGCATAACTCCTTACTATCTAAGTTTTATAGTCAATAAAATCATCAGAAAAACAAATTGTGTATTGGATAAAGGATGAATTCATCAGCCTTCTTTGAATGCTGAGATTCTCGTCATAGAAGAACGACAAGCTGACAAGGCGTCGATTTGCCCAGCCGATCTTAGTTTCGAAAGTTATACCAAGATGCTCAACAAAGAGCACAAACGGTATATCATTACCAAAGCATCGAAGTTGAATTAGTCCATCGAGATCGCCTCGTCCATCCTCAGGAAGTGCACCAATCGCCCCGAACAAAAAAAGGGGACCCAACCGGCGGGGTCGGGTCCAAAGAGTTTATATTAAAAAGGGGGTCTTGTTAATCATCATACCCTGCAATTGTTATCGGAGCGTAACGGCAATGTTCCAGTTTTGTTACATTTTTATTTCCGCCGTTCGATTTTGCGCGAAAACGGCGAACTTACGGGCAGGGCGCGCCAAAAAAGTTCTTATACTTTTGGTACAAAGTACAGGCCCAGCCCGCCGCGTCCGCTTTCTCTTGGGTGGCGTGCTGCTTTTGCCGCAATCCCCATGATCTGCGTTCCGATCGGCGGCCAGCCCCCCGGAGATCCCTGCATTTCGGACAACGCCCTCCGATGCCCACCGCGCAGCACTTTATTTCAAAAATATTTTATGATTGACAAGAAAGAAAAACGCCTGTTATTATTCAATGTATAATTCCAAGTAATCTAATGAGATTAATCGCAATTGGGTGGTGTCACGGTGGGTAATAAAGTATTCAAAGCCACGGTTCGTTCCGTGCTGATAGGCTATCTGATCGTTCTGCTGCTGCTGCCTATCGGATCCATTTATGTAAAAGGCTTTTCCTTCGGATGGCAGCCTTTTTGGGCGGAAGTGACGGGCCCGCTCGCATGGAAATCCGTGCTGCTGACGATTAAGCTCAGCGTCTTCTCCACGTTGATCGAAGCGGTCGTCGGCACGCTGATTGCTTACGTGCTCGTGCGCTACTCTTTTCCGGGCAAGGGCCTTTTGAACAGCATGGTCGACCTCCCCTTTTCGCTCCCGACTTCCGTAGCCGGACTGATGTTCCTGACCTTGCTCGGTCCGAAGAGCCCGCTTGGTATTTGGCTGGATCAGCTCGGAATCCATCTGCTGTACAATCAGACGGCTATCGTTATCGGTCTCGTTTTTGTCACTTTTCCGTTCGTGGTGCGCACGGTGCAGCCCTTGCTGGAACAGCTCGATCCTGCGGAGGAGCAGGCCAGCTTCACGCTCGGCGCGGGCAAATTTCACACTTTCCGCAAAATCGTTTTGCCCGCCATCGTCCCCGGCATCGTCGCCGGAAGCATGCTGGCCTTCTCGCGGGCGCTCGCCGAATTTGGCGCGATCTCGCTGATCTCCGGCAACTTGCCCGGCAAGACGATGGTCGTCTCCGTCTACATTTACGGCGAGACGCAAAATTTTAACCCGGAGGGCGCGGCCGCGCTTTCTATCGTGCTCCTGACATTGTCTTTCCTCATTTTGTGGGCGATCAACGTGCTGACGCGCGGAAAGGGGCGACTGGCATGAGAAGGCTGCTGATCGGATTTACTTTTGCCGTCATTTTTCTGCTCATCATCTTACCGTTCCTCGGCATCGGCTTCAGCGCGTTTCAAAACGGGGCCGGCGAATTTTTCGATTCCCTGTCTCGTCCGGAAGCTTTGCACGCGATGTACATCTCTTTGCTTATCGTCGTCATCGTTACTTTGCTCAATGCGATCGTCGGCATCTACTTATCGATAGAAATCGTCCGCGGCGCCTGGATCGCCCGCTGGCTGAAGCCGATTATCAATGCGGTCGTCGACCTGCCGTTTGCGGTTTCGCCGATCATCGTCGGCTTGATGGTCATTCTGCTGTTCGGTCCGAACACAGCGCTCGGCACTTTCTTCGAGGCGCACAATATGAAAATCGTGTACGCGCTGCCCGGGATGGTCATCGCTACGATGTTCATCACCTTCCCGCTGATGGTGCGCGAAGTCGTTCCGCTGCTGGAGGAAATCGGCACGCAGTCGGAGGAAGCGTCCACGACGCTCGGCGCCGGCTCCTGGCGCACGTTCCTGCAAATTACGTGGCCTTCCATCCGCTGGGGAGTCCTGTACGGACTCGTGCTGACGATTGCGCGTTCACTCGGCGAATTCGGTTCGATTCTGGTCGTCTCCGGCAACGTCATCGGCCAAACCCAGACGGCGACTACGCTCGTGTACCAAGATGCGGAAAATTTCAATCTCGTTGCCGCAAACAGCCTGGCATTCGTGCTTGGTCTCGTTTCGATTACGATTTTGCTCATACTGGAATGGATGAAAAAACGAAGGGAGAGGCAGCTCCATGCACATTGAGGTCAATAACCTGAACAAATCGTTCGGACAGTTTCACGCGATCAAAGACGTCAACTTCAGCATCGCCAAAGGGCATCTGGTCGGGCTTATCGGTCCCAGCGGAGGCGGCAAAACCTCCATCCTGCGCATGCTCTCAGGCCTGGAGAGCCCGGACACCGGCAGCATTTTTTTCGACGGCAAGCTTGCGACGGATTTGCCCGTGCAAAAGCGGGGCATCGGTTTCGTCTTTCAAAATTATGCGCTGTTCAAGCATATGACGGTGTTCGACAACGTCGCTTACGGGCTCAAAGTGTTGAAAAAGCCCCGCGATTACACCGCCGACCGCGTATCGCACTTGCTCGGCTTGATGGGGCTCGCCGGCAGCGAGCGCAAATACCCCCATCAGCTGTCTGGCGGCCAGCGGCAGCGGGTCGCGTTCGCCAGAGCACTTGCTCCGGAGCCGCAGCTGCTGCTGCTCGACGAGCCGTTCGCCGCGATCGACGCCAAAATCCGCAAGGAGCTGCGCCTGTGGCTGCGCAACCTGATCGACGAGTTCAAGGTGACGACGCTGTTTGTCACCCACGATCAGGACGAAGCGATCGAAGTCGCCGACGAGATCATCATCGTGCAGCAGGGCCGAATCGAGCAGCAGGGCACGCCTTGGGAAATTTATACGAAGCCGGCCTCCTCGTTCGTCGCTACTTTTATCGGGGAATCGAATACGGTTTCGCACTATGTGCCGCTGAACGGCTTCCCTTATCTGGACGAACTGCAGCAGGACGGCCGGTGGCCAACCGACGCGAAGGTGCTGATCCGGCCCGAAGCGATCGAGGTGCGCCCTCACGATACGACGTATTTGGCGTCGGCGGGGCAGCCCGGCACCGTGACGCATGCGCATTTCCGGGGCGACTCGTGGTACCTCGAAATCGAGACCGGTTCGCTCAAGCTTTTCGCCTACCAGTCCATTAAAGAAAGGCAGTACCGGCCCGGCGATGAAGTCAACATTTTAATCCATCACCTATCGGTGTTTACGGCAAATGAAACGAAGCTGCTGGAAAATCAGGCGAAGCAAGATCCGATGCCTGTTTTTATCTAAACAAATTGATCAAGCGAAGGGGAGTTGGATTTTATGAAAAGCAAGAAAACGTTAGGCATGATGGCGGCCGCACTATTGACGGCAAGCGTTGCCTTGGCCGGATGCGGTTCTGCGGGGAACAGTGCAAGCTCGCCGGCGGCGGCAAGCCCTGCGGCTGCGGCGGGCAGCAGCGCTCCGGCTGCAGCCGGTTCGCCTAAAACGGCGGAAGGCGGCAAAGTGACGATTTCCATCGGCGCTTACTCGATTTTGAAAGATTCGCTTGACGCCATCATCCCGCTTTTTAAAGAGCAATGGCAAAAGAAAACCGGGCAAACCGTCGAGTTCAAAGAGTCGTATCAAGCATCCGGCTCCCAGGCGACGGCAATCATTCAAGGCTTTGAAGCCGACATCGCACCGCTGTCGCTGGAAGGAGATATCCAGAAAATCGCCGAGAAAGGCTTGATCACGAACGACTGGAAAAGCAAACCGCACGGCGGGATGATCACCGCCTCCATTGCCGCCATCGGCGTGCGCGAAGGCAATCCCAAGCAGATCAAGGATTGGAGCGATTTGACGAAACCGGGCGTCGAAGTGCTGATTCCGAACCCGAGCACGTCGGGCGGCGCCAAATGGGACATCAACGCCATATACGGAGCTGGCCTCAAAATTTCCGAAGCAGCCGGCAAAAAAGATCCCGCGCAAGCGAAAGATTTGCTGACCAAAGTGTACAAAAACATTAAGGTGCTGGACAAAAGCGGCGCGGATTCGTTGACAACCTTTGACAAAGGGGTTGGCGACGCCATCGTCACTTACGAGAACGAGCTGATCGCCCGCATCAAAAGCGGCCAAAAATACGAGGAAGTCGTGCCGAAATATACGACCTCCATCGAGAATCCGGTCGCGCTCATCGACAAATATGTAGACAAACACGGCAACCGCGAAGCCGTCGAAGCGTTCCTCAACTTCCTGTGGAGCCCTGAAGCGCAAAAGATTTTCGCCGAAAAAGGCTTCCGCTCCGTCGATCCTGAGATCGCGAAGCAGTATGAGAAAAACTACAAAACGCCGGAAGGCCTGTTCGATATCAACTACTTGGGCGGCTGGAACCAGGTGAATAAGGAGCTGTACGGCAAAGGCGCGATTTGGGAGACGATTTTGGCCGAAGGCGGAGCGAAATAGCAGAGGCGGAGGGCCTTCTGCCCTCTGCCTGAATGTCCGGCTCGTGTATCATTCCACGCGTAAGGACGAAGCAGCACTGTCTCAGGCTGCCGCCAAAGCGACGTCCAAGCCATTCGCGCAGCGGCCGGACGCCGGGAGGTCGCTCAGGCACCGGGGGATCCACCAAGTGCCCCGGTGGCGTGCAAAGCCTGCAAATGTACAGGCTTTTTCGATGGAAATGGCTCGATTTTGGGAAAAGCCTGCAAATGTGCAGGCTTTTTCGCTCATGAAGGGCTCATCGCGAAGTTTTAGTAGAAAAAGCTGCACATTTGCAGGAATATTCTCAGGCAAGCGTATTACGGAACAAAAAGATGTATTTTTGCAGGTTTTCTGCGCGTTGCAAGTAGATGTGCTGGGAGTCTGTCCGATGAACCACAAAAGTAGCTCCGTCGGACAGACTCCCAGCTCCTGGCGGGCGATTTTTCAGTCTAATTTTTTACAGGTTTTCAGCAGTGCATTGACAGGAGTCAGAGCCAGGCTTCGGCGGACGAGTTTCACGGCAGTCTGACTAGTTTTGCGGAATGACGGGCCCGGCTCATCTAACGGATGTGTAGGCGCGGCCGGCCGACGGACATAACAAGAGGCTATCCTCAGTTGCGGGGTAGCCTCTTGTTTGGCGTTTCGCGACTCGGCGAGACACTCGCAGAAATCCGGGGCGGGATCAGCCGGACTCGGGCCGGACCCGGGGCGCGTACGGTTGGCGGTTATTTGTTATAAATTCTGTATAACAAAACCGCCGCTTCCGCTCTCGTGGCGCTGCCTAGCGGATGTAAAGCGCTGCCGTCCCCCTCCACGATTCCGGCTCTGACCATGGCGGCTACGTCGTTCACCGCGTAGGAAGCGACTTCCGCCCTGTCCGCGAACCGCGCAAGGTCCGCCTCGGCGCCCCCAGGACTCGATTTGCCGGCCAGCTTCATAGCTCTTGACATGAGCACCATCATATCCTGTCTGGAAATGGGCGACTGCGGATTAAAGCGATTGTTCCCCTCGCCCTCCGCAAGCCCCAGCTGCTTGGCAACGCCTACGGCTTCAAAATAATAGTCCGCGGAAGCGACATCGCTGAAATTGCTTGTAACCCGGGCGCTCAAGCCGAGCGCTTTGGTTATTAAAATCATAAAATCCGCCCGGGTGATGATAGCGCCCGGATTGTAGGCCGTCTCGGAGGTACCGGATATGACTCCTTTGGATGCCATGACTTCGATCGCTCGCCTGGCCCAGCCGAACGAACCGAGATCGTCGAACGTTTTCACCGCATAAGCGATCGCAAAGGCGCTGAAATGGGTCGTCGTGAAGCTGACTTTTCCGCTAGCCGGATCATATTTGCCGCTGGGAATCGCCTGCGCCCGGTTTTGCGCATCCAGATACCAGATGACGATATGCTCCGGATTTTTCAACTCTCCTTCCGCAGGCTGATATGGGATCGCAACCGTCACGGCGGTATCGGGATTGCTGAACGGGATGACGCTGCCGTCTACGGCAGCATGCAGCTCTATAACCGGCCTGCCGCCGATTTTGCTGCGGAGTTCGCCCGGCAACCGGCTCGTGTCGGCCCGGCCGATGCGTAAGCCGACCTCTTTGGCCGAGGACAAATCGACGCCGCTCAGCATGTCCGTGCGTATCGTCGCGGCCGCAATATCGGTGATCAGCGACAAGGTCAGGCCCTTCGATGCGGGCGAGAACAGGCCGGCGTCGACAATCAGCTCATACCGGTCGGCCCCGGCGCTTCGGGCAATTTCGACCGTAACATCATTGCCGCCGGCTTCTCTCGCTTTGTTCAAAATGTCGGCAGTCAGTCTGGCCGACGCCATGCCGGTCGCGCTATCCAGCTGCGCCTCCAAAATAATCCCGCTGCCGTTCACTTCCCCTTGCGCCGAAGGCGGGCTCGCAGCGGACGGCGGCGATGGCGAAGAAGAGGAGCCGGAGCCGGAGCCGGAACCGGAATCCGTCGCCGTCGCGACTTTGAAAGCCGCGCTCTCCACCGCGTCGGCGTCCTGCCCTCCCGCTTTCACGGTATAAGTTCCGTTTATTTTTTGCCTGAGCGTATAGCTGAACTGAAATTGTCCGTTGGCCGCAGTTGTTCCCTGGTCCAAATAATCGAGTTGATTCAGCGGATTCCGCACCTGAACGGTCACGATGCTTCCAGCGGCCGTCCCCAGCGAGCCCGAAATCGTCACTTTTCCCGAATTTTCATCCAGCGATGCTTGTACGGTGACCTGCGAAGCCGACGCGCCCGGAATGCAAATGCCAAAGCACATCAAAGCCGTCAGCAGGACGATGATCGTTCTTTTCAAACAGATTCCTCCTCCGAATTCCGAATGGGGGAATGGGAAAGGGCGGCACGTCCGCCTCCCCATCTGCCCGCTCAATTGTATCCATCGGGCGCTAAGGCATTGCGACTACATTGGAAATCAAAGTTTGGCTGAGCGCAGAATCCCATACAAAAGCTTTCAGTTTGCAGCCCATGACGATATCCGGCAATTTCAGCAGCGCCTTCAAATGAGCGGTTTTCCCGGGCAAAATCGAATGGGCGAGCAAGGAATACCTCACCATCCGGTCCTGCTGATCGAACAGCGCAATGACGAGCGTTCCGCTCTGGCTGACCGAAGAATTGTTGTACACCAGCACGTCCGCTACGGTATCGGTGGATCGGGTCAGACCCGAAAGCGCATTGCCGCCGAGATCGCTCAAAATCAAACTTTTAACCGTAAAGACGCCCGCGCCCCAGTTTTTGTTATAGGTGATCCGGTACGTTTTGGAGCCGGTGTTGCCGTAATCGTCCACGCCGGAGACGACAATTTCGTTGACGCCTTCCTGCAAAACGAGCGGAATTTCGAACGGCACCGCGGCAAGCTTCGCGCTATGGTCGAGAACCGTCGTTCCGTTTAACCGGACGGTGACGGCCGCGTTGCGATTGACGCTTCCCGTTAATACGAAAGCCGAAGAAGTGACCGCATCGGGCAGCTCCGCCGAAGGCGTAAACACGACCGCAGACTTGTTATAAGTCACGGTAATCGTCTTGGCGTTGACGGCGTCTCCGAACAACTCGCTGTTGCGGGCCGAGAAGACGATTGTGTTGACGCCTTCGGTCAGCTTAATGGCGGCCGAGAAATCGGCCCCGGCTTCGACATACACCGCATCGGTGACGGCGGCGCCATTGTTCGTTACCGAGAACTGCGCACGGTCCATGGCATGCGCCTTTATGGTGTAAGCGGGAATATCCACCGTCTCGCTCGCCGGGTTGCTGAGCGTAAAGAGCGCTGAGCGGGTGAACTTCGCATCGGCAAAAGTCGCCGCCGTTACATAATCGATGTTGCTCGTCGATTTCGGGGCATCAACGGCCATGCCTACGTACACTTTGTCGGAAAAGCTGACCGCCGCCGAGCCGACCAACAGCCAGTTCGCCTTGTCCTTGGACTCGTAACCGTAAATCGTGTTCTGGTCGCGAACGATTTTCAGCCAGAACGGCGCTTTCAGCGATGCGCCCCTGATCAGGCTTTCTTTGTAGCTTCCCCCGTTTTCGCTGCGGTTCAGGAACGAAATTTTCCGCCCGCTCGTATCTACGCCGAAATCGCTCGTCGGATCGGTGGACAGGGCCAGTGCGACCGCCTTTGATGCAGGGTCCAGACTGTCGCGGATCATGAATCCCGCTTTCGCATCCTCGTCGATTTCGGAAGCGAAGTCGACGTTCGCGACCATTTCAAAGTTGCCCTGAACCGTCTGGTATACATATTGAAAAGCGTCCGATGACGAGCCGATTTTCCCCGATCCTTTGACCGTATAAGTCGTCCCGCTCAAGCTCGCCGCACCCGGGATGCTGACCTGGCCGATATCTTGCGTCGTCCACGGCGCCACGTTATTCGGGCCGTTCACGTAAATCACGGCGGCGGAGGACAACGTCATCACGCCGTTTGCGTCCACCGCTTTGGCGTACAAGTAATGCTGGCCTTCGGAAGCATTCGCCCATGTGAACGTGTAAGGCGCCGCCGCAGCTTCCCCGATTTTTTGATCGCCGTCATAAAAGATCACTTTGGCGATAGCCGCGCCGCCGGCAGCCGCCGATGCGCTTGCCGTAACCGGGATCGCGCTGCCGGCGGTAAAAGCCTGATGCATGACAGGGCTCACGATAGCGGCGTTCGGATTGGGCGGAGGCGTTACGACCAGCGAGTTCAAGTAAAGCTCCAGATTCGTGTACCCGCTGCTGCTTGTAAAAGCGCCGTCTGCGCTATTGTTCGGGTCCAGACCATGTGTGCTCTCCCAGGCGTCGGGAATGCCGTCGCCATCGCTATCGACGGGCGCGGGGAGCGAATTCAGCTCCGGCAGGCCGCCGTCGCTTGCGATCGTGTTGACGGTTCTGCCCGTACCGTTCTTGACTTCGTTCACGAGACGGGCATCCAGGGAGTCCCGCTTCGGTAAAGAAGCGCCCCCGCTTTGCAGCACCTTCTCGTAGGCGGCCTCTGCCGAATCCGTCGTAACCGCCCCGCCGACGGGATCTTTTGCATCGGGAATGACGATCGGTTTGTATTTGCGGGTGAACGACTGATCCGGGTTGATCGCTTTCCACGCATATTTGCCGCCGGTTGCAGGCACCCAGTTATCGGCAGTCACATCGGGCGCGCCCTCCACGTAGTTGCCGTCGATGTAAAAAGTTCCGCCGCCCCCTCCATCGCCGGCCGAAGGGTTGACGATGCGGCTTTTTACGCCGTCAAACGTATTGGGGCCCGGCTTGTAATAATTATTGATCATATTGATCCCTGTCGCCTGCTCCCCGCCGTATGCGGAATTAAAGCCCCAGTTGTAAATCACGTTGCTGCGGTAATCGACCTTCGTAGGGTAATTGTCGGGATCTGTGGCCCGGTCAAAGCGCACGTTCCTGCTCGTATGGTTCATAATCAGGTTGTGCGTATAAGTGGCGTTCGTGCCTCCCCAGATGCCCCCGTACCCGTGCGGTCCTTTCGTATGAATCGAGTGGTTCAGGCTGTTGCTGATAAAGCTCCGTTGGAGCGTAAAGTTTTTGCGGTTTTTGGCGGAAAACGCTTCGTCCGTGCTCCAGCTGAGCGAGCAGTGATCCATGATGACGTTGTCGCCCGTAATGTCCACGCTGTCGCTTAACGAATTCGTTCCGTTCCTGAACCGGATATACCGGACGATAATGTCCGTTCCGGTATCGTTATTTCCGATCTTCACCATGTAGCCGCCGATCGCGATTCCATCTCCAGGAGCGGTTTGCCCGGCGATCGTGATGTGCGATTGCGTTATCGCCAGCTCGCGCTTCAGTTGAATCGTACCGGACGTGCTGAAAACGATCGTCCTATTGCCCGCGCTGACGGCATCCCGCAGCGATCCCGGAATCGGCGCTTCGTCGGCGGCATAATCGTTCAGATTGCTGACGACGTACACGGTGCCTCCCCGGCCCCCTTTCACATACATGCCCCCGCCCTCTGCGCCCGGAAAAGCGGGAACTTTGGCCGCTTCGCGAGGATCGATTGCAAACGTTAGCGTTTTGCTGGCGGCTGCGGTTCCGGAGCTGTCCACATAGCGGTATTCGATGACGTTCGCGCCCGCTTGACCGACTGCAAATTCAGCGGTATACGCCGTCCATGGACCGCCGTTGATCCGGTACTGCACCCGGCCCGCTTCCGGCAGCCCGCCGTTCACTTCCATATAGACGGTCACCGGTTTCGTGTAAGATCCCGCCTGCCCGTCCGGCAGCGCAGGGTCGACAATCGGCGCAACGGAGCCGGACTTTTGGGGAATGGCTGCCGTTTGCGCGGGGTCCCACCCGTCGAACATGCGCGGAATCGTCAGGGCGCTCGCTTGCCCGGCCGTCATCTGCATGCCCATTTGGCGTTTCGACGGACTTGCTCCGGGGCCGGTGCTGTTGTATTCCGACAAATAATACGTGCTGAGCGGCTCGCTCATCGTCGTCCAGCCCTCGGGATGAATGTGATCCCCCATCTCCGTATTGATAAAACGAACCGTAGGCTGATCCTGCCATGTGCGGCCCAAGTAATGCTTGCCTTTGGTCGTGCCGTCCTTCAGCAGGCGGGAGTTGACGAAGACGAGCCCCGGAACGTCACCGCCAGGATTTTGCGTGGACGCCGCCGTCACATACCCGCCCGAATCGGCCGCATCAGCCGAGTTGATGCTGACCGCATCGACATGATCGAACACGGCTGCGGTAGCCGGCCCGTAAATGTAATCGGTACGGCCGATAATTTCGCAGTTGCGGTAGTACTGCCGGCCTTTTTTGGTATTGTAAGCGACCCCTGCGTACAGCGTATCCTGGTACCCGACAAAACGGACATTTTCAAAGACGACTTGATCGGAAACGACCAGCGCAGCCAGAGCACGCCCCTTGGAGGCGGCGGAACTGTTTTCAATGGTCAGATTCGCCGCGCTGAATTGGTTGGCCGGGCTCGCGCTGCTCCCGACAGAGACGGTTGCCGTTTCCAGCGGCTGCAATTTGACGCCCGGATTCGCCGGATTGACGGTCGTTTCGTTGTCGTCGTATACGATTTTCGTTTGATCCATGCCTGCACCTACGAGACTGACATAAGGGACCGTGATCGAAAGCTTCTCATGATAAACGCCCGCTTTAATATAAATCACTTTACGGCTCGCATTCGCGGCGGGAATGGAGGCAATCGCTTCCTTGATATTGGCAAAATCGCCGCTGCCGTCCTGAGCCACCGTAATGACCGGAGCGGGCACCGCGATAAGCGCTTCCGCGTTCGGGCTTTCGCCGCCGGCGTTCGCAGCGGAGACGACATAGTAATACGCGTTCCCGTTAACGACCGTCGTATCGGTAAAAGACGCGGAAGCCAGCGCGCTTCCTACCGTCGTATACGGCCCCCCGCTCGCAGAGCTTCTTTTGACCGTGTAGGAGGCCGCCCCTGCCGACGCCGACCACGTCAAATCAACGCTGCCGTCGCGGGCCGTGGCCGCAAAATCGGCGGGAACCGGCGGTGCGCCGGCAATCGGCGCATACGGAACGGCTTTCGCCTGATTGGAGATCATGCTTTCGGCGGCCGAATTGACAGCGGTCACCACATAATAATACGCCGTGCCGTTCACGGCGGAAGTGTCGGTATAAGCCGTACCCGTTACGCCCGCGGCTACCGTCGTATCGTAAGGCCCGCCGTTTACCGTACTGCGCTTGAGCTTGTAGGAGACGGCTCCTGTTACCGTGTTCCACGTCAGGACTACCTGATTATTGCCGGGGGCGGCCGTCAATTGCGCAGGGCTTCCCAGCACCGAAGCCGTATCTGCAGCGGCGGCTATGACGGGAAACAGCCAGACATTTATCAATAACAACATGCAAATTGTTATTTGAATCGCTTTCTTCATTTTGCAACCTCCTTTTCCGCAATCACTGCAAAATAAATTCGTCCGACAGCGGCTTCATGCCGTTCAGGCTGTCCCAAATAAACGCTTTTACATAACAGCCGCTCACCTGGGCAGGCAGCGTGAAACCGGCGCTTAACGTTTTGGTTTCTCCCGGTTCGAAATCGGCGGCGGCGCTTGAATAATCAAGCATCGTGCGGTTCCCGTCGTAGAGCACGAACCACAGCGTAATTTGCTTGGCGGACGCCGTCGTGTTGGTGACCTGTCTTTGGGCAAAAATGTTCGCGGCAGCCGCTATCGAGTCATGGCGGTTTCCGCCGAAATCGTAAGTCGCAGCCTGCCCGGCCCAAAATTCATAGCGGACCAAATAATTGGCGGACGCCGTATTTCCAGCGATATCGACGGACGAAACTTCGATGGAATTGCTTCCTTCCGCCAGCGTCAGCGGATAAGCAAACGGTTCGTACACCGCTTTGGCTACGGAACCGACGATTGTTGCCCCGTTCAGTTTTACCGTCAAATTCGCCGCCTTGCTTAATGAGCCTTGCAGCGTATATACGGCATCCTTGACCGCGGCCGGCAGTGCGGCGATGCGGATTTCCGGCGGAACGTTATCGTAGTGGATCGTCACGGCCGCTTTATCGACGAATGCGGAATCGCTGCGCATCGCGTACATTTCAATGAGATTGGCTCCGGGCAGCAAATTCAAGTCGATTTTAAACCGGTTGTCCGCCAGCTGGCCGCTGTATACGGGAACCGGATTCTGATTTTGATACACGTTCAATATGACGCTGCTCGCATACACATTCTCGGCTACGGATCCCGTCACCGAATATAAAGGCGAGGGCACCCATTCCTGTACGGGATCGATCGTCAAGCCGGTCGGAATTCTTTGCGCCATGACAAAGTAACCGGCGTTTTTGCCCGCTTTGTAGTCATTGTAGTTGTTGTACCCGAGCGTCACTTTATCGCCGGAGGCGAAATCTTTTTTGTAGACTTTGAACGAATAGGCCGTTGCCTTGTCGCCCATTTTGATCGTATCTCCGGTAGCGGTCCAATCGGACAGCCATGAAGGCGGCGGCGTTTCCTGCTCGTCGACGGCCACGTAGACGGATGCGCGGTCCCGCACCTGGAATTGGGTGATTTGCGGCTGCACGGCGCCTTCGGCGGTAAGCGGATAAATCATCGCATCGGCCTGCGAAGTTCTCAGCCAATCCATACCTGCGTATTTGGCGGGAATGTCGGTAAACAGAATCGTTTTATCGGCAAACACCAGATCGCCCGCGTTTAAACCGGAATTGACCGACCACTGGTACGCGTTATAGTTGGCAAAAGCGGTAACGCCGCCAAACACGCTCGCATCCGGCGCATCGATCGGCGTCGTCGTATTGGGAGTCACTTCGACCTCCGCGGAATCACTTTCATAATCTTGCGGGACACCTGAAGTATACAAGCCCGCTTCATCCCGGATCGCTACAGATAAGCCGAGAATGTACGTTTTGCCGTTTGTGAGCGCTACGGATTTGTTTTGCGCCGGATCGTAGTAGGAGCTGATGTCGGAAGCGGGAACGATATTCGTTTTGTTCGCCAAATCTTTGTAATTGACCGTCGCGGATTGCATAAGCCACGCGCTCTGACCTTTTTCCCTGATCCGCATCCGGTATTTGGTCGCATAGACGTACGATTTGGACCACCAGGCAATCTTCGCGTTGCGCCCGGTGACACTGACGATTTCCGGCGGTGCGGGTTTCGGGTTAAAAGCGGTGCGGGTCACTTTAACGCCGCGAATGTAAAGATCGCCGTTTTCCTGCGGCGTGGCGATGACCAGCTTTTTAAGGTCGTACTTGGTTACGTTGTTGAGCTTTTGCCGCGCCCAGTACAGCGTCCCGTCCAAATAAATGTCGTATTTCTGGTTAATCGTATTAAAATCGACCCGCAGCGTATGCCATTGATTCAGCGTGTAAGATGCGAGGGAGCTTGAGGGCGCCGTCGTCGCATAATACACGATGCCGTCCTTCGACTTATCCGCGCCGACGCCGATCAAATTGATCGTCCCGGTGGACGGAACGAATTGCAGGATGCGGTCCTTTTGCTTGGCCGTTCCGTACTGCATGAAGGTCAGCTCCGTCGAAATCGTTCCGGTCTGCGGCTCGCTGAACGATTTGCTGATTTGAAATTCGTTGTTAAGCGCGGAAGCGAGTCCCGACACCGTAAGGTGCAGCGCGTTCGCTTCGGGCGTCACCGGATCGGCTTCAATGACCGCCGTCGCCGTGCCCGCCGTGTAAGAGGAATAATCGAAGCCGAGCTGGGAAGCCGTCTGCCCTATAACCGCTTGCGAAAAATCTTTGTTAAAAATCGTGACCGGCTCGTAGGCGCTGTTCGTCACAGAGGACGATCCGCTTGCCGCCGCAGAGGCCGATGCGCCCCATGCCCCGCCCCCGCAGACCGCCTGGAACGTCTGGAACGTCTGGAGCAAAAGCAGGAAGCATAACATACGCGAAATCAGACTACGCACAATGAATGACACCTCCATGGATTAGATCGTTTGAAAGCGGTTTGAATCCGGCAGAGCAAATGATTTGAAAACCGGCAGAGCAAACAGCTTGAAACCGCTTTCGTTTTGTTCGTTGCCGATTTGCCCGGTTCAGCGGGAAAAAGCCCCGCCGATGGCGGGTCTCCACCGGCGGGCCGGTTATCCAAGCATAGGCCTAAAGCTGTGACGAGCCGTACAAGTCTTAAACGGACCAGTTCGTTAGCGCCGGGAACCTGCGGACTATAACGCAGACTAACCGATCGTCTTGTATGAATCGGCAAGCCTCCCTTCTTCCGCAAGCCAGCGATCCGCATCCGGGAGGTCGAAATGCTGCAGCATTCCCGGCATTATAAAGCTTAGGGAATCGTGCTCATCGTAAAACGGCTCCCTGATCCAATCGGCGATGCTGCTCATGCGATTATCCGTGCCGACGCTCCGGACGCGCGGTTCCAGCAAAGCGGCGAGTTCCGCGTAGATGCCGTACCGACCGCCGCCGAACAGTCTGATGTCGTCCGGATCGACGTTTTTCATGCCGGACGCCAGTTCGACCGCTCTCCATACGTCGTAAGTCCGGACAGCGGCCATGCTGTCGCCCAGCCACATCAGCTCGTCGCTGTACCGGTCCATCATGCCGAAGCGTTTGAAGGGGCGCTCCTCAGGCGAATTCAGGTACGGCAGCAGCGAGCCGATTCCCGTCGGGTTGAGCACCATCGCGATCCGGCCGGAAGCGCAGGTCGCTTCAATCCACTCGGCATGAGCTTCCAACTGCTTCGTTCCGCCCTCCCATACGGCAATCGTAATCGGAAGCCTGCGGCCGGCAAGCTTGGCGTCGAAAAATTGCAGCGCATTGTTCAGCAGCCCGCGCTGGCTCCACCATACCGCCCGAAGCGCCCACAGCCCTCCTGTTTCTCCGCCCCCGGAAAGACGCAGATTCAGGTCGCAGGGCTGTCTGTTGAACAAGACGGTTTGGCGCAGCCAATCCAAAGCCTGCCGCTTCCGCCGGTCATCCGGCAAAGCCCGGCGCGCCTGCTCCAGCTCCGCAAGCCGCCCGGAATTTTCGGCGTGGACGTTTTTGGCATGCGCGTAATCGCCGGCGACCTGGCCGCTCTGTGTGCACAGGAGCTGCTCGGCCGGCAGCAGCCGGATGGCTTCGTCCGGGGGAACGGCCGCGCGCCCCAGCAGATGCCCGGAGAAAAAACCGACCGCCGCACGCGCAAGCGGGACCGTAAAGCGGTGGACATTTTCATCCTCGAAAATGTCCAGCTGCCCGCCTTTGCCGTGCATGTCCCAAAACCTCCGGTTGACTGCGACGGTATGGCGAGGACCCTCGATCGGCACGGAATCGTAAGTTGTCGCCAGGACGAGCACCGGACGGGGAGCCATCGCCAGCACGATGTCCTCGTGGTCGAAGCCGAGCGCCGAGAAACCCAGCCATTTTTGCTCGGCGTCCTGCGCTTTGCCGGTCAGCAAAAAATACGGCCTGTTCATAATAAAGCCTCCGGGAGCGGCAGCGGCAATGCGCTCGTCGTACATCATCAGCAGCGCGGTTTGCGTGCCTCCGCCGGAATGGCCGGTCACCCCGATCCGCGCCGGATCGACCTCCGCCCGCGCGCACAAATAATCGATCGCGCGCACGGCATCGTGCAGCATATAGCGCGCCAGGCTGTCGCCGAGCGGCATGCACTGCCGCCCGACGTTTTCATGCTCCGTTACGCTCGTCATCGGAGCCTGACCCGTGCCCGGATCGTAGTAGCCGAACCGTTCGCCCTGCCCGATCGGGTCGAGCGCCATGACGATCAGGCCGGCATGCACCAGATAGTGGCACACGGTCTGGTATTCGTCGCAATGCTTCGCCTGCTCGCGGTGCCCGCACAGCAGCAGTACCGCAGCGCCCGGCTCCGTCAGGCCGTCCGGTATGTACAGATTGGCCGTCGCATATACGCTTGGCCGCGGTTCGAAAATCACTTTCTCGACGCGGAATCCGTTACCTTCAGCCACGCCGGTGATGACCGGCCTAAGCGGGGTATCCGAAGGCGGCATGCCGCCCAGGCAGCGTGCCAGCCCTTCGCGGATTTCCCGCTGGCGCCGCTTCAGGCCATCCCTGTCCTTGATTGCTGCGCGTGCCTTATCCCCCATCGCAGCCGCCCGCATGGCGGATTCGTAAATCCACCTCGGCAGCTGGCTTTTTACATCAAAGTGGGCGATTTGCACGTTCTCAAAGTTCTCAAACACCGTTAGATATTCCCCTTTCCGACAGTTGGGCCGTGTTCGGCGCGACCAGCAGATCGGACAGGCGGACAGGCATGTTCGCGTGCGCCGACTTCCAAACCGCTTCTCCGGTCAGCACGGCAAGAGCCCCCGCTTCCGCCCCTGCCATAATCTCGTACGATCGGAGCGGATCCGGATCGAGAAACAAATCTTCCAAAATGAGGGGATCCCCTCCCCCATGCCCTCCGGCCCGCGGTACGACGCGGATCGTTTCTTTGCCGCCGAACAGCGGAAAATATTCGATCGTTTGCTCGACTTCATGGTGAGAAGCCCGGCCCGACATCACTTCCTTCGTTTCGATTCGGCCCTTCGTCCCGTTAATCGCCAGTCTGTAACCTTCATAAGGCAGCGAAAAATTGACGGAATAGCTCAACATCGCGCCCTTGTCGTATTTGATGACGGCGGCGTACGTGTCTTCAATATCGATCTCGGAGTCGAAAATGCAGCCGTCCGCCCGATACCCGGAGGCACCTCCCGGGACGGCGTCCATGCCCGTCAAATGGTCGTCGGGCGGCACGGTCTCCTTGCTGCGCGATGACCAGCGCATAAAATAGGCGCAATGCGCCTTGACCCGGCACGTGCCGCAGTACCGGCCGTCTTCCTTGGCGGGGTTGAGCTCGCCGGAGGGGCCGAAATAATGGAGCGCCCCGTAGGCAAACGCTTCCACCGGATTTTGCCCGATCCACCAATTGACCAGATCGAAGTGGTGGGTGCTCTTGTGCACGGACAGCCCTCCGGAGCTGCTTCGCTTCCGGTTCCACCTTTTGAAATAACTCGCACCGTGATAGGTATCCAGATACCAGTTCAAATCTACCGAAGTGACTCTGCCGACTTTGCCCTCTAAAATCAATTCCTTGATTCTCGTATGGATCGGCGCGTACCGGTAATTGAAAGCTACCTTCAGCTTCCCCCTGCTTGCGGCCTGCGCGTCCAGCACCCGCTTGCAGTCCTCCCCCGTAGTCACCATCGGCTTTTCCGAAATGACGTCGAGATGATGCTCCAGCCCTTTGACGATATAGTCCGCGTGCGTATAGTCCACACCCGCAACAATGATCGCGTCGGGCTTCGTTTCCCTGATCATCGCGGCGAATTGATCGGGAGCATAGGCCGGAGTCCCCGACAGCGCCGGAAACTTTTTGAAGCAGTTCGCAAAACGGCCGGGATCGGCATCGAGCAATCCGACAATCTCGCAGTGCTGATGGAACGTCTCCAGCATGGGCTTGATAAACATGCCGTTGGCTCTGGTGCTGACGCCGCAAATCGCGTATCTTTTTTTCGCCAAGTCGTTGTCCCTCCTAGGATTCTACCGTTAAGTATACAAAGAAACGGATTCGCAGCCAGTAGTTAATCCGACCGTCATTATAGGTCAATCCTGTCGACGACCGGACTGTCCGCACACCGGAAAAACCCGCCTGCGCTACGCAAACCGAACACCGGCATCGAGCGGTTGGCCTTTGACTCGCCTACGGAGTTGGCCGATCAGCAGCATCGTCCGTTCGGCTCGCCTACAGAGCCGGCCAATCAGCAGCATCGTCCGTTCGACTCGCCGCTGGAGCTAGCTCCTCTCTCTGGCAGTTCCGCAGAAAACCTGCAAAAGTGCATCTTTTGGGACCGCTGATGCCCTTGCAGGGAAATATTCCTGCAAATGTGCAGGCTTTGCCGCCTAAACCCGGGGTTCGGCCCCTTTTGGCCGGAAATTCCTGCACTTTTGCAGGCTTTCCCGTCAATTCGGCCGCTGGCGCTGTAAAAGCCTGCACTTTCGCAGGCTTTCGCGGCTAGCCGGGCCGCTCGACGAACGGCTGCATCGTTTTCAACACTGTGAAAACGGCATCGTCCGTTCGGCTCCCCGCTGGAGTTAGCTCCTCTCTCTGGCAGTTTCGCAGAAAACCTGCAAAAGTGCATCTTTTTGCTCACTTGATGCCCTTACAGGGAAATATGCCTGCAAATGTCAGGCTGTTGAGAAAGTCTAACGGGTTTCCTCTCAGATCAATTTTTATGTGGGGGCACTCATCTCGAAGAGAAAAAATTGATTTAAAACGATCTGAGAGGGTATTTGGCTCATGCTTTTGGTGCTTTTTTTGAGCAGCCGGGAAAAAAGGGGGTTTCTCAACAGCCTGAAATGTGCAGGCTTTTCTGCCTAAACCCGGGGTTCGGCCCCTTTTGGCCGGAAATTCCTGCACTTTTGCAGGCTTTCCCGTCTATTCGGCCGCTGGCGCTATAAAAGCCTGCACTTTCGCAGGCTTTCGCGGCTAGCCGGGCCGCTCGACGAACGGCTGCATCGTTTTCAGCACTGTGAAAACGGCATCGTCCGTTCGGCTCCCGGCTAGAGTAGCTCCTCTCTCTGGCAGTTCCGCAGAAAACCTGCAAAAGTGCATCTTTTGAGACCGCTGATGCCCTTGCAGCGAGATATTCCTGCAAATGTGCAGGCTTTGCCGCCTAAACCCGGGGTTCGGCCTCTTTTGGCCGGAAATTCCTGCACTTTTGCAGGCTTTCCCGTCAATTCGGCCGCTGGCGCTATAAAAGCCTGCACTTTTGCAGGCTTTCGCGGCTAGCCGGGCCGCTCGACGAACGGCTACCTGCGATTGTTGGAATTCCAGGAATCTGCCATGAGGTGGCTGCACGGTGGGAGCTCTCGGCGCGCGCGCCGTGTGGAGACTGCGTGGTGGGGATCTCTGCTGTTTTACCGTCTATGGGAGGGAGCTGAAGCTCCATATAAAAGGCACAAAAAAAAGCCCCCAATCCAATTGACATGGACGGAGACAACGATTAAAATATTTATTAATAAAACAATTTAATATTATATCACAAAACAAACAAAAAGTCAACTTTTTTTTATTTTGATTTTTTAATTTTTTTCAACAAAAAAATTTAATCCAGAGGGAGAGCGATAACCGCATGTATTTGTCTCGCATTTTCAACTCCTTGAACGTGTCTATGCAGGAACAGCATATGGCCGAATTGCTGGAATTGAATGAGAAGACCAAGGATTTTGACCTGGTTCTGACTCCGCAGGACGTTGAACTGATGTTGGCGGCGAGAAACCAGATCCTGTACGGCTGCGGGCGGGTGGAATTGAGCATCGAAGTGACGAAGGAGCTTATCGAGGTATTCTCGGCGTCTTCGTTCATCCGGCAGGAGAACTATGCGGATACCCTGAATGAGCTGCATGAGATTTTTTATTATTTGAAAAATGAAACCGAAGACAGAATCAGCGATATGAAGCTCATCCATAAGATGAAGGAAGTGTTCGAAGAGGATTGCGAGGGCTCCTTGGACTTGTTGAAAGGCAGACTCGAAGAGTATGCCGAGGAGTTCCGAAGGGTATTGCAGAAGAACGAGTCTTTACTTGAAGGAGAAGATGACCGTTGGGATCTGAACATTTGAACGGTAGGCGCGAGTTGACAGTCCAGGGCAGTATTCGCAAATCTCGGCTGCAGCGAAACCAATATACGATCTCTTTAATGAACGAAGGCTTGCGGGCAGGGCTGCTGACGAGTCAGGAAATAATGCGCATTCAGCAGGCATTGATGCAAATCCTTCAGGAGCTGATCGGGAAATACACCCTAGGTGAAAGCACTTCGGTTACCACAGAAACAGCCGAAAGCATCCTGACCTCCATCATGTATGCGGCAGACGCGTATCTGTTCAGCTTCGAGGAGCCGGAAAAGGCGATTACGCATCTCAAAACGATTGAAGTTCGCCAAATCTATGAAAGAGGCGTGGGAAAGGTCAGTCAATGTTTTGAAGAGACTAAACTGTTATATAAGGAAATCGCTGCTAATAAGCTGAAGGTTCCAATCGATGCCTATAACATGACTATCGACGAATCCCTGCCTATCTTTCTCAGGAAATACGGCATTATCTTCGATGCCCACAATACGATGGCCAGCATCGATTATCCGCTTGCTGTCGATGACACACGGCTTCAGGGCGTTTTCTATATCAAGCAGTACCTGGAACGGTTGAAGATGGAGACCGGGTTTTGCGCTATGTTCGATCAGCAGGAGCTGTCGGATTTGTTGGTCCGCTACGGCAGGGAATGCAGATTTGACTACCGAATCGAGTTGTTCAATATGTTTGAGCTCGTGCTGAACAATGCGATATTCTCGGTTGTATCAGGGGGAGGCGCCGATCATATCCGTATTTCCGAGAGTCAATACGGTCGGTTAGAACAGCAATTCATGAGCCTCACTGAACCGCAAATTCGCTCCGCCATCTCCGATGCGATGGGAAAGCTTCAGCAGCAATTGCCGATTCATTCGCAACTGAAAGCGTATATGGACGGGTGCATGGAAAACCTCGTTCAGCGAGTGGCGAATGCCGCAAAGCACAACAGCTTGCGGACTTTCATTATTACGGAAAGGGAGGCGGGAGCGAAGTCCATTGTCATTTCCTTCAACGAAGAGGACAGAATGAGCGATGTCCGATTAAGAAGGCTGCTGCATGAGATTATGGCATGCGAGAGGAAGGAGGACAAAGTCAAGCTGATCTTATCAAGCTTTCACTCGTTCCATGACTACCTCGATATGCTGGAGTCGGATTGCTTGTACGGCGATGAGTATGATGCCCTTTTCCACGCGTTTGGCGATATGGAGCTGGCTATTCTGGCAAAAATCGTTTTCTATGAAGAGCTGCGAAGCGAGTCTCTTGGTTTGCCGTCCATACTGTTATTGGAGCATGAGTATCCGATGGAGTGGCAAATGCAATTTGTCCGGTGTCTGCAGGGGATGAGCCGGGAGCGGCTGCAAGCCGTCGAAAAGTATATCAATGAGATCGACTATGAACAAATGAAATTCCATTGATCGGTAAAATACGCCCCTGCCATGAAGTCCGGCAGGGGCGTCGCTATGTTTAGGACGGCTTGATCGTGATCTTATATTTGTTCAGTATCGATCCTACCGAAAGATACAGTGTAAACGAAGATATCGTTCTCTTCGAAGGGCTCTTCTGATTGTAAGTCACGATAAAGGTTGCAGGATCGATCGAGATTTCATCCTGTTGAGCGGCTGTAGTCGTCGTATACACGATATCGGTGATGAACGCCTGGAAGCCGATCAGGTTGTTGAGTACCGTAATCTGATCCGTGTTGGCATTGCTGGTGATGTTTCCGTAACTCGTCTTGAGCTGTATTTCGGTGAGCAGCGAGTTCCATACCGGCTTGCCGTTGATGACAGTGTTGAACGCGACGGTGCCGCCCTTGGTGCCGAACTGTGAAAATGCCGCCCCGTTAAACACGTCGACAACGCTGTTTTTCACGATGGCATCGGTCGTCGCGATGCCGCCGAGCGGCGTGTCGTACACGACCTTCAAGTTCGCTGTTCCCGCTTCGAGGCCGATAATTTTACCGACGGTTTTGGAGTTGATGCCGGTGGCGACGGCCCGCGGGTTGTCGGAAATGACCGCCCGGATCGGCAGGTTTTGGATGACGTCCGTACCTGTGCTGTCTTTGCCGTTGACCGTAACCGTCTGCTGAAACGCCGATCCGTAGTAGTTGAACGCATAGGTCGCATTCAACACACTGGAAGTAATACCCAAATCATTGAGCGTTTTGCCTGTGGCCAAAAGTGGGCCGCTGCCGCTCGGCGCAGCATAATAAGTCAGGTTCGCGTCCGCTATGTTCTTGACGTCGGCCGTAGCCGAATCGGAGCTCAATATTTGTAAAATATCTCCACCACTGTCAACCTGAACGAGCGAAGCGGTCAATTTGTAGCTGCCCGTCAGCATCGTGGAAGGGATGAAGTACAGAGCGGGATTCGTCCCGTTCGTCGTCATCGTATTAATTTCCCGCAAAACCGTCGGGTTCGCATCGGTAACGAGCGCAGGATATGTCGAGCCGCTCTTATAGGAGACGCTGGCGACCGCTCCCGTGGTGCCGCTTATTTTTTCCAGCTTCAACTGCACTTTGTAGTTGGCGCGGTTCGTCGTGTATTCGGTGCCGGTTTGATCGTAAATGATGAACTGCGCCTTGGGCATCGTCGTCCCGGTGCTCGAAAACGCGGTGCCTAATCCGTTCAGCGCCAAAAGATTTTGCACGACGTTGTTCGTGTCCAGCTTGATCGTGTCCGGCCGGCGGGCAGCCAGGACGTTGACGGGATACGAAATCGTCTGATCGACGCCTTTCAGCCGGACATTGATCGCGCCGGGACCTTCGGCCGTCACCGAGCTGACGACGATGAGCCCGTCGGAATTGATGGCAGGGCTGGCGAGCGTGAGTCCTCCCGTCGGATAGAGCGAAATTTTGCCGGTTCTCTCGAGATAGACGATTTCGGTCGTCGATAAACTGTTGTTCAGCGAATCCGTGACGGATAAACTAACCGTTTGATTCGTATCGCCGACAGTCAGCGCGGTCGTTAAAGGCCCGATTTTCACGAACGTAGGCGCTTTTGGCGTTTTCACCATAACTTTCGTTGATATTTGCTTATTGGCGTAGGTCAGGTTGACCGTTACTTCCTTGTCGCTGTCCAGATCCTGGTATGCGACCAACTGCATTTCCGGGTAGCCGTCGTTGTCAAAATCGATGAAATCGTTGGGCCCATCCATTCTGAACACGTTTCCGAGCGCTCCGGTAAAGGACTTCCCGATGCCGATGTTCAAATACTGCGGATCGACGAGGCGGTTGCCGTACTGGTCAAAGGCTTTGAAAATGAGATACGCTTTGTCGCCGGCCGTGAACGAAAGCTGCCCGACGGGCATTTTCAAATTGCTTGACGGATCGCCCAGCTCGACTTTCTTGATCTGAGGCGTATCGCCGACAGTAAACGTTTTGTTCGCGGAAACGAATCCGGTCTTTTCAAACAAGTAGACAAAAACGGAAGCGTTCGGATTTTCATTGCTCAAATCGAGGCCGATGGTGTTGCTGCCCGTATATAGGGTCGCTGAAACATTTTTTTGCGCTGTCGCCTTAACACTCAAATTGCTTGCCAGCAGCGGCATCGTTTCGCCGTATTGGTTGTACGCTTTGTACTCGATGATCGTTTTCGCTCTGGGCAGCTTCTCAGTCGCGGTGACGAGCTCCAGTTTGGTCAGCCGTTCGTTCTCCGGCTTGAATGTCATCGTGCCGTTCGCAACATCTACTCCGGACAAAGCGATATGGTAGGTACCGGTCGTGAAGGCGTCGTCCATATCGAGCGTTGCGGTCGTATTGTCATCCGACCAATTGACGCCGCCTGTAAATACTTGCGGCTTGTTGTCAGAGTTCAGGAAGCCGTCTTTCGTAACGGTCAAAACCGCTTTGTCGATATCCACGTCGCGATTCAACTTCACGGACAATTTGCTTCTGCCGATCGCTTTCAGCTCGGCAATGGAAGCTTTGGCCGGCTTCGCCGTCGTTACATGAAGCTGCAGCGCCGCATAAGCGGCGAGAGCCAGCGTTTTCCGGGTAACGGCGTCCCGGCCGCCGATCCTGCCGTTTTGTCTGATCAATAGTTTTTGCTTGATCGCGAAAGCGGCATAGCTCTTGTACGCATCGTCTACCGTCTCGTCCTTGAGGGCGGCGGTGCTTTTGGCCTTGTCATCCAGGCCGAGCCCTTTGATGAGCAGCACCGCGAGCTCCTGGCGCGACACGATCCCGGCCGGATTGAAGATGCCGTCCGCGTCCGGCGCGAGACCCGCATTTCTCAAAGCTTCGATATAAGGACGCGCCGGGTCATTGTAATTGACGTCTTTGAAAAACGACGCCGTGCCCGCTCTGTCAATGCTCAAGCCGAGCACGATTGCGGCGGCTTTTGCCATTTGCGCGCGGGTAATCCTGTCATCCGCGCCGAATACGTCGGCCGATGCCGCATCGAGCGCGTTCAGCCCCAGCAAGGCGGCGATTTTTTTTCTGTCGTCCGCCTTAAAGCTTTTCAAATCGCTGAATTGATCGGCCAAATACGTTACCGAAGTTACCGATGATTCCTCGGAAGACGACGATTCTTCTTTCGTCTGCGTTGGTCGCGAAGCAGCTTCTTCCGCATTGGCGAAAGGGGCTATGCAGCAGCACAGCATCGCAAACAATACTAGCAGCGCTATTTTTTTGTTCATTCGATGCACCTCCCGATCCATAAGTGTTTACCAAAAAATAAAACGCTTCCATTTTTTTCGGAACATTTCTTTTTCTCTAGTCGATTCAGCCCGCCCTCTCTAATAATGTGCCTTTCATAGATTAACTTTATTACAAAAAAGCGAACGCATCATAGGGTGGTTTATGCATCTTTATAGGTTGTTTAATTCATCCTGGCGGGAGAATCGGCGGGCTTTTCGGCGGCGTCGAACCCGCTAATTCGCTACGGTTTGGGGGGCTTCAGCACGACTCTGCCTTCCTCCAGCGTAACCTCGACTTTATTCGTCCGCTTCGCCCCGATCGCCTCCAAATAACTTGCCGGGATTTGCAGCCTGCCGGCCTGGTCCAGCACCGCGTACTCGACCTGAGCCTCCTCCTCCCGCTCCCCGGATTGCTGCTCCGCGTCCGGCGCTCCCGGCTCATGCGGCTTGCGCCGCAAAATTTCCGAAGACGTCCGGCCGTCTCGGATGGCGACTACCCGGTCTACCTTTTTGGCCAGCATCGGGTCGTGCGTGACGATAACGACCGTAATCCCCAAGGTGCCGGACAACTGGCGGAACAAGCCGAGTATTTGATTCGCCATGTGCGTGTCGACCGAACCGGTCGGCTCGTCGGCAAGCAGCAGCTTCGGGTGATTCGCCAGCGCGATCGCGATCGCTACGCGCTGCTGCTCGCCGCCCGAAAGCTGGTTCAATTTGTTGTTTCGGCGGTGTCCGAGACCGACGGCTTCCAGCAGTTCGAGCGCCCTTTCCCGTTTGCGCCTGCCCCGCAGCAGGATCGGCAGCTCGACATTTTCGAGCGCGGTCAAATACGGAATCAAATTGCGCGCGTTGTTTTGCCATACAAAACCGACCGATTCCCGCTTGTATTTGACGAGATCTTTTTCGGCCATATGGAGCAAATCTTTGCCGTCCACGATCAGACGGCCGGCCGAAGGGCGGTCCAGCCCGCCCAGCATGTTAAGCAGCGTCGACTTGCCGCTGCCGCTGTTGCCGATAATCGCCATCAGCTCGCCCGCTTCGACGTGCAAATCAAGCCCTTGCAAGGCGACGACTTCCAAATCGGCGATTTTATAAATTTTGACCAAGTTTTCGCAATGGATCATGTTAATCCTCCCCGAGCTTGACTGCCTGATGAATCCGGATCCGCGAAACGATACGCCCCAGCACGGCAAGCCCGATCGCGATCATGACGGCAACGATCGCATACAGCCGCTCGCGGTCGCGCGGATCGAACGTCACCTGAAACGGCGGCACCTGCGTGCCCGGATCGAATGACAAGCCGAATAGCGGCACGAACAAATAACTGGCAAGATTGCCGGTCAACATCCCGATCGCAATGGCCGCACCGGAAATCATCGCCTGCTCGCCGGCAAGCATCATGATCAACTGCGGGACGGAGACGCCCATCGCGCGAAAAATGCCGTACTGCAGCGTCCTGGCGGACAGCGACAGCACCCAGTACAACAAAAACCCGAAGAAGCAGACGAGAATCGAGATCAAAAATCCAAGCGTCATGACTCCGTTAATCGCCAGCTGAAAAGGGTCCTTGATCGCTTTAATCTGTTCCTGCTTCGCGTCGGTCAACGCTTCGATTTCGTAACCGTGGCCGGCGACCGCCTGATACACGGCCGTGCTGCTCGCCTGCGGCTTCAGCTTCAGCCATACCTCGTACGGTTCCAGCGCGATGTTGTTCTGGATGTAGCTCAAATGGCCGACGACAAGCATCGGCTTCTTCACTTTCGTCACAGTCCCCTGCTTGGTCGTGACCGACTCCGTATCGTTCGCCCCGGGATTCGGATTCCAGGACGGCCAATAGTCGACGATCCCGAATACGGTGAACGAGGCCGGCTCGACGTTCGGCCAGCCTACGGCAATCGTATCACCGGGTTTCACGCCGTACGTTTCGGCAACCGATCTGGAGATCAGGACAGCGGACGGATTGCGGGCGATCAGGTTCAAATAGCTGTTGATATGGTAGTTCAGCAAACGATCGCGCATCCAGGCGGTTTCCCCGAAATCTTTCGTATCGATGCCCATCAGCTCGACGGAAGTGCTCGTCTTGCCTTTGGCGAGCAGTGCATTTTTTTTGACGAACACTTTGGCGGCATGCTCCACGCCCGGAAACTGCGTGAACGGCAAAAAGGACGGCTCGCTGTACTGCACCCTCTTGGGCCGGTCGGAGGAGGCATCGCCGGAAGAATCGCCGGCGGAATCGGCCGCACCGCCGTCGCCGTCAAGACCGAACAAGATGGCCGGCGGCGCATCGTTCTCCCAATGGATTTGCATCGTGATATCGGCGCCGGCGGCGTAACGGATTTTATCGGCCGTATTCTGATTGATCGTCCGTGTAGCGCTGGCGCTGAACAGCCCTGTGGCGATCGTAATCACGAGGAACACCATAATAAACTGGTATTGGATAATCGAACGGCTCACATGGATCAACGTCGCATATATGGCAGGGGGCCACCAACGCCGGCCCGCTCCGTACAATAACCGCACGCACCACGGATACAACCGCAGCACCAGCAAGCCGAGCCCCAAAATAAACAAGGCCGGAATGAGAAACAAAAGCGGATCAACGCGCAAATCCGCGGACTTCAGGCCGAGCGTCAGCATGTCCTTGACGCGGGCTTTATAGTTATACAGCCCATACAGGGAGATTCCGAGCAGCATGATATCGATAAAAAATTTATGCCAAAAAGAGCTTTTCTGAAACCGCGCCGACTGCTGCTTGTGTCCGACAATCGTAACCCTCGTCGCGAGGATTACGGGAATCAGCGTCATGACGAGCGAGGCGCCGATCGCGATCAAAGCGTACAGATACGCATCCCGGTTCAGACCGGCTTCAAGCCGGGCGCGCTGCACGAACTCAAGAAATCCGCTGGAAGCCCCGAGCAGCTTCGTAAGCAGAAGGCCTACGTAAGGGCCGGCGGCAAAAGCGATCGCGCCGAGCACCAGGCCTTCGGCGACATAGCTGAGAATAATTTGCCGGCGGCTCGCTCCCCGGCTGCGCAGCACGGCGATTTCGGTTTTTTGGCGTTCCGCAATCAGGTTGGCGACCATGTACAAGTAAAAGGCCAGCATCAGCATTACCGGAACGTTGAGCGACCATAGCATGAGCCGCAGCCGACTCTCTTTCACGTAGTAATTTTCCAAAGTTTGCAGCGCCGGAACGTTTTTGTTGTGCGAATCGTAATGCGCGTCCATATACGTGTCGATCGCATAGTCGTTATTCAGGAAGACATCGGCGGAAGCGAGCGTCAGCTTCGTATAATCGAGCGCGAAATACCAATAACCGGACTGGAGATGCAGACTGCCGGCTTCCGTAATCTCTTTTTCGAACAAATTGAAATCGATCAAAAAGCTGTTTTTGTAGCTGCTCGTATGATTGTACCAATAGATGTCCGTAAAATCTTTGCGTTCGAACACGCCGACGGCTTTGATCCGCACCGGCTGCTTCAAGCTCGCATCGTCGATGACAAACTCGGTGCCGAGCACCATGTCCAGCTCCGTCAGCGCTTCCGGCGGGACAAGAGCTTCGTACACGCCGTTCATCGGCTCTTTCGCCGGAAGGCGGCCGTCCACGAGCCGAATATGGTCCTCCATGCCGTCAATGGCGGAAATATCCGCCGACCGCTGGACGTACATATCGACTTTATCGGGCTCGGCCGGGGTTAAACCGTAGCGCTGCGTAGCCCTTTCGCGAACGAAATGCTGCACGGGCACGCCAAATCGACCGGCGGATTTTTGCAAAAAACGGTCCGTTTCCGCTATTTGATCCCGCTTCTGCTGTTCTTGCTCGGACAGTGCGGCCGACAGCCAATAGATGCCGGGGTATTGATTGCTGCCGAGCTGCAGCTGCTGCATCTCCTGAATCAACAGCCGCTGCAAGATGGCATTCGTATAAATGGGCATGCTGCTCGTCAGGGCGACGGACAATACCAGACCGAACAGCAGGCTGAGCTCGAGCCATTTATTGTTGATCATTTTGCGCAAGATCATGATAAATAACGCCAATCTCTTAGCCCCCTAGTTATTCAAAATAACCTGCTGCCCTTCGCTGATCCCTTTCCGGACTTCCACTTCCGTTGCCGCCACAATGCCTTTCTCGATATCGACCTCTTTGCGGCTTTCGCCATCGAGAATTTGCACGTAATCGCGACCCATGTAGCTGCGCAGCCCGGCTCTTGGAATGACCAGCACCTGATCCCTCGCCTGGGTCACGATCGTAATATCGGCCTGGCTTCCGATCGCAATATCAGGCGGCAGTCCCTGCACCTTGATATAAATGGCTTTGGCGTTTTTATCCTGAACCGTTTTGTTGCTGTTAGGCGGAGCGGTGAGCGGCGTCTGGACGACTTTCCCGGCAAAAATTTTGTCTTTGATTTTTACTTTGACATCCATGTTCACTTCGACGCCCGCCAAATCGTTCTGGCCCGCAGCGGTATAAATCAACTGCAGCGCCGCCGGGTCGGAAAGCGTTATCAATTGCTTGTAGGCGGTCACTTGATCGCCGGGCTGAATCGTGTCGATAAACGTGACGACCCCGTCGATCGTGGCCGCAAGCCTCGTGTTCCGCAGCTGATCCTGCAGCGATTTGAGCTGCAATTGGGCGCTTTCCATATCCAGCAGTTTCAGACGGACGTCGGGATCGTCGGCGCCCTTCTCCATCGTAGCTTGCTGCAGCGATATTTTGAGCTTTTCCATGGAAATTTGCTGCAGCTTGATTTTCGTATCAAGATCGGACGTTTCCGTTGTGGCGACAACATCCCCGGCCTTGACGGCGTCGCCCAGCTTCACATTCAGCTTGGTCAACCGGCCTCCGGATTCCGAATAATACAAATAATCCGTTTTGTCCGAGGCGAACGTCGCGACGCCCGTAATTTGCTGGGTAATATTCGCACGCTTCACGGTATAGAGGCTTAAAGTTTCCTTGGTCGGTTCGATCAGCGGAGGCTTCATCTCCGCCTCTTCGACGGGAAGCAGGGAGCATCCCGACAGCAGCGCCGCCATACAGCAAATTCCGAGCGCAGGCAGCCATATTTTGTTAAGTCGCTTCGGCAATTTGGCCATCCTCCAGTGCATAAACAAGATCGGCAACGCCCATAATCGCCGGATCATGCGTAGTTAGAATAATGGTCATTCCTTCGCTTTGCACCAAATTTTTAAAAACATGCATCACTTGCATCCCCATCTTGCTGTCGAGCTCTGCGGTCGGCTCATCGGCCAAAATCAAAGTCGGCCTGTGCGCGATAGCTCTGGCGATCGCCACCCGCTGCTGCTCGCCGCCGGACATTTCGAAAGGCCTGTGCTTCATTCTCGCCTGCAGCCCGACGTATTCGAGCGCGCTTTCCGCGTAGGACTTGAACAGCGACGATTTCACGCCGGCGACCCGCAAGCCGAATTCCACATTTTCGTAAGCCGTCATCAGCGGAACAAGTCCGAACGATTGGAAAATGAGCCCCATTCGGGCGCGCCGCAACTGATTGCGCTTGTTCTCGGGCCATCGGCCGATTTCGTCCCCGTCAAAATAAACCCGGCCCTCCGTCGGTCTGTCCAGCGCGCCCAATATGTTAATGAGCGTCGTTTTGCCGGAGCCCGACCGCCCTCTCAGGGCGACAAGCTTTTGGGCCGGTATCGACAGGCTCGCTCCCCGCAAAGCGTGAACCGCGCCGGAGCCGCGTCCGAACACCCTCGTGACGCTCTCCGCCCTGACAAGATGCCCGGAGCCCGGCAAGCTCTGCTGCGAAATCATATGCATCCACGCTCCTTCCGGTTCAATTTCGGCGATCCGCTTGTTTCAACAAAAGAAAGGGCTGGCCCTTCAGCAGCTCATGCTACTTGTGGGACAGCCCCGCCGGCCGGATTCGGAAACATTAACCGTTTTGCAGCGTCCAAAGAACGATCGCGTCGAAAAGTTTCCATGCATTTTCAGTCGCAGTCGTTACGCCCGAACCTGTACTATCGTAACTCACGGTAGTTCTGTCGTAGAAGAAGAACGAGATGCGCGCTTTCACTTCATACCCGCTGTCCGAATGCGAGCCTTTATTGTAATAATAAATGGCCGCTTCATCGCTTTTGCCGGGAACCGTAGCCACTTTCACCGCTTCTTTGCCGGGCTTGCCGTATTGAATCCAGGCTGTCGATTTGGCATCGGCCAAAATTTGCACATCGCCCGAGAATCCGGCTGCTGCCTTTTCTTTAGGGTCCGCGATGGTAAGCGATTTGATGTTGTATTCCCTGTAGGACTCGTTGGAAGCAAGGCTAAGGCCCGTCATGCCCTGATGCTTCAAATATACGGTCGGAATGGCGACTTCTTTCAAAAGACCGCTTTTCAAATATTTTTCGTTGACGGCGCTGCTGACGATGATCAGATCGTAACCGTCCGCTTTTTCCGTTTTGAACTTGTCGCAGGCAATATTAGTAACCCGGAAGCCCAAATCCTTCAACCGGTTGACGATCGAATTATCGGCGGGCACTTCTTTAGCCAGGTCTTTCAGCGACTGCACGGTGATGAAAAGCAGCTTTTTCCCCTGCGGAGAGATGTCTCCGCTTTTCGGCGGCTGTGTCGGCTCCGGCTTCGTCGTCGGCGTTGCGGATGTGCCGCCGCCAGATGTGCCCGGCTCCGACCCGCCGTCATCGTTGCCGTCAAAAATTTGCTTGGCTGCATAAGCGGCCAGAGCCAGCATTTTCCGCGTTGCGGACGACTTGCCTCCGAACGTGCTGCCCGTTTGGTTCGTCAGCAGCTTCTTCTCGAGCGCAAGCGCGACATAGCCTTTGGCCCAATCGTCCACGGTTTTGTCGCCCGTCGGCTCCGCCTGCTGCGCGTCTTCATCGAGACCGAGTCCGCGGATGAGGAACGCCGCAAGCTCCTGGCGCGACACCGGGCCTGACGGATTGTACATTTTGCCGCTGGAATCGGAGCCGTTCGTAAGCCCCGCTTTTTTCAGCGCCTCAATATAGGGCAGCGCATAAGAGTTGGCCGGGTCGTCGGCGCTGACGTCCGAGAACGAAGAGGTTGTGAGCGAATTGTCGACATCCAGCTGAAAAATGATGGCGGCGACTTTGGCGAACTGGGCGCGGTTCATTTTGGCGTCGAGACCGAACGTATCGTCCGTCAGTCCGCTAAATACGCCGGCCTTGATCAGCGCATCGAATTTGTCCTTGACCTCTTGCGAAAGATCTTTCAAATCCTCAAAATTGTCTACGGATTTGACTGCCGCTTTTGTGTCCGAACCGCTTTCCGCCGCAAATGTGAGCGGTATCAAAGATAAGAATAAGAGCATTATCGCCAAAAGCGAGGAAACATATCTCTTCATTCCAGGCACCTTCCTTTATGAATTTGTAAAATGATTGCGCTATCCTTACTGTAATACGAATTTGCCGGCCGATTATAGGCGCTTTATCTCACGTTTATAGGTTAATTGCTCCAAATACGGGACAGCCTTTTCGCGAACGAACGGGTACGGGTATGTGCGGCTATTTGCCGCCCGCAGCCTGTTCCACTTCCTTCTTGCCCGCTTTTATCGTCTCGATCGCTTTGGTCGTCTGCTCTTCGACCATGCGCAGCGCCGTCACGGAATCTTTGGACTCGCTGAAAATGAGCGGCTGGAACACGCCTTGCACGACCGCATCGTACCAGACCAGACCTGCGGCACGCGCCGCCGGGGGATTCGCGTTTTTGCCGTAAAAAATCGATTGCACGCGCTTGCCCTTCATTTGCGGCAAATTTTGCCCGAATGCGGCTTTGACCGCCTCGCTTTCCAATGGTCCGATCACGCCTTCTTTCGCCATCTCGATCTGATGCTCTTCGGAAAGCAGCGCAGCCATCACCTGAAAGGCAAGCTCTTTTTTCGTCGACTGCTTCGTTATGTACATCGAATACACATTCGGCTGATACTTCGTATTCGGCGCGTCGCTGAAGGAAGGAACGGAGGCGATATCGAAGTTCAAGCTCTTGTTCTGATCGTTAAATTTGACCAGATGATCGCTCACCGTGGCGACGGCCATCGCAATATTCGGTTTTGACGCAAACGTCTCGACGGTGTCGAATTGATTGGCGGGAATTTCGTAGAACCTTCTCAGGTTGTCTACGAGCTTTTTCCATCCGGGCGCGCTCATGTCGCCCTTATCCGCCGTCCGGCTCAAAGGCGAGAGCGAATACTGGTTATAGTTCATATACTGGCCGGGATTTTGCGAAAAGCCTTTGTAGGTCGTTTCGCCGTCCACCCTCGTCAGCTTTTTGGCCAACTCGTAAATCTCGTCATAAGTCATGCCGTCTTTCGGATAGTCGACGCCGAATTTATCGAAAATGTCTTTGTTGTAAAACAAAGCATAATCGTTATTGTAAAACGGCAGGCCGTATATGTTGCCGTCCGGCGTCAAATTGCTCATTTGCGCCATAAAGGCGGGATTCAATTTGCCCGTGTCAAAATTGTACTTTTTGATCAGACCGGAAATATCGTACTGAAGATCGTTGTCGATGATGTACCTGTGCACGTTCATTCGCGTGTCGTCCATGATGATGTCGGGGATCGTGCCGGCTGCGATCAAGTCCTTGTACTGTCGGCCGGGATTGTCCCATGCGACGTGTTTGACCGTAATATCGGGAAATTTCTTTTTGATAAAATCGCCGATCTGCTTTTGAAAAATGTCTTCTTTGGCATAGTAAGCCGGCCATACCGTATAAATAAACAGTTCGTTGTCCGGCGACTTGGCTGCGGGCGGATGCTGGCCGTCCGTCCCGCCGGGTTTGGCGTTCGGGACCGGTTCCGCCGTACAGCCGGCCAACAGCGCAAGCGATAAAGCCATTGCGGAAAATCGCTTCAGATTCCTCAGATGCCTGATCATCGATCAACATCCTTTCCTCGTACAAGGTTTCTTAACCGTTCTGCAGCGTCCACAAAACGATATTGTCCCAAAGCTTCCATCCGGCGTCCGTCGAATTATCCTGCATACCGTTGCTCCAATAGTAGAACGATATGCGCGCTTTCACCTCATAACCGTTATCGGCCTTCGAGCCCTTGTCGTAATAATAAAGAGCGGCCTTCTTGCTGTCCCCGGGAACGGTGGCGATCACCTTGGCTTCCTTGCCCGGCAGCCCGTAACCGATGCCGAACCTTTCGCCGGCTTCTTTAAACACATCGACGGTGCCCGATAAGCCGCCAGCAATCTTGTGCTTGCTGTCGACGATGTCGACCGCCTTCATATTTTTGACGACTGCGCCTTCCTCAAGGGACGTCAAGCCGAGGTAAAACATGCCGTGGCTTTTGACGTACAACGTCGGTATCGCCACATTTTTCATAACCCCGTCCTTCAAAAATTTCGAGTTCGTCGTCTGGCTGAAATACAGGAAATCATACCCTTTGGTTTCATCGGCGGTGAAATCCCGGTCGCCGAGTCTCGTAACCTGGAAGCCCATACCTTTCAAACGGTTTTCAATGGCCACATCTTCTGCGGGCACAGGGTCTTGATCCCTGCCGACGAACAGCAGCTTTTTCCCTTTGGGCGAAATTTCGGGCTGCGGCGCTGCGGACGTCTTCGGCGCGTCCGACGGCGCCGACGAGGCGGACGCCTGCGGCGTAGCCGACGGCGCTGTCGAGGCGCTCGCTTGCGGCGTAGCCGACGGCGCTGTCGAAGCGCTCGCCTGCGGCGTAGCCGACGGCGCTGTCGAAGCGCTCGCCTGCGGCGTAGCCGACGGCGCTGTCGAAGCGCTCGCCTGCGGCGTAGCCGACGGCGCTGTCGAAGCGCTCGCCTGCGGCGTAGCCGACGGCGCTGTCGAAGCGCTCGCCTGCGGCGTAGCCGACGGCGCTGTCGAAGCGCTCGCCTGCGGCGTAGCCGACGGCGCTGTCGAAGCGCTCGCCTGCGGCGTAGCCGACGGCGCTGTCGAAGCGCTCGCCTGCGGCGTAGCCGACGGCGCTGTCGAAGCGCTCGCCTGCGGCGTAGCCGACGGCGCTGTCGAAGCGCTCGCCTGCGGCGTAGCCGACGGCGCTGTCGAAGCGCTCGCCTGCGGCGTAGCCGACGGCGCTGTCGAAGCGCTCGCCTGCGGCGTAGCCGACGGCGCTGTCGAAGCGCTCGCCTGCGGCGTAGCCGACGGCGCTGTCGAAGCGCTCGCCTGCGGCGTAGCCGACGGCGCTGTCGAAGCGCTCGCCTGCGGCGTAGCCGACGGCGCTGTCGAAGCGCTCGCCTGCGGCGTAGCCGACGGCGCTGTCGAAGCGCTCGCCTGCGGCGTAGCCGACGGCGCTGTCGAAGCGCTCGCCTGCGGCGTAGCCGACGGCGCTGTCGAAGCGCTCGCCTGCGGCGTAGCCGACGGCGCTGTCGAAGCGCTCGCCTGCGGCGTAGCCGACGGCGCTGTCGAAGCGCTCGCCTGCGGTGTAGCCGACGACGCTGTCGAAGCGCTCGCCTGCGGCGTATTCGCCGGCGAATACGAGGCGCTTGCCTGCGGCGTATTCGCCGGCGAATACGAGGCGCTTGCCTGCGGTGCGGCGCTCGATTCCGCGCCCGTATTCGCCCCGGAGCAGGCGGCGATGGTAAATGTCATCCACGCGATGACGAGTAACGTGAGCAAACGTTTCATGAAACTGACTCCTCCTGCCATACATGTTTACTGAGCGGCTTTTTCGGTTTGAATGCCCTTGGTCGTCTGCTCCTCGATCATCCGCAGCGCGGTCATGGAATCTTTCGATTCCCCGAAAATAAGCGGAGCGAACACGTTATGCAGCGGTGCGTCGATATAGGTTAAGCCTGCGGCGCGCGCTGCCGGCGGCATGGCGTTTTTGCCGTAGAAGATCGACTGGACGTGCTTGCCCTGCATTTGCGGCAAGTTTTTGCCGAACGCTTCCTGCACTTTTTGCGTTTGCAGCGGGCCGATAATCCCTTCCTTGGCGAAATTGATTTGCATTTCTTCGGAGAGCAGGTACTGGATCACCTGGAACGCCTGATCTTTTTTGGTCGATTGCTTGGTGATGTACGCCGCATACATGTTCGGCTGCGCCTTGACGCCCGGAGCGTCGGCAAACGAAGGCATGGCGGCGATATCGAAATTCAGGTTTTTGTTCTGTTCGTACCATTGGACGATTTTTTCCGACACGTGGACGGACATCGCAATTTTCCCTTTCGGGAAATCATCGACCGAAGTAAACTGATTCGCCGGAATTTCGTAGAAGCGCCGCAAATTGTCAACTTCCTTTTTCCAGCCCGGAGTCGTCAGCTCCGCCTTATCTTCCGTCAAACTGAGCGGAGACTGCGAAAGCTGGTTATAGGTCATGTACAGCCCCGGATGCTGCTGGTAGCCCTTGTACGTGTTTTCCCCGTCAACGCGCGTCAGCTTTTTGGCCAATTCGTAAATTTCGTCATAGGTCATGCCGTCCTTCGGATACTCGACCCCGAATTTATCGAAAATATCCTTGTTGTAAAACAGCACGAAATCGCTTAACTGGAACGGCAGGCCGTAAATTTTGCCCTCGGGAGTCACATTTTTCATTTGCGCCATCGAGGCGGGCTCCAGCTTGCTGGTGTCGAAATTGTACTTTTTGATCAGGTCGGTCATATCGTACTGGAGATCGTTTTTCAAAATATACCGCTGCAAATTCATGCGCGAATTATCGATAACAATGTCGGGGATCGTCCCGGCCGCGATCAGATCCTTATACTGCCTGCCCGGGTTATCCCACTGCACGTGCTTGAACGTAAGCTCGGGAAACTTTTTCTTCAAATATTGCCCGACCTGCTTTTCCCAAATGTCCTCTTTGGCGTAAAAAGACGGGTATACCGTATAGATGAATATTTCGTTATCCGGAGATTTCTTCGCGTCGGGTGTTGGCGCTGCGGTCGGCGACGTGCAGCCTGCCATAATCGCTGCCGCCGCAGCCAGCAGCAAAGATGCTTTCAAAAGCTTTTTCATGTTTCCTTACAACCTCCCTTTTGATTGGTCCAAGCAAAATATGGCCACAGCGATGTAAACGCTTATATTTTTGTACCCTTACTTTATTATGGATGGAAGACGTTTGCATTAGGTCGGTGCTTGCTTATTATAGGTTGTTTATCGCATCTTTCCCCGGGAGCCGGCCCGGATGCTACTTCTTCTCGGTCGCCCAGCGGACGGCGGCATCGAAGAGCTTCCACCCGTTGTCGGTCTGATTGATTTCTTCGCCTTCCATTAAGTAGAAGAACACTTCCCGCGCCGTCACCGGCTCGCCTTTGACGTTCGTCGCGCCTTTGTCGTAAGCGAAAATCGTCGCTTTCTGAGCGTCGTTCGGCACGGTTGCCACGACAATCGCCTCTTTGCCGGGAGTCGCGTAGCTCATTTTGCCGTTCTCCTTGTAAACGTCCACTTGGCTGTCCAGTCCCGCTGCCAGCGGATGCTTGGCGTTCACGATCTGAATCGTCTTGGCCGCTTCCGGCCCCTGCAGCTTGCCGTTCGCGTCCACATCCGTCATCCCCGTATCGCCGGACACCTGCGGCTCGTCATAGATGACCGGCACCGCCGTTTTCACGAACATATCCTTGATTTTCCCGGAGTTGACGGATTCGCTGACAAAGATAAGCGTGCAGCCCTTCGCCTGCTCCGCCTTCACTTCCTTATCGGATACGATCGTGACGTCCATGCCGTGCGTCTGTCGCAGACGTTTGGCCACAATGGCGTCCCCGCCGCTTTCTCTTCCAATAAAAAGCACTTTTTTTCCGCTGCTCTGCGATTTGCCGGCGCTCGTCGACGAAGGCTCGTTAGACACGGAAACCGGGCGGCTGGGCGCTGCGCTGCAAGCTGCGAGCGCAAACGCCATGACGGCGATTACAGCCGTACCGAATAAACTTTTCATGAATCGGATTCCTCCCCGCATGATAATGGAATAGGTTACTTTTTGCCGTTTTGTGCAGTCCACTGAACAGCCGCATCCAACAGTTTCAAGCCGTCATCGGTCTGATTCATTTCCTCGCCTGCCGTCAAGTAGAAAAATACTTGCCGGGCAGCCACTTTCTCGCCCTTGATGTTGGCGGCGCCCTTCTCGTACGCGAAAACAACCGCCTTTTTGTCGTCGTCCGGGGCTGTCGCGATCGTCACGGCCTCTTTTCCCGGAATCGCGTAGCTGAGCTTCCCGTCATTTTTGTAGACCGTGATCCGGTCCTTCAATCCGGCGGCCAGCGGATGCTTGCTGCCGGCGATCTGCACGGTTTTCCCCGCGTCCACCTGCCCGTAGTCGAGCATTCCCGTCAAGCCGGCGATGCTGGCCGCCTGCGGCTTGGCGTAGACGACGGGTACTGCGGAGCGCCCAAGTTCGGCGTCGATTCTGGCGGAATTGACCGTCGGGCTAATAAACACGACGCCGAAGCCGTCCGCCTGATTCGCCTTAAACATGTTGTCGGACATATCGATGACCACATAGCCGAGCTTTTCAAAATGTTTCATGATGACCGGATCGTTCGTTCCTTCTCCTCTTTTGACATAGAGCATTTTTTTGGCGTTCGCTGCTGCGCCCGGAGAGCTCTGCGCCGACTGGGAACACGCCGCCGTAACGGAAACGATCCAGACGGCGGCGAAGCATACAGCCAGCAGCCTTTTCATCCGCGTTTGTTTCATGCCCGAATGCCTCCTTCCACATTTGTTTTGCGTCTATTCGACCAGGCCGGTTCTTTCCACGCCTTCCACGAACCATCGCTGCGTGAACGTATACAGCAGCAGCGGAGGGACGATCATCAGGAACGTCGTCGACATGCGGATCGCTTCGTCCGTCACCGACGGCCCGTACGCCTCCGCCTGCTGGCGCAAAGCCGAGGCTATTTTTTCTATGCCCAGCGACAACGGCGCAGTTTCAATGTCGGGAAAATACATGCTCGGCAAATAAAAGTCGTTCCAGGTCCAGATGAAGGAAAATAAAAAGACGACGAGAACGGCCGGCTTGGCCAGCGGCATCATGACCCTATAAAAAATTTTGATCACGCCGGCCCCGTCAATCCGCGCCGCTTCCTCCAGCTCCTTCGGCTGCGTAGAGAAAAATTGCCGGTAAATGATGACGAACAGCGCCCCCTTCAGCCCCAGGCCGAAAAATGCCGGCACAATGATCGGATAAATCGTATTTAACAGGCCGAGCTGTCTGGCATAAATGATGTTAGGCAAAATCGTCACCTGCATCGGCACGATAAACGTCAGCAGCAGGAAAAAAAACAGCAGCCTTTTAAAAGGGACTTTCAGGCGGGCGAACGCATAGCCGGTCACCGCGCACGAGAACGTCTGCAGGACGGATACCGATAGAGACAGTCCGAGGCTGATCGCCAGCGCTTTCGGATATTTCATCCATTCCCACGCTTCCTGAAGGTTGCCCAAATAGATGACCCGAGGGAACCAATTGACGGCCGGATCCAGCAAGTCGTCGGCATTTTTCACCATCGTCGTCGCCATGTGCAAAATCGGCTTCAAGCAAATGTAAGCCGTATCCAGCAAAATCAGGTAAATAAACAATTTGAACAGCAGTCCTTTGTCCGCTTCCCTGCCGATAACCGCATACCGGACTCGATTCAGCAGCTCCGGCAGCGAGGAAGACGGGACGTTTTTCAATTTCAGGCGACTCATGGCCTCACCCCAGCAATCGTAGGATTGTTACGCTCTTTGCGTTTTGGTAACCCGGTTAAAGATCAGAAAAATAATGACCAGAAAGAAGCTGATGATCAGGAAGTAAATCCAGATCAATGCGCTGTACTGCCCGTATTCGCTTTCCCGCACCTTCGACAAAATCGGATTGGTCGGGAACGTGAACAGGTCGACGACAGTGTAGATCAAGTTGAGGAAAATGAACGGCGTCATGGCCGGCAGCGTAATTTTCCAAAACATTTCCCACGGGCCTGCGCCGTCGATGCGCGCCGCTTCGTAGGCCGAATTCGAGATCGTCTGCCGGCCGCCCAGGAAGATCAAAATTTGCACGCCGGAATACCACAATATGAGCACGAACGAATCGAGAATCGAAATGAGCGGAGCGGACCAGGTCGCAGACAAGTTGGCCTGAATCATTCCGGCGACGTTGTATTTGGACATGAAGCCGAGGTCGCCTTCGCCCTGCGTCAAAAACTCCTTGACGACCTCGCCGGTGGACAAAATGACAGGCAGGAAAAAAATCGCCCGGAAAAAGGTGCGGCCGGCAAATTTCTGGTTCAAAATAATCGCGATCAGCAGCGCGAAAATGACGATGATCGGGATCATAAACAGCGCCTGCCGCAGAAACGGCAGCAGTTGGTTGTAGAGCAGGCTCCCGTTTTCGAACAAAATGTACCGGTAATGCGTCCAGCCGATAAATCGGGTCGTCGTGCGGGTCGCCGTTATCGTCACATCCTGAAAACTCATAAACAAAGAGTAGCCGATCGGGAACGCCATAAAGAGGACAAATCCGACGAACCAAGGGGCGATGAACAGCGATCCTTCCAAATATTCCATCAGCGACGACTTTAATTTCGCTTTGCGGTTCATTTGCCGGCCCCCCCTTGAACGACGGTAAAGTTTTGCCCGGGAACGGACAGATCCCCGCTGCGGTACGGCGTCAAATTGTAGTTGACGATAATTGTTTTCCCGCCGGCGTACGTCGTTTCCTTGACCCCCGGCTCAATCGTCCGGTGATTGACGATGAACCGGTCCTGAACGTCGCCAAGCGCCTCGTTGTACCGCTTATACTGCTCTGCGGCAAACGTCTCCCAATCCGGGTAGTAGGTGTTGTAGTAGCGCAGGCCGTATGAATTTACGTATGTTTTCGTCTCGGCTTTGGTGAAAATGAAAGCGGGCGCCGCGCCGTATTCGATGTCCCGCAAAAAGTCGTGGACATCCTCCTGGCGGTTGTTCACATATTCCGACGAATACGAAATGAGGCCGTGCGAGGCGATTTGGGCAAACGGAACGGCTTCGTCCGAAAACAAATCGTACGAATCGTCGTAAACCATCGTTTTCATAAAATTGGCGTGCGGCAGCACGTACATATTGGCCTTCTCGGTTTGCACGCCGCCCAGCGCCTCCTTGATGCCGCTCAGTATTCGTTCTTGAACGGTGCGGGCTTCGTCCCTCGGCGAACCGTACGCCGTGTTGTAATCGCTGAGCAGCCGCTGTCCGAGCATGCCGACGGCAAGACCGTCAACACCCAGCGCCTTAAATTGAGGCAAGTCGCGCGCAACCGCTTGTTCGATGAATTTGTAGCTGACCACAGGCGTCCGTTCCCTGTTCAGCAGCGGACTCATCGTCAGATTGCGGCCGGCCAGATTGACCATCGCGTCGAACTTCGGATCGAAGCCGCCGCCCCCCGTATTGTTCAGCGCGTACTGCGCTTCCAAATAGACCGGATAGCCGAGGCTGTGGGCTTTGTCGACGAACGCCTTCATGCCTTTGTCGCCGCCGATCCGGGCATCGGCCGGGAACGTGCTGCCGAAAGAGCTGTAGCCGCCCTTCTGCCACCCCTTGAACGTCAGCGACATGTTGGGAATGCCTTTGTCGTGCAGGGAGCTTACGATTTGCACAGCTTCATCGGCCGTAGTCAATTGGAGATAGCGGTCGGTCACGACACCTTTTTCCGAATCGGCGCCGATGAAATCCGCATACAGCGGAATGTTCGGATTTTTAACGGCGGCTGGCTTGACCCCTTTTTCCTTCATCAAATACCCGCGGTACGTTTGGGCCATGCCGACGTAATCCGTTTGCCCGCTGTCCAGCATGTAGTAGCGGACAACACGGTCGCTGCCGAATTCCCGGTCCCGGTTGTAGTCCACGTACCCCCACGAATCGGGCACGTTCGTATTCCGCGTCGTAAACTGCAGGAAGCTGGCCCGGTAATTCATCTGCGCCCCGACCCAGTTGTAGTTGCTCAGCACCCCTGCGGGCGCGGCCACGATGTTGGCGTACTCGTCGCCTTCGTGAATAACGGCCAGAAAGCCTTTGGAACCCGACTTCATGCCGAACACCGGCATCATGATTTTGTTCCGGTTGTTGTCGATCCCCGGGAATGCGGCGTCTTTGCCGTACACCGGCTCATCGTACATTTTGTTGACGTTGAGTTGGTTGCTTTTGAACCGCACCAGCGCCCCGGCGCCGTCAGGTATGAACATATACCCGTCCTGATCGTCCGTATATTCGGCTCCGAAGAACGGGAACGGCCTGATCCAGACGAGGCCCATTTTCGATTCCTTAATGCCGTCGCGGACAATTTTCGTCTCGACGTAGTCTTGATCGATTTTCACCTCAACCGGAATCGTAAAGCCTGTCGCCGGCAGCTCGTAAACGACGGAAAAACCTCCGGGTATCGTCCGCACGTCTTTCACCCGTCCCCTTTCGGCGGCCAGGTTCGTCTCCTTTGCCTGCAGAACGTTTTTCGAAAAATCGACGTACTGCACCATAACGGGAGACGCCAGATGCTTTTTCCAGTTTTCGGCTATTTTCTCCTGCGGCCAATATTTCGGGTCCGGATAAGAGCGGTACATATTGCCGTTTCGTTTGTCCTCCACGATAAAATGGCCTGTCTGCGCGTCCATTTTCAGCCGCAGCGTGCCGGTTTCCGCGACGTTTTTAAAATCTTCGTCCGCCGGCAGCCGGGCGGGTGCGCCCTGCGTTTCGGCCGAGGAGCTTTGCTGTGCCGCGAATGCGACGCGATTTTCCGGCGCTTTGAACTCGATTTTCGCCCGGGTCAAGAGCAGGACGATAGCGGCCGCGATCAGGACGGTGACGATGATGGCTGTTTGGTTCGGTTTGCCGATCCGGATCATCTCAACATCACCTCCTGATACATTTGAACTAGCAGTGAAACGAAATCGCTCGTCAGCCCGATCATAATGAAGATGAGCACACCGATCACCAGCATCGCGCACAGCGTAAGGACGATGTTGACGACGGTCTCCCCGACGCTGTAATTGTGCACGTTCTGGATTTTCCAGAAGATCAGCAGAGCGATCCAGACGGTCATCGCGTTCGACGCAAAATGGAACATGGACGATTCCGACATCGTCAGAACGTTCGAGACGAAGGACAGCGGAATGCCGACGAAAATGTAGGGCACGAGCGCATAGGAGCTGCCGATGAAGATGTCCTTGAACCGGCCTTCCCCCCGGTAAATCGAGCTGACCAAATAGTTGGCGACGATCCAGGCTATCCAGACGATGAAAAACTGCGTGAACGTAGAGTAAATATCGACGAAAGTCTTGGGATTGAACGTAAAGCTCGTTACAAACCGGCTGATCAGGAGAGAGCCATATACGCCAAGCAAAATGACGCCTGCGCTCAAATAGCTCCCCCTATTCTCATAGTGAATGGCGGAAAAGCCGTCAATCGGGTGTTTCAGCACATACAGAGCCAGCTTCAAATGGTTAAGAAAGCGGTTCTGCGTTCTTCGCCGGTTGCGCCACCTGGCGCGAAACTCGCTTTTTGCGGTGTACTTGTCGAGCAGGAAGTACGCAATTCCGCCGAACAGGAGAACGCTTGCGATCCAGGAAAAATTGCGCTGCAGCCACAGCATCCGGATTTGCCAAAAGGAATCGGAGTAGCCCTGCTGATCACCGGCTTCCTTGAACAATTGCTGAGCTTCGGTAAATTGCTCTTTTCTGAAGGCCGACTTGGCCAGCCCCAAATAGGCCGGCGCAAACTGGTCGTTCAGCCGCAGCACATCGCGCCACGGCTGTTCGCTGGCTTCGTAATTGCCCGCCAGCGTTTGCTGGTTCGCCTGGTCGACCTTTTGGCCGAACTCGGATAAGCGGAACACTTGCACGATGTTTTCCTGGTCGTCAAGGACGAACAGCTCGTTGCGGCTGTTCACGTCGAGCGCTGCCGGGCTTTTCAGCAGGCCGACCTGGGACGACCCGACAGCCGAGGCGCCGCCCCAAAAATACAGCAAGTTGCCCGATGCGTCATAATGGCTCATATATTTGTTTTGCTGGTCCACTACGATCATATTGCCGCTTTGGTCGACGGCCACGTCGATCAGCTGCGGCCCCGTCGCCGCCGGTACGGCCGGAACGTCCCACGGAGCCGTTTCCCCGAACGATTTGGACGAGCTGCGCAGCAAATTATCCCCTTTAATATTCAATTTTTTCAGTTGGTTCGATGCGGCGGTGCCGCCGGTGACCGTATAAATATAGCCGTTCTTGTCCGTAGCGACGCTGTTGATCGTTTCCGGCCTTTTGGCGATCTCGTTGGCATACATTTTTTTCGTATACAGCATGCGCTTTAAAGCGTCTAACGGGGACAGCGCCGTTCGGTTGGCGCCGAAGAAGCCTTGAAATTTGCCTTCCGGGTCGAGCATGACGAGCCCTTCGTAGCTGCCGTGCACGGCGATGTACAGAAAATCCCGCTCATCCACCATAACTTTGGCCGGTTCGAATACGTAAGTATCCGGAATATAACGGGATTCCGGCCGCTTGTATTCGTGCTGCAGCTTGCCGTTTTTGTCAAGCCTCAGCACTCTTTTGTTGCCCGTATCGGCGATGAAGATATCGCCTTCCTTCGTCACGAATACGCCCTCTGGCTTGCTCATCGGACTGTCCGGCAAAGTAATGTAACGCACCAGCCGCCCCGTTTCGGTCATATGCACGATGCGGTTGTTGCCCGTGTCCGCGACGTACACTTCATTGTTCGCATCGATGAAAATATCTTTCGGATTCCGCATCGGCGAGCTGATTCGCCCTGCCTTGCCGCCGGGATCGGGCGCAGACAGATCCTCCCCGATCACGCCGAGCGGAAAGTAAGCCGGCTGAAGCCAGATCAGATTGCCCCGGCTGTCCTTCGTATACGTGGAGTATTTCACTGAGGCTTGCGCGGTCGCAGGCAGCAGTGCGGTACACAGGATCGTGAAGGAAAGGAATAGCCCCCACATCTTGTTTGTCATGCTAAAACCTCCGTTTCCGTCCCTATGTGTACAGTTTGACTTGCCCAAACAAGCCGTAAGGACGCAATTTATAAGCCGGCGTATGGTCGCTGCCTTCTTTGCGGAAAGACGCCCAACTGGTCGTCGCGGTGTCGCCGGCAGCCTGATGGAACGGGCCGAGCATATTGCGCGGACTGCCCATGACTTCGATATCGAGCCGGTTCTCCCCCTGCCGGCAGTGCTTCGTCAGGTCAAGGCGGTTGGCCGCCCGCCAGGGCACATGCCCCGCCGTTTCGCCGTTCACGCGCACTTCAACCGTTACCGCGGAGTAATCGCCCAGCTCCAGCTCGACCCGGCCCGCCGCTTCGCCCCCGGCATGGAAATCAAAATGATAAATCATGCTGCCGCAGTAATGGGTGTATCCCTGCTCGCACCAGTCCCCGAATTGCAGCGTATCCGGTTCGGCCGAGATCGCCCTTGCGGCATCGACCGCGAAATCGCCGATCAGGTAAATGTCCTCCACCTCCATCCGGTTGTCGTACCGGCAGGACAAAATCAGCTCATTCGCGCCTTCCTTCAGTCCGGCAAGCGCCACTTTGTCGAACGACCGGTCGAGAAACCAGCCCTCAGGCCGATTCGGAAGCGGCGTACCGTTCAGCTTCAAATCGTAATGTTCGGCGGATTCCACGACCAGATAGACGGTTTCCGCCGGCAGCACCGACACCTGAAACGAAAATTTAAACCGGGCCGGCGTGCCGTTCTCCGGGTGGGCGTCGTAAATCCATTTGTACCTTTGCTCCAGCCCGTTGGCGTAAACCTGCCTCATGCCCAAGCCTTCGCGGATCGCCCTTTGGGCTTGCCACACTTCCATTTCGTCCGACCACCCGCCGTTCGCTACGGCATAGGAGCAGGTGTCCAAAGTCAGCACGTTGGGCATCGAGCGCGTGAACCGGCAAACCGGTCCGAGCTCCGCCACCGCTCTGGGACCGGTTTCCGCCCTGCCGGAGTTCGCTTCCGCGGGACTCGTCTGCGAAGGCTTGTTTGTGCGCCATATGTACAGCCTGGAATCCGCCGGGCCGAACTCGGCGGCGAAATGGGCGTACCCGCCGCGCACGCTCGTCTCGACGGCGGCCGTTTCGCCTGTCAGCGCCCGCCATTCTTCCATGCTTCCGGCGCCGTCGACAGCCATCGCGATGTTGGCGCGGCGTTCGTTCCCGCGGTCGCTGTTCACGACAAACAGCGCGCGGCATTCGCCCATGTCCCTCAGCATGTACAGCAGATCGGGCGTTTCCTCCGACTGCGCGTTCGTCATGCTGACCCGGCGGGGCAGGATGCGCTCCAGAGCCGCCGCCGCTTCCCCGGTGTCCCCAACAGCGGTCATGTTCGGATGATCGTAGAGCGCGGACAGCCGGTCCGACGCTCTGCCTTCGATCATCGTCGGGCGCGGGCCGACCGCCACCGCTTTTCCGCCCGCTTCGAGAAAGGCGGACAACAGCCGGAACGTGCTGTCCAGCATCGTCCGGATTTCCGGGATGACGACGACGCGGTACTCCGCCATGTTCACGGCCAATGCGCCGCCGCGAATTGCTCCCGTCTCGGCCATAATCGTCTCGTCGCCGAGATCGAAATCGTAATGCGCCCTGAGCAGCCTGCCGAGAAACGCGTTGAATTCATGGCCAAAATGATTCGTGGCCGAGACGTCCCGGTCCTTGCCGCGGGCGGGAAAGCCGTACGGCCCCGTACCGACCATGCACCAGGCGGTGGAAGCCGGATGCAGCACCAGCACGTCGCGGATCGGGCGGCCTTCCGTCAGCACCGCCGACAGCCTGGCGAAATAATCTTCCACGATGGAATTGTATTTCCACCAGCTCGTGTTGTAATTGAATACGGGAGGGTAATCCCGCTTCCTGCACCCTTTGATCGAATAGAGGGCCAGATGCTGGGACCGCAGGTTGACGCCCAGTACGAACTGAAAATCCCCGATCCATTTTTGCCCCTCGAATGTGAATCCCCAGCCCGTGCAGCCGTACGTTTCGGTGAGCACGAACTTTCTGCCGTACTGGTTCGCTACGCTGGTGCACTGCTTGACCGTGATGTATTCGTTCGTCTGTTCGTTCAGCATATCGATGCCGGGGACGTGCTGGAACCGGTAATTCGGCATGACGGCCCCGCACACCCGGGTCGCGGTGCCCATATTATTTTCCCACAGGTAATGTCCCGTAAAAGCAAGACCGTTGTTCCCGCACCACTCGCCGATCTGCCCGGAGAACGATTCGCTGAACCGCTCGGTAACTGTCCGCCAATAATCGTGGCGCGCCTCGGCGGAATGCTCCCCGTTGAAAAATATGTAGGGAACGATGTCCAGCAGATCGTAACTGCGCTTTTCCCGGAAAAATGCCGGAAACGACCAGCTCCAGGGAATCCAGCCGCGGCCCGCCGTGAACTTGCAGTGGCTGTCATGCACGCTCGGCTCGTCGGTAAACACGCCGCGGACGGTTTTGCCGAAATGGTCCCCCACTTCGCGCTTGTAGGCTTCATAGGTGATGTCGATGAACGCCTGCACCGTATCCGGATTCAAATGGTCCGGCGGCGCCTCGTTGTTGAACCAGGCGCTCCGCTCGGAAATTTCCACGCGAAAGACGAGCAGCGCTTCTTCCTCCTCCCATACCCAGGCGTCATCGACGGACACCCTCTCGCAGCGGATCAAGTCCCTCTCGTCGACAACCGCTTTGAACAGGGCGACGACACGGTCCGCATCGTCCAAAACGTACGGGCCTGACGGCCTTGCGACTTCCATCGTAAGACCTTTGGCGCGGAACGCGTCCCCGCCCCTCGCCTGCACAAGTCCCCCCGCAAAACCGGACGGCCAGCGGTCCTCGTCGTACAGCCAGGCTTGCATGCCGAGCTCTCCGGCGGCTTCCACCGTGCTCCGAACGAGGTCCATCCATTCGCTGCCCATATATACCGTTTCCAAACCGTCCCTGGAATGAATGAAAAATCCGCCCATGCCCTGTTCCTTCATTTCCCTGATCTGGCGAATCAGTTCTTCCTTTTTCAGACAATCGTTCCAGGCCCAAAACGGCAGCGACCGGTATTCGGCCGGCGGGCGGCTGAACGTTTCGCGCAATCGCTCAATGGCTTCCACTGGCATCCGCCTCCTTCGGCGCTTGGAAAATCATCACGCTTTTCGGGAGAAGCTCGATCTCGCCGCTCAGCACCAAGCCGCTCAACAGCTCTTTCCGCCCGGCGTTTCCGGCATGGAACGTTTGCGCCTGTTCGCTGTGGTTCAGGACAAAAGTGAACTGCATCCCGTCTTTTTCGCGCTGCGTCACTTCCACGCCCGGCGGCGCCTCGCACAGCGGAGCAATTCCGAGGCTGTCGCACAAAGCTTTCATCCACCGCTGCAAAAATTCGCGGTCCGGGTCCGTGGCCGCATACCACGCTTCCCCTTGGCCGAAGCGGTTGCGCGTTAGCGCCGGAGCGCCCCGGTAATAATCGCCGCCGAACTCGGCGAACGGTTCCGCGCCCTCCGGATGAACGACTTCGCATATGCATCCGCATGCGAAGGTGCCTTGCAGCCGGCCAAGCTCCCGCTTCATGACCAGCGTGTTCGTCTGCTCCGGGAACAGCGCGTCGACTTCCTCGACCCAAATGCCCAACAGGCTGCGCAGCTCGCCGGGATAGCCTCCCGCAGTCACCAGATCGTTCTCGTTGACGACTCCGCTGTAGAACGTAGTGACGAACGTTCCGCCGCTCCCGACATATTGCTCCAGCTTGCGGGCGAAGCCCGGTTTTACCATGTACAGCAGCGGCGCCGCCACCAGATCGTACTGCTGCAAATCCGTATCGGTATGGATCAAATCGACCTGTACCCGGTTGTCGTAAAACGCATCGTAATATTTTTGTATTTGCGCCGCATATTTCAGATGCGCGGACGGCCCGCCGCCCAGTTCGACGGCCCACCAGTTGTCCCAGTCGAACAAAATGCCGACTCTGCTCTTCACGCGCGCATCGAGCAGCAGATTGCCCAGCCGCTGCAATTCCCCGCCGAGTCCGGCGCATTCCCTGAAGACGCGCGTATGCTCGTGGCCGGCGTGATCGATCACCGCCCCGTGAAATTTCTCGTAAGCGCCAAGCGAGCGGCGCAGCTGGAAAAACATCACGGATTCGGCCCCGCGCGCTATCGCCTGATAGCTCCGCAGCCGCATGACGCCGGGCCGCTTGCCCGGGTTGACCGTCTTCCAATTGAGCACGCTCGGCGTCTGCTCCATCAGCATGAACGGGGCGCCATCCTTTAAGCCGCGCATCAGATCGTAGCGGAGCGCCATATAGCTTGCAGGCGTATCGTTTTCGGGATATATATCAAGCGCGGCGATATCCAAATATTTGGCCCATTTGAAATAGTCGAGCGGCTTGTAAGTCCCGTTGCCTTGAAAATTGGTCGTGACGACCGCATCCGGCATCACCTCTTTGATCGCGTTGTATTCGATCAGATAGCAGTCCAGCCAGCTGTCCGAGTTAAAGCGGTAATAATCGAGCGTTATGCCCTGAAACGCCGTTTGGTCGGAATTGCTTCCCGACAAGCCTTCGCTTAATGCGTTGGGGAGGACGATATCGTTCCAATCGTAAAAAGTGTGCCCCCAAAATCGCGTATACCAGGCTTCGTTGAGCCGCTCCAGCGTCCCGTAACGCTCCTTCAGCCATACCCGAAACGCCTTCTCGCAATTGTCGCAATAGCAGCGGACGCCGATTTCGTTGTTCACATGCCACAGCAGCAGCGCCGGATGGTTCGCGTACCGCTGCGCCAGCTTGCCGGCCATCGCCCGCGCATAATGGCGGAAGGTCGGGCTGTGCGGGCAGGAGTTGTGCCTTCTGCCGAATTTTCGTTTTTTCCCGTCATAGGTTACGGTCAACAGATCCGGGTATTTGCGCGCCATCCAGGCCGGATGCGCCGCCGTTCCCGTGCCCATGCACGCATGGATGCCGCTCTCGTGCAGCTTGTTCATCACTTCGTCCAGCCAGTCGAAGCGGTACGTCTCCTCGTCCGGCTGGTTCCACGCCCACGAAAACACATTGACGGTCGCGATGTCGATGCCCGCCAGCCGAAACAGCCGCATGTCTTCGTCCCACACGTCCTTGGGAAACTGCTCGGGGTTGTAATCGCCGCCGAACAAAATTTTCGGAAACTTCCTGCCGATCATCGCTTTGCCCCCCGTTTCCTTCGCTTCCTTAAGAGAAAAGCCTGCGCACTACCGGAAACGCTTACAGATTCCGCCGCAGCCACCGTATCATTCATCACAGGATCATCCCTCCTTCCCGATTCGCATGCCGGAATTGCAGCGCATTTTGCAGAACGAGCGCAATGACCCAGGACGGGTTCCATCTGTTGCTGTGTCCCCGATGATTCCAGGCGGTTTGAAAAAGGCCTTCCCCCTGCTCCCCGACGACCGTAAATCCCCACTCGCCCGGTTTCGTGCAAATGCCCTGCCCCATGGCGTCAAGCATCGTCCGTCCCAACTGCTCATACTGCAGATTCCCGGTCAGCCGCCCGAAGCGCGACAGTTCGAAGGTCGGAAAAAATACGTCCAAATGATGGTTTTGCACGCTGACGCCCGGCCAGCCGACGGCGGAAAAGCCCGCGTTCCTGAACGCCGTCCCCCGGTCGAACGCCGGATTCCACATGTAGACGTACGTGAGCAGCCAATCCGCGGAAATTTCGGCCCATTCCCGATAGCGCCGGCTGCCCGTCGCCAGAAACAGTTCGTAAGCGGCAAGGAAGAAGTACATGCCCGCTTCCTTATCCTCACACTTCGCGTCGAGCGTGGAACGGGCAAAAGGCCGTTCGAACGTCTCGGCGTGAAGTTCGTAATACCGCAGCAGCACCCTTTCGGCTTGCTGCAGGTAAGGCTCTTCCCCGGTGAGCCGGCAGGTTTTCGCCAAGGCGATCACGCAAGGAAGGCCTGCTGCGGTAACCGCCGGTTCCGCCGCCCTGCCGTCCATCAGCCATGCGGACGGGTAAATGCCCGACTCCAGCGCGCCTCCGAGGAAAAATTCGGCCGCTTCGCGCAAAGCGTCCAGCCAGGACACAGGCACGTCCCGGCCCTCCTCCCGGAACAGCAGCGCGATTTCCGCTAGATCGGCCATCGTTTCACCGAAAGCCCGGCTGGAAACGGCCGGCCGCTTGTTCCAGCTGAAGTCGTCCCAGCCTCCGTCCGACAGCCGGTAAACGCTGTGCCGCACGCCGGGAACGGCGGTCCGGCTAGCGCGCAAATAAAAGTCGACAGCCTGCCCGCAGCGGCCGATCCGCTCTTCCAGCCCTTCGTCGAAGCCCAGCCTGGCGTCGCACCAGGCCAGCTTCAGGCATTGCCCGGTCCAGCCGTACATATAGTGCAGCGGACGTTTGGATATATTGCCGAAGTCGTTCGAATCCGTGAACTTCACATAACCTGCGGCCCCGTTCGCATCCGTCCGCCACCGATCGTCCAGCGCGTTCGTCTTCAGCCTGATCAACTCTTCCAGCCCATGCGGCTTCGCCCCAGCGGGAGCAAAAATGTCCCGGCCTTTGCGGACGATTTCCCGGAAGGCGAGACCGGATCGGGGAACAGTTCCCCAATCCAGCACGTATTCCTTGGTCAGCGCGAACCCAGGCGGAAAGTCCAAATAACCGTCCGGGCAAGGCTCCGTTTTGTTTTTGCCGATGTAGCGCGCGTCCTTCTCGCCGTTAAACATCAGTACGCCGCTCGCAGCCGCCACGGCGGACCGGCTTTCCTCCCTGATCGCTCCGAGCGAGCCGTAGCGGACGCTTCCTTCGGACGTTTCCACATAAGCGGGAATGGAAAACAGCGAGAAATAGCGGGCTTCCGCAACCCTATCCTCAGGCTCCGCCTGCGCCGTCAGCGCCATTTGCGCCTCTTGCGCCGTTTGTTCCGCCCGCTCCGTCCATTCCACATTCACGCAGGGGATCGGCAAGCGGTGTTCCTCGCAAATGAAACCCTTGCCCGCCCCCTCTCCAAGCCTGGGAACGACGCGTTCCGGATCGGAGGAAGGGTTGTTGTTATAGATCATATGGGGGATCGTAAACATCTCCTTGTCCCGCCTGGGCCATGCAAACACAATACTTGCGGCGGCATCGTTCACGGTGTGCTCCGTGCGGTTTTCCCAGCACACGTTCATGCGCAAAAGATCGCGCTCGTCAAATACCAGGCTGAGCGTTACATGCAGCGGCCCCAGCGCTCCGGCGATGCGGATCGTGCCGGATTCCGCACCGACCCGCACATCCTGAAGCCGGGCGCCGTCCCAATGCCACGGTATGCCCGAAGAGCAGCCAAGCATATCCTGCAAATAGGCTGCGAAAAAAGGAGTACGCCCGCCTTCGTTTCGCAAAATAAGCTGCGCGCCTTCGTCCGTTACCGTTACTTCCGCTCGTCTTTGCTCATTTCGGCTAACAATGGCGTACATGCGCTCTCTCCTTTCCCGCTTAGCAATGATATCAACAGACCGTCCAGCGTCGGATTGAACCCGACTCTTCCGGATAGCGGCAAGCATACGAAAAACATCTGCCCTTGCCCCACCCGCTTCATCCCGACCAGCGGCAGCTTGCGCTTCCCGCCGGCGTCAGGCTCGCCTTGCGTCTGGTAGGCGAACACAATCGGTTCGATCCCGTCTCCTTGCAAACAGCTGTTGGCGATCGCATCGATTTTGTCATGCGTGGCATTGTACAAATATGCAAAATCGCCCTCTTGCACCCACGGCAAGCGGGAATCCCCGGCGTGGACGGACAATGCGTACACTTCCCGAAATTTCGCCGTGCGAACCTGCGTATCGTCGAGCTCCCATACGCCGCCGTCGGCATGCTTCAGGATGCACAGCGCAGTGCCTCCGCTGCGCACTTCATCGAGAATGGCGGCCCGATGGCGGGCGAAAGCTTCCGGAGACGACACGACTAGCGGTCCGCCAGACCGTCCCGCACCGTCATACGCACCGTCGTAAGGCTGTCCGGCCATATCCAGAAGCGAGCACAGCCGCTCGGACTCGGCATCGAGAAAGGCGGCCGGCTGCGGCGGCCCGCTGCGTTGTGTCCGCGCGAACGCCTCGAAAGCAAACCGTTCCGCGTTCAGCGCGTTCCCCTCCGCATCCAGCAAACACGCATCTATATACAAGCGCTTCCTGCCCTGCACCTGCGGCACGGTAAAACGGATGGTGCCCGCATATGGCGATGCTGCCTGAGGAAGACGGCTCGTTATTTCATAATGCCCATAGTCTTTGTCATCATCCCGCAGCGTGGCGATGATCCGGCACTGCCCGAATTCTTTGGCCGTATCGTTCAGGAGCCACGCTTCGATTTCCATCGCTTCCCCTTCGTACACTTTCCACCGGTCGCACCGCAGATTGACGCGCACCGGCTCCAGGCAGCTTTTGTACGTAAAATACGCCGGCTTCGGAATCCGGTCGACACCGACGAGAGCTTTCATCCATCCGGCAGGCCATGCGTCGATCAGCAGATGGATGGCCGTCGACACGACCCTGTCCGTCCTTCTGCGCCATGCGTCCGTCATCAGCTGCGTCGCCAGGCATTGATGGCGCTGGCTGGCTTCGACCCACTCGCGGATCGTGCGCCGTTCGGCGAACCAGTCCCCGTGAAGATTGTACGTCTGGGCGCCGTTGATTTTGTCCGGCATCCATTCGTCCTGCCCGGAGGCAGGCAGCCATTCCTGCGGATAGCGGCTCATCATCAGCTCCACGTGATCGAGCCCTTCGGTGCCGTACTCCCCGCATCCCGCTTTCCACCCCTCTCTGACGGGAGGAAGAAACCCTTTGTACATGCTCCCGAGGGAGATGACATTGTTTGTATACCACATGTTATAGCAATGAAAATCGGGCAACCCTTCACGGGTAGGCGGATTGTAGTCCCCCTCCGCGTTCTTGACTACACGATCCGGATTTTCAACGAAAATCGCCTGTCTGGAGGCGACGAAAAAAGCTTCCAGCTCGTTTCTGTGCAAATGGCGATGGCCTTTCCTTCTTTTTTCCGTCCGGGACGGTTCGTTAATTAGAGATACCATGATCGAAGACGGATGGCTGCGGATCAGCCGCTCCATCTCCGCCGCCTGCCTGACCCCTTCGACAAACTGGTTGCGGCGGATAAAGCCGAATGTCGGAAGATCGCATTGATGCATCATGCCGAGCATATCGAAATAATCGTACACTTCCTCTTGCACCGGTCGCTGGGTGATACGGTAAAAATTCATATTCGCAAGCTTCGCGATCAAAATATCGTCGATCAATTGCTCGAAATCGCGGTTCATGACGCACTGCTGCAAATGTCCCATTTCATTGGCGCCTCTTAATAGGATAGGACGGTTGTTCAAATACAAAGACCCTTTCAGCTCGGCTTCTTCGTCCATATGAAATTTTCTCATGCCGAACGTCCGGTCCCGGCTGTCCGCGCACGCCGCACCGTTCATAATTTCGATTCGGGCGACGTACAGCAAAGGCGACTCCGGCTCCCACAGCCGGAAGGCCGGGAAGTCCACCTTATAACGGAAATAATTGACGCCCGGCCCGGCGTAAGCCGCTTGAAATGAAATGGGGCCGACTCCCTGGCCGACGAAATTTTTCGGCATAATTTCCAGCTGCAAATCCACCTGCTCCATGAGCCGGTTCGTCGTGTTGACCGCATCGATCCACACTTCCACAGACCCGCCGTCGATGTTCGGCCGTACGAACACATCCTGGATGAACAACTGCGGCCGCACTTCCAAATACACCTCATTGTAAATGCCAGCGCCTGGCGGACAATGATTCCAGCCGCTGTAAGGGTCGTTCCAGCCCGGTCCTGTCGCCGCATACAGCTTGTCGCCGTCCAGCTTCGTGCCCCCGACGCCCATCATCGGATAATCGTTCTGCACTTCCACGACCAAAACGTTATGCTCCTGCAAAAAGTCCGTGACGTCGAATTCGAACGGGGCGAAAAAGCCTTCATGGCTGCCGATGCACTTGCGGTTCAAATAGACCGTCGTTTTATAATCCACCCCCTTGAATACGAGGTATGCCCGTTTGTCTTCGGGAGGGGACGGATGCGAAAATTCGCAGCGGTAAAATCCCGTCCATTTGCCGTTTACGCCGGTCGGCCCGCGGAAATCGGGAATCGTCACCGTTTCCCATACTCCCTCTCCTTCCAAAACGCGGGTAAAGTCGGCATCTTCCGGCGTTTGAAAGCGAAATTGGAATTGGCTGCAAACCTGCCGATCCCGGGCCGAAGATGGCGCCGACGCCAAATTTCTCATATACGGGCGGTATTTGTCGCGCAGCCCTTTCATTTCCTCGCGGAAAAGAGCCATTTGTTCTTCAAAAGCAAGCCCGGCGGCGATCTTCGCCCTTTCCGTCCCCGGGACGAAATATGTTTTCTCGTAAGCTGCAGGTACGATTTCCCGCAGTTCGTCTTTATTTCCGGGATGTTCGCGAAACGCGATTTCCGCGAACTGATCCAGACTTTTCGTTGGCTCCAAGCAGATCCCCACCCTCTTCGTCAAACCGTCGCAATTTCAAAATCAAGCGTATACCCTTCTTCGTCTCCGGGATATATGCGTACTTCCGAATTTCCAAAACGCTGCGTCCAGCAGCGCTCTTCCCCCAAAAACGGCTCGACGGCCTCTCTCACCGCCGCTGCTAAAAAATCGTCCGTGACGATCCACCGGCCGAAGCCTATCGCCCCGCTGCTTCTCAGCTTCGCAGCGCCGTCCGCCGGCAGCAGCCATTCGGCGATCACCACGACTGCGCCGTCCTCGACTTGTCGGATGACCGCCGACAATGTCCGCTGCGAAAGCGAGGAGCCGCCGACGATGATCAATTTCGGCCGGCCGAGCTTTTCCGCGTTCACCTGATCGTCGAACGCCAGCACGCTGCGCACCGGGTAAAACAGCGGATGCACCCGTTTTTCGCCGGCTCCGGCAAACCCGCGTTCGAGCGGAAACCGGTCAAAGGGCACTTCCCGCTTCAGCCGATGCCGCGGAAAGTCGTAGCCGGGAATATGCATGCAGCTGCCGTGGGCGGGTATCGCTCCCCGGCTGAGCAGATGCCAGATGTGAAATACGCTTCGGGAAGCGCTCTCAGCACTATCATTTTCAGGCGTGCGGTTGCCGAACAACCGCCTGTTTTGCCCGTAATTGCTGTCGTCGGCGTGAATAACGGCGATATCCGCTTCCGCCTGCGCATGATGCCAAGCGAGCGGGTTTGCGGGAATAAAGCCGCGGACGAACCGGCTCCATACGTCGCCGAACTCCGTCGCCTGGAACCCGTCTGGCGTATGCCTCAGCAGGACGTCGATATTTTCGGTGAAAAGATGGGTCGGTCCCATCAAATAGCCCATTTTCAGGGCCGATTCGAACTCCTGCGGGGAATGGCCGGGAAAACCGGGAAGCCGGGTAAACCATGTCCCCGTATCCGGCCCCCACAAATCGGCGCAGATCCAGAGCGATCTATCGTACTGTTTGGCCGCACCGAGCGCGGTGGACAGCTGCAAGGATTGGAACGATTCCTTCATGATTTTGGGGCAGATGTCCATGCCCGCTCTGGCAAAAGTGTGAAACATGACCGGAAATACGTGTTCCGATATTAAAGGCATGGAGGCGGCCGGAGAACCGGCGCGTTCTACAACGCTTCGGACATGGGCGATGCGCGAGGCGGCCGCCTGCTCCACCCGGCTGCGCGATTGCGGCAAATCCAGGCCGTCCGTGCCGCCCCAATGCGGGAACCATCCGTCTTTGCGGTACTGTCCGGCATTGATTTGCAAATGCTCCGGCTCGTCGTACAGCAGGCCGATGCACCGCCCGGAGGCGGCCGCTTCGGCGATCGCCTCGTCCGGCAGGTCGTAGCGGTTGGTGCCTTCCGCCCAAGGCCCGTTAATGTTGCCGTATTCGTTGCCGAGGCAAATGTCCATGCCGGCTGCGGACATATGCGCAAGCAGCTCCGCGTTCCCTGGTGCGGCCTGAGCGGACGGATCGGACGGAGCAGCCGGAGCGGCACGTGCCGGGATGACATGGTGCACGTAAAAGTCCGCTCCCAACTCGCGCAAAACGTTCACAAACGCTTCCGGCTCCGGCTTCGCATCCTGCGAAGGACAAATGCTCCCCGTCCCCGTGCGCATGATCCGCTCCGAGGCGTCCCCCGCCCACGGGTCCTGCCAGGCTGCGACGGGGCCCTGTATGCCAAGCTTCGGTTTATGCGCCACTTTCGTTGTTCACTTCCTCGCTTGCCTTGACGCCGTCAAAAGCGCTGCGAATAATGGACAGGCAATCCGCAATCTCTTCCGGCCCGGCGTGCTCGAGAATCAGCGGAACGTCCGGCAGACGGCCGGCAAGCAGCGCCGCATACACGTTCCAGTCCGCCTGCCCCGCTCCTACGCGTGGGGTAGTGAAGCCCGCTTCCCCGTAATGCGCGTCTTTGGCGTGGGCAATCGGGCAAAAGCGGCCGATGCAATCGAACATATGCGCCATCGCCTCCGGCTGCCGGTTCAAATCGTCCTGCGTCAAATAGTTGAACGGGTCCATGACGAGCGCCAGCCCTTCGCTCCCGAGCCGCTCCACCATGCGGGCAGCCTGCTCCGCGGAGGCCAGGACATTGTGCACGAAGCCTTCGAGCAGCAGGACGGCGCCGCTTTTGACCGCCCGGTTCCGCAGACGCTCAACCGTTTGAACCAGCTGCTCCCATGCTTCCGGCGTCCGGTTCCCGGAGAAATCGCGCCAGGCGTTGGTCGGATGAAGACTTCCCGTCTCCGTCGCGATATACCCGGTTCCGTATGCGGAACATAGGTCGATCATCTTTTCGAGCTGTTCCAGCTTTGCTTCCCTTTTCTGCAAATTGGGGTTCATCATATTCGTATAGCCCGACAAACCGATGACGGAGATGCCCCTGCTTTCGAAAATAGAGCGGATTTTGCCGGCCCGGACGGGCGACAGCGGCTCATCGTCCATCACCCGCACCGCTTGCTTCGGATCGAACTGCACGTAAACCATGCCGTGCCTGACCGCGTCTTCAGCCATCGCTTCCGCGCTCCAGCCCATATATACATAACTCATAAACCCGAGTTTGTTCATCATAAACCTCTTCCTTTCAGCACATCCGCTCTTTCCACCGTGCAGCCTTCCCGGCTCGAAACGACCATCGCCGCCGTCATGGCCACCGTCTGCAAGTTATCCTCCGCCGTGACCGGCGGCAGCTGTCCCTCCTCCAAAGCGGTCATAAAAGCGAGCATCGATCCGGCAAAAGCGTCCGGAAACCAGGAGCCTTTCAGCTTGATTTCGTGCACGACGTTTTTGTGCTTGTTCAGCGCCATATACAGCGCATCCTGCGTACACCAGAGGCTGCCCTCCGTGCCGTCGATCCACCAGGTGTTGCTGTGGGAACGGCTTGCTTTTACGATATTGTTAAAATGCAGCGAAGCCATCAGCGGGTTCCGCCCGCCTTTCGGGCCGAACTCCACGTTCGCCGCATAAATCAGCGGATCCACCGCGTTTTGCCGGTTCAACTGCGCTGTCGTGCAGTGCACCCTGGACCATTCTTCCGGGTAAGGATTGAAATAACGGCACAGGTCCACATAATGAACGCCGTGGTCGACGATGTTGAAATTGCTCATGTTCGTCCACCACCAGCCGGCCTGATCCTGGAACGAACGCATATAGTGATGAATGCTGTATACTTCGCCGATGAGATCCTGCTCCAGCGCCTTTTTCAGCGCCCTGTGCGCCGGAGCCCAGCGGGCCTGCTGGTTCACGCCGAGCACGATGCCCAGCCGGGCGGCTTCCCGGCCGAGCAGCGCGGCATGCGCCAGATCGAGCGCGAGCGGCTTTTGGCATAAAACCGGGCGCGGAGACTCGCCGATCAGTTTGAGCACGTCCAGCCGCGGTTCGGGGTGAATCGCCAAGTCGATCACGCCCACTTCCTCCCGCGCCAGCAGCTCACCGACATCCGTAGTCCAAAAAGGAATGTCAAATTTCGCGGCGGTAGCCCGCGCCGCCTCCTCGTTCACATCGCAGCACGCGGCAATCGTCAGGCCGTACTTGCGATAGGCTGGCAAATGCGCCGAATTGGCGATGCTGCCGCAGCCGATCAAGCCGATTCCGTATTTGTTCACATCCGCAATGCGCTTCTTGCCGGGCAAATAATCTTCCGGTCTGATAAACTCCATAGTCCCACCTCTTTATCCCTAACATTACACTAGTACAAAAAAACATTTATAGGCTGTTCATGCTTTTTTGTAGGGAGGATTCAACCACGATGAATCCTCCCTGTTTTGCCGCTTGCCGCAGCGTGGGCACCGGTCTCTTCCACGCCCGCGCCCGGGCCGCTCCCGCTTTGTCGAGGGGCGCGCCGGCGGCCGGACGCCGCACTCTTTCGGCGGAACGGCGCGTCCGCCTTGTCCAGGCCCGCGCTGCGGCCGGATGCCTAGTTCTCGACCCGATCCAAGCACAGAGAACCCCCGTTGGCCTTTTATAGCCGATGGGGGTACAATCCGTACAAGTATGTTGAAAAACCCCTGCGTCTGAGACGATAGCCACAATGTGCCTGTCAGCACGAAGAAAACCTGCAAAAATACATGAATTTGCGTCCTCGATTGCTGGCAGCGAAAAATTCCTGCAATTGTACAGGCTTTTCACTGAACAAATGGGCTCAGATTCACTTTCAGCGAAAATTCCTGCACTTTTGCAGGCATTTCGCCAAAATAAACCAATTTTGCAAGAAAAACCTGCACTTTTGCAGGTTTTCTCCTCATCAAGCTGCTTCCTGCCTAGTTGCGCAGTTCCACGATCTACGCCGGGAGATGCAGTTTGAACTTTCTGAATGTGGTAAAATACTGGTAAATATGAAATGACGGGAGAAATTTATGCACCGTAAAAAATATTGGATTCTTCTGCCTCCCTTTTTGATCACTGCACTAGTTCTCGCAATTTATTTACCTCAAAAGTTAAAACCGTTTACACTACTCATTTTGTTCGTATTTTGGGCAGTATACTATACTTGGATATATATCGAGAAAAATAATACAACAAAGAAAAATCAATAATTCCTCATTTCTTTCTTATTAAGGCAGGAGAACGTTAGGTAAACTTCTTTGGGCATTTATAGAGCAGCTGATCAAAATTCCATAGTTAGCGTATCCGGAAGCATCGGACAAGCTGCTGCCGCGGTCGCCGCCAATTCGCTTAGTACCGCGTGTTTCCAAACCTAATTAGCCCTCATCTTGATAACAAGATGGGGCTGTTTGACGTTTACAGCGGAAGAGCGGATAGTGGCTGGGTGCTGCACTCTTTTGGCGGTAGAAGCAACGAGTGACATCGTTACGCTAACGGGCAGGATAGTTATGGAGGTCTCGGTGGTTCTGTGTGCTACCTGTATTGGTGGGAGTATAGATTTCGTTACACCGGTAGCAGCAGTTTTATTATTCTTAGAATTTGCAATTCAAGTAAAGAAAGGACAGGACAGGGGCGCCCGCCCTGTCCTGTCCTTTCTTAATAGATAAGGATAAACGCGTGATGAGTTTACAGTTCGATCAAGGTTTACAGATCGACTCTCAAGGTGCCCAGCATCTTGGCGAATTTCGGATCGTGGTAGGATAAGAAAAGACTTTCCCGCGTATCGAGGGCGGAAATTTGTTCGATATCGTCCGCGCTCAACTCAAAATCGAAAATGTCGAAGTTTTCGACGATCCGCTCTTTTCTCACCGATTTTGGAATTACAACGACTTCACGCTGAACAAGCCAGCGCAACACGACCTGGGCGACGGACTTATTGTGTTTTTCTGCGATCGAGGCCAGCACTTCGTTGCCGAACATGTCGTTAAGTCCTTCAGCGAACGGCGCCCACGACTGGTGTTGAACTCCCTGCTCTTTCATAAAAGCGGCGCTCTCAGTCTGCTGGTAGAACGGGTGCGTTTCGATCTGGTTGACGGCGGGCACGATTTCGTTATGCACGATGAGGTCCATCAGACGGTCGGGCAGGAAGTTGCTGACACCGATTGCCTTGATCTTGCCTTCGCGGTACAGGTCTTCCATCGCACGCCAAGCGCCGTAGTAATCGCCGAACGGCTGGTGAATAAGGTATAGATCGAGATAGTCGAGCTGCAGCTTCTTCGAGGATTTGGCGAACGCCAGCTTGGCACTTTCGTAGCCGGCATCCTGAACCCAGAGCTTGGTCGTGATGAACAGCTCCTCACGCGGTACGCCGCTGCGCTTGATCGCGCGTCCGACCGCTTCCTCATTCAGATAACCGGCGGCTGTGTCGATCAGACGGTAACCGGCCATCAGCGCTTCATATACCGCGTTCTCGCATTCTTCAGCATCGGGAATCTGGTAGACACCGAAGCCGATGATCGGCATTTTCACTCCGTTGTTCAATGTTACGGTTTGCATTGTAACTCCTCCCAGTGTTCAAATGTATAACAGCAAACGGCGCATATCCCGGGAATCGGGCACTGCAGCGGGGATTCCGCTTACGGCTGATTTGCATTACAATAAGCTTAGAACCTTCGTGTTACACGAAGTCAAGCCGTCTTCAAAAATTTATTTTCCAAGGAGGATTTACATGCATACGGTCAAAGAAGCCGCCCAGATAACGGGACTCACCGAGCACGCCGTGCGCTTTTACACGGATAAAGGCCTGGTGCCAAGCGTACAGCGCAATCAAAACAACATTCGGATGTTCGACGAAGAATCGATCAACTGGCTGCATGGCGTCAAATGCCTCAAGCAATCCGGGATGCCGATTGAAGTCATTAAAATGTACGTCGATCTCTGTCTCGAAGGGGATTCGACCATTCCGCAACGCTGCACACTCATGATGGAGCATAAAGAAGCCGCGCTCGTTAAGCTCGAAGAAGCCAAACGGCACGTTGCCCATTTGGAACAAAAAACCGCCCTATATCAGGCCATTCTGGAGCACCGCTCTCCAGACACGACCAATCCCGGCAACTGGGACAAAATTCAGCATTTGCATTCTGACGTATTTTACTCGCCCTCTGTTCGGAAGGCGTGAGAGATATTCGTGAGCACATCAACCGCTCTGAAGAAAATTTTCGGTTTAAAACTCCTGATTGGCTTGGCAATGAACAAGATTCAGGTGAACCTTATCATAAGTAACGTTGAAAACTTTTTGCTAACTCTCTCACAGACCTTAAAATGTTACACCAAGGAGAAAGGAGGTGAGGCACCTCCTCCGATCTCTACTCAGGTTGGTGTCGTGTGACGCTTTCCGCTGAACGGTGCTAGAGGGCGCTTCCTGCATCCGGGCACTGTGCGCGGCAGTGGAGCCAAGCGCTTGTTCCACGGCACGGGAACGAAACGAGATACTGTACCTTTGCTTGGGTCCGACATTTATGAATCGGTATCTAACAGATAATAAAACATTTTGTCAATGTAAAAACACCTTCAAAATGATATCCTCTCATTATTCTACAGATCGTTCCCTGCTTGCGAATTTCTTTCGCGAATGGCTTCTTCAGTTCGTGGGACAAGAAAATCTACAAATATTGCCGCGTTTGCCTGCACTTCCTCGATGAAAGGACGGAAACTCTTATTGTATTCTTGGAACGCAAGTTCAAAATTACTATGGCATTTTTGGAAAGCATCAGCCAAGGCGGCCGCCCCATCTATTGCGAGTGATCCACCCATGCCAGCAGCCGGAGAGGCGCAGTATCCTGCATCACCGACTAGCGCTACCCTGCCTTTTGTCCACGACGGCATTTTCATTTGGCACAGCTTGTCAAAGTAAAAAGTTTTCGAGTTCTTCACTTCTTCCAGCAATTCCGGCGTTCGCCAGCCTACTCCGGAAAACTGATTCAAAGTTATATTCCGCTGCTGTTCTTCGTTTCGGTAGTCGTAAGGGATTTCCTTCTCCGAAGAAAAGAAGAGGACGATATCGGTTTTATTGTTGTAGGCGTTCAGCATGACCGCCTTTCCCGGCTCGTTGTACATCTGTGTCGTATTCTCCCGGATCAACAACTTATCCACGATCGTGATAGAAAAATAAGTTTTAAGGAAATGCGAAAATTCCGCTTCCTCGCCGAAGCCATATTTTCTGACAGCCGAATGAATACCATCGCAACCGAATACCAGGTCAAACGAGCGCTTTTGCCCCCCTTTGAAAGCTACGTCGACGCCGTTACTTTCTTCCTTCAACGACGTTATGCTATCTCCGAAAATAAACTCGACATCATCTTTGACAGCCTCGAACATGATATTCAGCAATACATTTCGCTCGATTTCATATTCATCTTCTGCGAGCCACTCACGGAATGCCAATCTTTCAGTGACATCATCGGAATTTTTGAATTCCATCACTTCCATGTCTATTTTGTTCGACTGGATTTGGTCGAGCAGCCCCATACGTTTCACGATGTCGACGGTATTTCCGCGGATATTTACAGGCGTGCCGCCTTTTTTGAGACCTTCGGCGATCTCAACAACGGTCACGTTACAGCCCAACTTCTTCATCCAGTAGGCCGTTGAGAGGCCGGCGAAACTCGCCCCGCTAACTAGGATATTTTTTTTCATTTTCGATCCTCCCGTGATGGTTGTATTCGTGTTCACTAGATTTCGTAAATTTATTTATGATCCACCATATTTTTAATGACATTGTATAGAATAAAATAGCTTTATATACTGAATATTAACAGCTCATGCGGGGCCAGACACCATTTTCAACCTATTATATGATCCGTCAAGCACTGAATAAGTAGAGAGTTCTTGCTCTAATCGCTCATGAAACCTTAGTAGGAAACGTGCAATCGATGTACCGGATGCCAAAAAGATCCGTTTGATCGTGAACAGTGATGCTAAAAACGAAGCGGACGACCAATATGCTATCGTTCATTCGCTGTTAACGCCTCAGTTCGTCATCAAAGGCCTAATTGGTGCCCACTTCGGCCAGGAGAGAAGTAAAACCTCAATGTTGGACAGCTTGAAGGAAATAGAACTTCTATTGAAACTCATGGGTTTGTCGGGAGAATATCCTGTTCTTTGTGGGGCGGAACGTGCCATGCAAGACGAAAGGACTCCGGTCTCATCAGAGGGTGCTGAGTTAATTGTACGAGAAGCTATGTCCGATGATCAAAGGCCTTTGTTCGTGATTTTCCTAGGAACCATCACAGATTTAGCAGCGGCTTATCTAATGAATCCGGCGATTGCCGATCGCTTGACAGCGGTATGGATTGGAGGAGGAGCTTGGCCAAATGGTGGAGAGGAATTTAATTTAGGGAACGATATTCACGCAGCGAACGTCGTACTCAGTTCTCCGATCCCGTTGTGGCAAATTCCTAGAAATGTATACGCAAAGATGAGAGTCAGTATCGCGGAATTAAAGTCTAGAGTGGAGCGATGCGGCGCCATTGGTCAATATTTATATCGCCAATTGCTGGAGACAAATCAAAAATGGGCAAACAATCCGGGTTGGCCAAGGGGGGAAGTATGGACGTTGGGTGATTCCCCAGCAGTGGGATTGCTGCTGCACGATCAGCCTTATGATTATGATTTGAAGCCTGCACCTCGCATATCTCCGGATATGACCTATGTCCATCATCAAACGGAGAGACGAATTCGGATATATCGAGATATCGACGTTAGGTTTATTTTGGAAGATATGTATGCCAAACTGGAGTTGTTCAGTGCGGAACAGTAATTTACTGTCAAGGTTTGTAGATCATTGGCGGAAAAAATTTTGAAGTCATAACTACTGGTGATTGAACTACCGGGAGATGTTAGCGCAATAAAACAGCCGCAGTCTAAGACTTTATTTTTCAAGTCATAGACTGCGGCTGTCTTAACTTTAGGGTGAGTTTAATACTTAGTAGGATCAACAATTTCAATCTAAAATTATATTTTCTACGAACACTTGGCGGATGAGCGGATAGTGGCTGGGTGTTGCATTCTTTTGGCGGTAGAAGCGGCGGTAGTGACATGGTAATTTCTCTTGGCGGATGAGCGGACTGTGGCTGGGTGTTGCATTCTTTTGGCGGGTAGAAGGGGGTAAAGGGGCAGGGTGAAGCTACTTAGGGGCGTTTAACGGTGGAATGACCATCCAGGTGTTTGTTTTCGCTGCAAAAGTCGGCACGGACCCTTGCTGTTCGGCCGGCAGCTCAAAAAACCTGCAATTGTGCAGGCTTTGGCCATGGAAATGGGCTGTTTTTGGGAAATGCCTGCAATTTTGCAGGAATTTTCGATCAAAACGGGCCTAAGCCCTGCATATGAGCGAAAAACCTGCACTTTTGCAGGAATAGACCGGGGCAGGTGCAGGAAAGGAGCAAAAAGATGCGCTTTTGCAGGCTTTTTACGTCCGCGCTACCGTAGCGGGCTGTCCGGCGTCGCCGGAGGCACGCCCGCCCCAGCGGGCAAAGCCCGGCGGGACGCCAGCGCGCTGCAGCAGCCGCAGGCGCCGACCGCCCCTGCAGGGCACGCCTGCCCCAGCGGGCAAAGCCCGGCGTCCGCCAGCACGCTACCGCAGCCGCAGGCCGACCGCCCTGCCGGCGACACGCCTAGGCGCTCCGGTCCCGGCCCCCGGCCTACATATTCGTCGCCATGTTTGCCGCTTCCAGCTGTGTTTGCCGGCTGGCCGTCAGCACGTAGGTTTTGCCTGCGACGGCTTCGAACGTGACCGTGCAGTCTCCCGCAATGGCGGTTTCGACCGGCATCCCGTCCGATTCAACCGCGAGCGGCGCCTGCGGCCGTCTGCAAACGACTGTGCAGGGCCGGCTTTTCGCCGCGCGGATGACGCAGCGGGTCAGCCGGCCTTCCGCCCACTCGATGTCGACGCCGCAGCCGCCACGGGCGCGCAGCCCGCTGATTCGGCCCTGCTGCCAGTCCCCCGGCAGAGCCGGGAGCAGCGTGATTTCCCCGCGGTGCGACTGCAGAAGCATCTCCGCGATGCCTGCCGTACCGCCGAAATTGCCGTCGATTTGGAACGGCGGATGGTTGTCGAACATGTTCGGCAATGTCGAGTTGGACAGAAGCGCCCGCAGATGCTCGTAAGACTTGTTCCCCTCCTCCAGCCGCGCGAAAAAGTTGACGATCCAGGCCCGGCTCCAGCCCGTGTGGCCGCTTCCGGCTTCCAGCCTGCGCTCCAACGTGCGCCTGGCCGCCTGCGCCCATTCCGGGGTATGGCGCACATGGATGATCTCGCCGGGATGCAGCGCGAACAAGTGAGAAATATGCCGGTGGCCCGGATGCACCTCGTCCCAGTCCTTCACCCACTCCTGCAACTGCCCGTATTTGCCGATTTGCGGCGGAGGCAGCTTGCGCAACACGCGTTCCCATTCGCCCCGGACCGCTTCATCCGTTTGCAGCAGGCCGGAAGCCTCGATGCAGGCGCTGAACAACGTGTACACAATCTGCGTGTCCATGGAAGGGCCTATGGTCAGGCAGCCTACGCTTCCGTCGGCGCCGATGAATTTATTTTCGGGCGAGGTGGAAGGTCCCGTGATGAGACGCCCCTGTTCGTCCTCGAACAAGTAGTCCAGGAAAAACTCCGCCGCCTCCTTCATAGCGGGATACGCCCGTTCGCGCAGGAAGCTTTCGTCCATGCCGTACCGGTAATGCTCCCAAAGATGCAGGGTAAGCCACGCGGCCCCCATCGGCCATATCGAGCCAGGCATGAAATTGCCTTCGATTTGGGTCGCCCCCCACATATCGGTATTGTGGTGCGCGACGAACCCCCGGCAGCCGTACACTTTTTGCGCCGTTTTCCTGCCGTTCACGCGCATGCGGTCGATCAGATCGAACAGCGGCTCATGGCATTCCGGCAAATTGCACATTTCCGCGTGCCAGTAGTTCATTTCCGTATTGATATTGATCGTGTATTTGGACTCCCACGGCGGAGTAAAGCTCTCGTTCCAAATGCCCTGCAAGTTCGCGGGATTGGAGCCGGGCCGGGAGGAAGCCATAAGCAAATAGCGGCCGTATTGAAAATAAAGGGCGATGAGCCCCGGGTCCCGGCCGCCTTCCCGGAACCGTGCAAGCCGGGCATCGGTCGGCAGCGCTCCGGCTTCGCCGGCCGTCTCCTCGGCCCCGCCGAGCTCCAACTGCACGCGCCGCAGCTTGGCGGCATGATCCGCTACGTGGTCCTGCTTCACCCGTTCGTAACCTTTGCCCGCAGCTTGCTCCAACTGCCGGACGCATTCCGCTTTCGGATCGGCATGCCGGAATGAGGTCGCCGCCGCGATATAAATCGTTACGGCCTCGGCTTCAACGGTCAGAAAATCGCCGATCGCATTCACCGACCCGCCGTCCGGAACGGCTTTTACCGCAGCGCAGTAGGCGACTCCGTCCCTGCCGTTCACTCCGCTCATCACGAGCGTATCGCTCGCGATCTTTTGCGTGCCTTCGTCAAACGGCCTGCGGCTCAAATGCATGCGCAAGTTCAACTTGCCCGGCCGGTCGCACGTAATCCGCACGGCCATCACCTGATCGACCGCGCTGCTGAGCAGTTCCCGCACATGCCGGACGTCGTTCAGACAATAGCTGACATGGGCGAGCCCCTGCTCGATATCCAAATCTCTGTAATAATTGGAAATCATCTTTTTTTCGCCATCGTGGTAAATTTGAAAATCCCCGAGCGGCTGGTACGGATGCAGCGATTTGGGAATCGACATCATCCCTGCCTGCGCCAGCTCTTCCGCTTCGATCTGCTTGCCTTTCATCAGCAGCCGGCGCACTTCAGGAAAATAGCGCAAACCCTCCGGATTGTCCCCTTCGACAGGCCCGCCGTACCAGACCGAATCTTCGTTCAATTGCAGCCTTTCGTGATTGACTTTGCCGAAAATCATGGCGCCGAGCCGCCCGTTGCCGATCGGCAGCGCTTCGGTCCACGCTTTGGCCGGCTTTTCATACCACAGCTTCATGCTGCGGGGGGATTTCCACCAATGTTCCATTAACATCGCTCCTTTTCATCATGCTAATTTGGGAAATGAATCGGACACTTTTTGAATGCGCAGAGCGTAATAGAGCTGTGCCGGCAAATCGATCCGGAAACGTCCGGCAAACGAGCTGCCAAGCGGCGTGACAGTCATGTTCCACGTATCGATCAGATCCCCCCTGTACGTCCCTTCGGGAAGCGAAAATTCGCGGCAGGCAAACCGGTGCGGGCCAAAATATTGCAAATAATATTCGCCCTTCACGACCAGTGTGGCGGCATCGTAACTATCGGTGCTGTATGCCGCATGCTCCGGCGCTTCCGCAAGAATGGCCTGCAAAAATGCGATTCGCTCAGCGCTCTTTCCACGAAGTTCGCCGCCGTGCGAGCACCAAAGCTGCGGGCCGAAGTAAGACTCCCCGTGGGTCACATAGCCCCCTCGGCAGGTCCCTTCCCAAATGAGGCAGACGAGCTCTTCGGGAGTCAAGCTGCCCCAGCGGGCGTCCAGATCGCCTTCATACCCGCAATCGTCGATGACCGCCGGCTTGCCGAATTGCTTGGTGCATTCCGAAACGGCAAACGCATCGGCCTGCCGAATGCTCGCATGCGTAACCCATGGCGCGCCAAAATCGTACTGCGTCCCGCCGGTATGGATAGTGCGCAAATGCCTGCCGCTGTCGCACTCCTGCACGATCCGGAACAAGCGCCGCCAATCACCCTCATGCTTGTGCTCCATCGAATCGCCGCCGTTCGCGAGCGACCACCAAACGTTGCGGAATGCGGCAAGCCTGGCAACGACATAGCGCACATAACGGTCATCGGCTTCCGCGGGCATCCGGTCGAATCCCCACCGCCCGCCGTCATGCGGATGAAACAGAATAAGCTCCGCCTGGATGCCCAAATCCGCCAAAACCTGTACCCGATTTTCCAAATGGGCGAAATAGTCGGGGCGCGGCCTCGCATCATCGAATCCCGTTTCCGGCGAACCTTCAAAAGGATAGCTGTCCGACCCCGGAGAATTGAACGGATCGCATTTCGGAAAAACACACATCCGGACTTTGTTGAAAGGCGAGCGTGCGAGCGTCCGCAGCGTCCGCTTTTGCACCTCATCGTCCTGCAGATGCCATACATGGCAGGTCGTGCCGACCGGCGCAAACCGCGTGCCGTCCGCATACTGAAAATGCGCGTCATCCTTGACTCTGACGGGGCCGCGGTTGCCGGGCGAAGGAGGGGTGCACATAAATTGCCCTGCAATGCCGTCAAAACCGGCATAATCGCTTAACGTCCGAAACGTCCAGAGCCCTTCTTCTTCCGGCATAAACCGGATGCGGTATTTGCCTCCGCCGTCATAAAAGCCTTCGGCTTCCGCATAGCACCCGCCGCCGGAGAACTCGGCGCAAAGCCGTACATCCGCGAACGGATTCCCATGCGTAAGACCGTCCAGCGTCAGCTCGAACATCCCCCAGCGCTCCACATCCCTCGTAAAATTCAGAGCGGCCGCCTCCTTTCGGGTTTCATTTTGTTCATACCTTGACAATGCGCAGCGCCATATACGGTTTTCCCGGAAGCTCGATTCTGCTCCCCCCGCAGAAAACGCCCTCCAGAGGCGTGATGCTCATGTTCCATGCATCGATCAGCTCGATGCGGTAGGACGCGTCCTCCTGAAGATCGACGTATGCGTATGCAGGCTGACGGCGGCCGAAATAAAGCAGCTTGTACGTCCCTTCCCGCGCGGCTTCGATCCAGTCCGCAGGACCTTCCTCCATCACGCTCCGCAGGAATGCGATTCTCGCCACGCTTTCCCCGTACAGCTTGCCCCCGGAGGATATCCACGCTCTCGTCTCCCGGCCGATAAACGACTCGCCATGCCCGACAAAACCGCCCTGCGTCAGCCCCTCCCAAAACCGGTGGGTCAGCTCCTCCCCGGAAATGTTGCCCCAGCGCCTGGAATGGTCGCCCTCGTAGGAAATCTCGTCGATGACGACCGGTTTGGCGACCGCTTCCCGCCAGCTTGCCGTCAGCCCCGCATCCCAATGCTGGATGCTTTGATGCGTAATCCACGGCTTGGAAAAATCGTACAAATTGGACGATTTGTACATTTTCGTGCCGTTGTGGATCGACCGCAGATGCTGATACGGATCGTACCGCTGCGTCAATTGCAGGAGCCGGTCCCAGTCTGCAACCGTTTTGTCCGCATTGAAATCGTACTCGTTGCACAGCGACCACCACACGTTGCGAAAAGAGGCTAGCCTCGCGATCACATAGCGCAAGTAAAAAGCATCCGTCTCCGCGTCCATGTTGTCGACGCCCCAATATCCTTTGTCGTAGGGGTGAAACAAGACCAGATCGGCTTCGATGCCGAGCTCCAACAAATCGCCGATGCGCCGCTCCAAATGGGCAAAAAATGCGGGATTGAAGCGGCTTTTGTCCACATCCTCCGGACTTGAGCCGGCGAAAGCGAGCCGCAGCGGAGGCTGCATATCCCTGGTCGGCAGCAGGCACATTCGCACTTTGTTGAACGGGGAGCTTTGCAGCGACTGCAGCGTAAGATCCTCCATCAGCTCGCTCCCGTGATGCGTCCAATGATAGCAGGTCGTTCCGAACGGCCGGTAGGGCGTTCCGTCCTCGTACGCGAACAAGTGCCGGTCCTTGACCCACACCGGACCATGGTTGCCCGCGGGCGGCGGCACGCAGACGAATTCGCCGGCATATCCGTCAAGCTCGCTGCGGTTGCTGCGCGTCACATACCTCCACACGCCCGGCCGGTCCGGCATGAAGCGGACGCGGTACGTGCCGTCTCCGTCATAGAAGCCGTCGGGCTCGACGACGAGATTCCTGTATTGAAAGCGGGCGGACAACCGAACTTCCTGAAACGGGTTGCCTTCGGAAGAGCCGCGCAAGGACAGCTCAAACCGCCCCCACTGCTCTACTTCCGGCAAGTTTTGCCGAACATCCATCGGCACAATCCCCCCTGGTCGTTATTTGATTCCCGAATGCGCCATCGTGGCGATCACCTTGCTCTGGAACACGAGGAACATGATCAGGTTCGGCAAAAACAGCAGGAGCGCGGCCGCAGCCGCGGCGCCCTGCCTGGCCACGCTGTTCGCCATCCCGCTGGTCAGCGTCTCCACGTAGAACGGGAACGTTTTCATCGTTTCATTTTGCATATAGAACGTGGATGTGTCGGCATTTTTCCAGGCGGAGTCGAACGCGATGATCCCTATCGTCGCCACCGCAGGCATCAGCAGCGGCATGACAATCCGCAAAAACAGCGTATGCTCCTTGGCTCCGTCCATGCGCGCGGAATCCAGCAATTCGTCCGGAAGCTGGTCGATGAACTGCTTCATCAGAAAGACGCCGGTCGGCACCGCGACGAGCGGCAGAACGTGCCCCCAATACGTGTCGAAAATGTGCAGCTTGCTGACGATCAAATATTTCGGAATTTCCACGGTTTCCGGCACGAAGACGAGTGTCAGCAAAATCGTCCCGAACACCAGCTTGTGGCCGGGGAATTTGTGCTTGGAAATCGGATAGGCGCACATGGCGCTCGTAAATGTGATCAGAAAGACGGCCAGTGCCGTCACGATCAGGCTGTTGAACAAATAGCGGCTGACCGGAACCGCCGTGCTTTTGGTCGTCGCCAGCAGCTCGACGAAATTTTGCAAGGAAGGCTCCCGGGCAAAAATCGTAGGCGGATAGATGAAAAGCTCCTGATACGGCTTCAGCGCGTGATTGAAGATGTAGACGATCGGCAGCAGCATGAAGATGCTCAGCAATACGAGCAAAATCGCGGCAAACGTCTCGAACGGGCTCAACCGGCGAAATCCCATGCGCCTGCGCCACAGATCGATTTTTCTTAGCGCAAGTTTCATGCTTCGTCCTCCTTCGTGCCGAACAGCTTCCAGCTCAGCTTTTGGGCAAAATAGACGATCGTCAGCAAACATACCGTCAGCGCCGTCGCATATCCGAGCTCAAACCGCTTTAAGCCGTAGTCGTCGATGTGCGTCGTAATCATGTGACCGGCGTATTCCGGCGTCGGATTCATCCCGGACAGCGCCGTTCCGATCGAGGACATCTGGATCGCCCCGACGATCGCCATGACGGCGCCGAACAGCATTTGCGGCTTGGTCGACGGAATCGTGATGTACCACACTTCCTCCAGCCTGCTGCGGATGCCGTCCAGCCGCCCCGCTTCGTACAGCTCGGGGTTCACGTTCAGGATGCCCGCCAGCATGCCGAGAAAGCCGATCCCCATGCTTTTCCACAGCGAGACGACGACCATGGAAGCCATCAGATGCTCTTTGCTCGTCACCCATGCGACCGGTTCGCCGATCAGGCTGAGTTTGAGCAAAAAGCTGTTCAAATAGCCGATTCTGTCGCTGGAAAGCAGCGGCGTCCAAATAATGCTCATGGCGACCAGGCTGGCCAGGGACGGGGTGTACATCGCCAGCGTAAACCATTTGCGGTAGACGGCGGGCAAAATCGAAATCAGCCAGGCCAGCAAAAAGGCGCACGCATATCCCCCGGGCCCGATGATCAGCGCAAACGAAAGCGTGTTCGGCAGCGCGTATTTGATCAAAATCAAATCCTGCGACAGCATGTAGCGGAAATTGTCCCAGCCGACGAAATGCGGCGGTTCGATCGCATTGTAATACGTGAAGCTAAGCGCTAATGCGGCGAGCACCGGAATTAAAATAAAGATGGCAAAACAGATGACGAAAGGCGCGATGAACAAATAGGAGATGCGGTACGCCCAGATCGTCTTTAAAGCCGCGAACAGCCTGTTTTTCCGGATTTTCACGGGAGCAAGCGGCCTCTGAATCGCTTGCGCATCACTTTTCAACATATTTATCCACCCCTTCCCACGGCTGTGTAATCGTCGGCAAATTCAGCGACCGCACCATGTTCCCGTTCTGATCGATAAAGCGGAACTCCTGCATTTTCCTCTGAACTTCCCGGTCCACTTCCTTGATCGCCGTTTCCAGCGAAGTGCGGTAATTTTCCCCGCCGATGACGGTTCGCGTCCAGGCGTTTTTGATTTCCCGCTCCATGTAATAGCTGCCCGGCACTTTGGCAATGTCCCGGAACCAGCGCCATTGCTGCAAAATGGCTTGCAGATCGTCGGCTTTCCACGGCAGCCTCACGAACGCGTCGACGTTGGACGTATACCAGCGGAACGTTACGCCATTGAGCGTTTCCAGATCCGTTCCGTACTTTTCCTGCACTTCCTCGGACATCCACCATTTGAGGAATTCCCAGCTTTCCTGCGGCTTCTTCGTCTGCTTGAAGATCGCCGAGGCGAGCATATCTCCGCCGTTGCCGCCCGTCCAGCGGACGACCGTTCCGTCATCCTGGCGGACGCCGGGAATCGGCGCCACTCCCCACAAGCCGTTCAGCTCGGGAGCCGCGACGGTCAATTGCAGGTACGCGTTCAAATCGGCAATGCCGATCGGATACGAGCCGTCCCGGAAATGCGCGTAAAAGCTTTCCGATTTTTGATCGATGCCGTATTTGTTTTGCAAATCGGTCCACTGCTTGAACGCATCGAACCCTTTTTCCGCGCCCAGTCCCGTCCTCGTTCCGTCCTTCGTGTAATATTCCGCCCCGTGCATCTGCAAAAATATGCTGTGCTCGACAGGCGTGAAGTTCATGCCGTTTTGCTGAAGAATCGGAAGCATCCGGTATACGTCGTCCCAGGTATCGGGTACCTTTAGGCCGAGCCGCTGCAAAATATCTTTCCGGTAAAACATGACGGAGAACGTCTGCGTCTCCGGAACGGCATAGTAGCCGCCGTCATAATAGTAAGCCAGCCACGCGCCCGGGGTGAATCTCCGGTACACCTCGTCGAAATCCGGGAATTGCTTGAGATCGTAGATGCCGCCCCGGATCGCATAGTCGAACGGCGTATCGTGCGGCAGCCCCAGGCCGACGTCGGGAGCGATCCCGGCGGCGTTCATCAACAGCAGCAGCTTATCGTCTTTTAGCAGATTGACCTTCACTTTAATGCCGGTTTGCGGCGTAAACATATCGTCCGCCATGCCCTGCAGCAAGTTGACGTAGTCCCGCCCGCGGTTCATCCACACGTTCAGCACTTTGTCGTCCGCGGCGTTCGATTTGGGTTCCGTTTGAAAAGAGTTGAAAAAGTTGATGAAGGAGCCTTCCACTTTTTCCATAAAAGTCGCTTCCAGCTTCGGGAACGGCTTGCTGGCCGGAACGACCGCAATGCGGTCGAGCTGGAGCGGCTGAAAGCCGAGCTGGCCGATGAGATCGGACAGCTTGCTTTGCATTTTGTTGAAGCGCCCGGCATCGTAAGGAATCTCATCGGGATTTTTCAGCAGCGTTTCGATATCTTTGCCGACGGTGACCAGCCCTTGGGAAACCGAATCCGGTCGCCCGTTGATCGCGATCAGCCGGTCCCGGGTCGCCGCAAGCTGATCTTGCAGCTCCCGGAGCTGCTCGATAAAGCCGGGCAAATCTTTTTTCAAATCCCAGGTCCGGTTTTTATCGTCGACCCCGCCGGTCAGCGTGCGCAAATCGCCGGACAGTTTCGTCAACGTATCCGTGGCGCGATTCATATCGCCGACAATCGGGATGACGGGGGCTTGCGTAACGCGCATCGAAATCGTGTTGGCCCCTTTTTGCAAATAAAACTCGTAGGCATTGCCCTGATCGTCGGCCAGCGGCGTCCCTTTCCAGTTCGACGCATAGGAGAAACGGTACGCTTTCAGCTCGGCGAACGGCACTTTGCCGTTGATCAAAATCGAGCGGAACGACGAGCGGTTGGACACGAACGACTGCTGCTGGCGCAGAGCGATGGTATAGTAGCCGGTTTCCGGCACATCGAAGTTCCAGCTGATTTCCTGATTGCCCGACGCCCAGTGGTTGCCGTCAATCGTATTGTAAGTCATTTTGCCCCGCACATAAGGGCTGTTCGCAATATCGTTGTCAAAAGCGAGCGCGATGGAAGAATCGTTCTTCCATGCGACCTGCTCCGCTTCGATGATGATCGGATCGGCCTGTACGGGAGCCGCCTCCTTGGGCAATCCGCTCCTGACGGTCCGGTAATCGGCCGCAAGCTCCGGCGCTTTGAACGCAATCGACTCCAGCGCGAACGGATCGCTGCCGGACAGGCGGATCGTATGCTTGCCGGGCGTCAGCTTCCAAAGCAGTGCGTCCGAATAAGCGCCGGACAAATCGCGCAGCTCCCACGTCAGCCAGCCGGAAATGTCCTCGGCCACCGGCCGGATTTCGTCCCCGTTGTCATCCTTGCGGACCGGCATTTTGTCCTTCCAGTGCCTGTACAGCTGGATCGACTTGGATTCCACGAACGGTGCGGCGCCGTCGACCGTTAAGTTCAGCGAAATCGGCTTGCGGTTTTTCGTGTCGACGAACGGATGGTACGACATGTCGATGGCGTACAAACCGCCCTGTGCGACGCTCAGCTCGTATTCGATCCATTCGTCGCCTTTGGCGTTCCAGACCAATACGCCGTTCTTCCCGCCGTACGACCCGACGGAAACGTGGGCATTGTCCGAGCGGCCGCTCAGCTTCGCTCCCTGAACGGTCAGCCCGCCGCCACGGGCGGGAGCCGCCCCCTCCTTCTGCCACTGCTCCAGCACTTCGGAGTAATAGGGCTCCAGCTTTTGAGATTTATGGTCGGACGAATCCGATCCGGCAGCCCGCGTGTTCGCTGCCGCTGCGCCGCCGTTAACCGCCAGGCCGGGAAACGCCGGACCCAGCACCAGCACAAGTGCAAGCAGGATCGTCATCCATACCCTTGCTTGATAAAACACCTTCAACTCCATCCCCCCGCCATACTGCTTAGTATGATAAGTTTTCCGTGGAATCTTTATCGAAAAACAGCGCTTTCTGCATATCGAGTGTCAAAACAAGCTTTTCGTTTTCCGTAAACGCATGATCGGCCTGGGCTCTGACTATGAGCAAATTCGGCATGCCGATGTCCAAATACACATACATATCCGCCCCCATCAATTCGTTCAGCTTCTGAATGCCGGCGATTTGCGCATGGGGATTGGCTTCGCGCAAGGCCGGGTCCAAATGGATATGCTCGCAGCGAATGCCAAGCAAAACGGTTCGATCGACTTTTTTCTTTTTTTTCAACATGCCCGATTGATGCGCCGGGATTTTCAGGTAATACCGGTTCGTGTGGAATTCCAGCGAGCCGTCCGCACCTTCGATAATTTTTCCTTCGATAAAATTGATCGGCGGCGTCCCGATAAATCCGGCCACGAACGTATTCCGCGGATTGTTGTAGATCGTCTTGGGCGAATCCACCTGCTGGATGATCCCGTCCTTCATGACGACAATGCGGTGCCCCATCGTCATCGCTTCGACCTGGTCGTGCGTCACGTACACCATCGTGACGCCGAGTTTTTTTTGCAGCGCGATGATCTCCGTCCGCATTTGGACTCTCAGCTTGGCGTCCAGGTTGGACAGCGGCTCATCCATCAAAAAAACGGACGGATTTCGCACGATCGCCCGGCCCAGCGCCACGCGCTGCCGCTGCCCGCCGGAGAGCTGCCTTGGCTTGCGGTCGAGAAAAGGCTCGATTTCCAAAATTCGCGACGTCTTTTTGACCGCCTGGTCGATTTCATGTTTCGCCATTTTCCGCAGGCGCAAGCCGAATGCGATGTTTTCGTATACGCTCATGTTCGGATACAAAGCGTAGTTCTGAAACACCATGGCGATATCCCGGTCTTTCGGCGGCAAATGGTTAACCAGCTTATCTCCGATATACAGCTCGCCCGAAGTAATGTCCTCAAGGCCGGCGATCATCCGCAGCGTCGTCGATTTGCCGCAGCCGGAAGGACCTACCATGACGATAAACTCTCCGTCCTGAATATCCAGATCGAAATCTTTCACGGCGTAAGCTCGTTCTTTGCCGAAACGTTTTTCCACATGTTTTAGAAGTATTCGCCCCATTGCAGCACCTCCCATAGTGTTCCTTTCAAGCCCGAATGACAGCGATTTCATGACTTATTCATTCATTATACATTCCGTATTTGCACGCATTATAGGTGATGATTGCCGAGTTATAGGGGGAATCCTGCTTTCAATTGCCGGGCCAGCCAGTCGAACGACTTGCGTCCGGACACTTCGTGTTTCCCGGGAAATAAATCGGCCTCGAACCGGTCCCCGCGCCCTTCTTCCGCATAAATGTCCGCCAGCCTGGCGGCGGCCTCCTTGACCGAATCGGCCGGAAACAGCGGATCTTCCACACCCGACTCGACAAAAAGCGCCCTCGGCGCCATCAATCCGATCAATTCCGGCAGATCGGCAAAAGGCATAATCGACGGCAAATAATTGTCGATGCAATGATTCATCGCCAGCAGGCTGCCCCTGAACGTGCTCGTAAAAGCGCAGACTACGGCGGCCTTGATGCGCTCGTCCAGAGCGGCGGAGAACGAGGCGATCAGACCGCCGCCCGAGAACCCGACCGTGCCGATCCGGGCGGGGTCGACCTCCTCCCGCGACGCCAAATAATCGAGCGAGCGCATCGCTTCGCAGATGCGCAAGCCGGCCAGCGTGCGGCCGTACATCAGCAGCCGCGAGGCGAGGGAAAAGCAGGAGCTGCTTTTCCGCGGGTCCTTGCCCATATCGGCCGACAGCCTCCGGTCGCCGAAGCCGATTATTTCCGGGGCAATCACGACCATGCCCCGCTGCGCCAGCTTCACGGCATAATGCCCGTGAATGCCCGGTTCGCCGCGATCGGCGGCCCCGTCCGGCCGCAGGCCGACGATCTCCCGGCTGCCGTATCCGTGCCCGTGCCAGGCGAGCACCGCCGGCGCTTTGCCCTCCAGCCGCTTGGGCAGCAGGACGTAGGCCGGCATTTGGAGATGGAGATCGGTCGTGTAGACGACGCGTTCCAGGATGCAATCCTCCATCTCCTGCCGTTCGATGACCACCGGGGCTGGTGCCACCGGGGCCGGAGCCGCAGGCATTTCGCCGAGCGCCGCCAGCAGCTTCGCCCGCACGCCGGCTTTTCGCTCGCTCCATGTTCCATGCGCCGCCTCCTTGCCGGCGCTTTCGTAGAGGCGCTCCAAATAGAGATCCGGGCACCATGTAGACATAGACGGACTCCCTCCTCGATCCTTATTTTCCGATACCGCAAAAAGAGCTGCTCCATCGCGATGGTCAGCCCCGTACCCCAATAATCTGTCCCTGAGATAAACCTCCATCGAGGTCTTTTGAGGATGCCGGCATAGCATGAAAAACCCATGAATGACCAATATCACTAGCCATTCGCAGATAACCTGCAAAAAAGAGACTTTCAAAAAACTTGTTGAGCACGTAAAATCTGCGAAAGTCAGGCAGTGGAACTCGCGCAGAGCCGGATGGCCTGAACGCCTTGCTGTCTGGCTACGCGGAGAAAGAAAGCCTGCAAAGTGCAGGTTTTCTTTCGTTCATACGCTGAAGACGATACATTCCTGCATTTGTCAGGCTGTTGAGAAACCCGCTTTTTTCCCGGCTGCTCAAAAAAAGCACCAAAAGCATGAGCCAAATACCCCTCTCAGATCGTTTTATATCAATTTTTTCTCTTCGAGATGAGTGCCCCCACATAAAAATTGATCTGAGAGGAAACCCGTTAGACTTTCTCAACAGCCTGATTTGTGCAGGCTTTTTGCCATTATCGAAAATCCTTGCCACAGCCTGCCTACCTGCACGAAGAAAACCTGCAAAAATACATGAATTTGTGTCCTTTATCATTGGCCATGAACAATTCCTGCAAAAGTGCAGGCTTTTCACCGAACACATGGACACAGACTCACTTTCAGCAAAAATTCCTGCACTTTTGCAGGTTTTTCGCCAAAACAAGCCAATTTCGCAGGAAATACCTGCACTTTTGCAGGTTTTCTCCCTACCAAGCCACCGCATGACCACCCGCCGTACAGCACTGCAACCCGCGCCGGGAGAGGCGCTTATTAGGAAAGAGCCATTGCACAACACCAGCACTACAATCTTTGGATGTCAAAAGGACATGTCTTTCAAAAAACGTCCTGATGGCGTTAGAAAAGTGCGCGATACCTCTTTCATTACGCCGGGCCGCGGTGTTCATTGAATCTACGCTTGCCAAAACCCGAGAACATATAAATTCTTATATGTCAAGGATAAACGACACCGTCGTCCTTCTGGGACGAGCGCGTTTATCAAAGTAGATGCGAAGCAAAAGTATAAAACATATACTTTCTTATCTACTGAAAAAAGCAGCAGCCCCACCCGCCCGTCGGACCCCTAGCAGGAAATGTCCGTTTCGTCGAGCTCCTGGAAGTTTTGCCTGTACTGCCTCGGCGTCACCCCGGTTTTTTTGCGGAAAAGGGCGTGAAAAAACTTCATATCCTGATACCCGACCTGATTGGCGATCTGATAAATCGGTATATCAGTGGATTTTAGCAGCTCGCAGCATTTTTGAATGCGCACGTTTTGCAAATATTGCGTGAACGACAATCCGGTCGATTTTTTAAACAATCGTTGAAAATGGCTGGCGCTTAAAAAAAAGTAATCGGCCACATCCTGCACCGTCAAATTGTGCGTGTAGCGGGATTTGATGAAATGAACGACTTCATCGAACATTTTAAACGAAACCGTTTCCATTTCATTGATCATCTCAAAACGCTGCATCAGCACCATCATCTGGATCAGCATGGCGGTGAGAACAGTCTCGAACCCGGTGCTTTTTTTCAAATATTCCCTGTACATGTTCTGCATAATCGTCGAGAAAGTGTCGTGCTTATCCTGAAAATGCAGCCACCGTTCCTGGCATTTTTCGTAATCGTGTATGGTATGGTAGGTCATGGAATCTCTCTGCAGCAAATGCTTCCACGAATCCAGCAGCTCAAGGCGGAAAATGCAATTGTAAATGACGAGCATTTTGTCCTGCTTCGGCGAAGACGGTCTGAATACATGCGATGTGCCGATCGGAATGACGAACAAATCCCCTTGCTTCACGGGTATGACCTGATCTTCCACGTAGTGATACCCGCAGCCTTCTCCCACAAAACTGATTTCAACGAAATCATGGCTGTGCTGCAGCGTTGTAAACGATTCCAATTCACGGTTCAAAAAGATGTTCATGCCTTTCTCGAAAAACAGATCGCCGCTTAAATGCTGGATTCTCCCATTCATAACCATCACCCTCTAATACAGGTATTTGTTATCCGCTGAACCATCGATCGCGGAACGCGGGAACCCGCCATACGCGCATCCCCCGCTCCGGCTGAACAACATGCTACTGTCCTTCCTTGATCCACTGCTCCGTCAAACAAACATATTTGATGCCTTGGCGCAAATACGAAAATGCGAGATGAATTTTGCCGTCGCGCGTCACGATAATGGAAGGGTACGAATAACCGATTTCGGTTTCTTTATATTCAAGATCCGCCATCTGCACGTTTCTGAAATACGGCCAAGTCTCGCCCCGGTCCTCCGAAATCGAAATGGTAAGCGGCGTGCGCAGCGGTTTTTTGCGGAATTCCCCTTTTCTTTGCACCCACCTGAACTGATCGCGCTCCAGCGTGGAATTGTTGTAGATCAAAGCCAGATGGCCGTTATGCAGCTTGACGAGCTGCGTCGAAGAATTGTTGTTCGGCAGGGTGCTCTTGGCCGGAACCGACCATGTCTTTCCGCTGCCTTCGGAAACGCTCGTGTACATCCGGTCCGCCTGCCGGCTGCGGAACATCGCAAACAGCGTGCCGTCGTCGAATTGCACGGCGGTCATCTGCACGCGGTGCAGGCTGCCCGGCACTTCGTGCTCCTGCCACGTCGCCCCCTCGTCAGAGCTGATCAGGACGACGCTGTAATGCCCTTCAAGCCGGCAGTAGTAGGCTGGAAGCAGCCAATCGCCGTTGTGCAGGACCAGGGGCGGATGCCGCAAAAAGATGCCGGGCCCGGCGGGTATGACCCCGGTTTCGCTCCATGTAAATCCGCGGTCTGCGGAAGTCCTGTACACGATTCTGGACGTTCTCTGGTTGTGCGGTTCGTTCGACGTATGGAACAGCCAGAGCTTGCCGTCAGGAGCCTGGAACAGGACCGGATTTTGCTCGGACCGTTCGCGGTCTGCGGACAGCTTGACCGGAGCCGTCCACTGCCTGGAACCGGCCGGCAGCCTCGACATGACGATATCCGTATCGGGATTCCCCTCTCCGCTGCCGGAGAACCAGACGCACAGCAGGTCGCCGCTATCCACCTCCAGCAAATTGGACGCATGGTTGTCGCTCGGCTGCGGGGTAGGAAGGTATGCTTCCTCCAGCGCCGGGTCTGTTCCCGATTGCGCGACAATTCCGTTATAACGACTCATGACACACAGCCCCACCCTTCTTCTTTCTGTTTGCACACGTTTGCAATCTATGACAGCTCCTTCCAGAGCAGCTCTTTCCGGCATAACGTTTCGCTCGCAAACACGAGCTTGCCGTTTACGTACAGGCGATAGCCTTCTTCAAGATACATAAGATCCGGAGAATCCGGGGGGCCCGCCGGCGCATCCGGTTTCCGGTATGTAATCCGCAGCTCCATGCCCGCCGCTTTCACGGAGTCCAGGCAAAAATAATCCAGGCCCGTATCCAGCGGATCAAGCACGATGCGATCCTCTTCGACGGTTAAGCCCGCCACATGCGAAATCAGCAAATCGATATAGAACGAGTGGTTGTATTCCTGTTCGTCGCTCAGCGGTTCGCCCGTGGCGCTGTTGTAATGCTCGACAAGACCGGGCTGGCCGAGATCTCTTTTCATAAAATGAAGGAACGAATATTCGCGCAAATAATAGCCGAATGCTTTGTCAAATTGATGATTCCGCCGTTTGCTCTCCTTGGCGAGCGCGTCGAGCGCAATCGAGTTCGTGTAAGGCCAGGTCGGGCCGTCCCATACGCAGCCGTTGCGCCCCTTGACAAAATGGCCCATCCAGCCCCCTTCCGGCGAATAGGCCGGGCAGTCGGCTGCAACCGACGGAAACGGACACTTCGTGCGGAATTCGCTATCGCCCAACAAATGCTCCGCCATGCCGTTATAGCGGTCGCCGATGATTTGCGCCCAACCGGGGTAAAAGCCGACAATATTTTTGACGAGCGCCTTCTCGTCGGTCTCATAGTGGAGATCGTAAAAAAACTGCGTCTCCTCATCCCACATCTTTTCAAGAATGTCCTGCTTGATGTCCTCGGCCATCCGGGCAAAAGCTTCCGCTTCCGGATCCCCGGCAAGCTCGCACATGCAGGCTACCGCCAGCGTGTTTAAATAATGGTAGACGGTGCGATCCACCCTCTTCAGATGGGTGTAGGTTGCCTTATCCTTCGGGTTTCTAGGGAATTGATGGAAATACCAGTAGCTCGGCTGATACTCTTTGCCTGTCCGCGTATGCTTGTATTCGATCATCAAATGATCGTTCCCGCTCCCATGAATGCGATTACATTCGGCGATTTGCGTTTTGAACGCAGGCAGCAATTCGACGATCGCATCGCGGTTGCGGTGCACCAGATACAACTGGTAAGCGGCCCAGCAGGAAAAGTTGGCGAAGGCGTGCATCACGGTATCTACCGTCAGGCAGCAGAACAGCCCTCCCTCTCCCGGCGAGGCGGCCATATTGCGCAGCGGCCCTTCGCCGTATGCCGGATCATGGTGCCACCTGGCGTCCATCAGATGAAGCGGCACGGACAAATTGATAAGCTTGCTGAACTCCCAGCCCCCTTTGCCGAAGGGCGTCTTGCTTTTTTTGTGCGATCTTCCTTCATAAAACAACGGATACGTCAAATGCCCGTACTGCGGATCGGCCAAATTGTGCCGGAGCAGGAACCAGCGGTACGTCCACGTTTTGTCGAGCACCGGGTCGCTGCTTCTGAACGAAGGCGTTTTTTCGAACCATTGCCCGTATTCCGCTCGCTGCTTGTCGATCACCCCGTCCCCATCGGGTCCATACTCCGCATAGGCCGACGCCCGGGCTTCCAGCATGTCCATGCCGTCCTTGCCCGCTATGCCGAGCGCCGCAGCGATGACGAATGCTTTCGACTCCCCCGGCTTCAAGCGCACTTCCGTTAGCATTGCGGGATCGCTGACGGCAATGGCTCCAGCGATATCGAAACTGTAGTGCTCGATGCGAAAAAGCCCCTGCAAAGTATTTCCGCTGCGCCCGGCGAACGCGCCGCCGTATGTTTTCAGGCGCAGCACAAGCTCTTCACGGCTCCGGTTGGTCCACGTCTGGCAGGAAACGGCGCAGTCGTTCCAGGCGATAAATTTGCGCTCGACCAGCGCAAGCCGGTTGTCCGCATATTCCATGAGCAGGTGGCTCGGATACCATTCGGTCCGGCACGGCTCGAAGCTTTCCGTCAAATTGTTGTCTATTTGAAACAGCATCGGGATATTAACCTTGTGTATAAAATCGAATCTCCCGGCAAATCCGGGAACGGGATCCAAATAATCCGCCCACAGCCTCGCTCCGGTAGGGCCGAGCAGCAGTGCGCCCGGTCGCGTTCGAAGCGTTTTTTTGCCCGCTTGCAATTGTTCGTCCAATTGGTTGCCAGTCAGCAATGAATCCGCCCCTTTCCAACTACTTGGTGTGAAGTTAAATGATCCCATATCATTATATAACACTGCGATGCGCGAATAGTGGCTTTTTTTCCCTAATATATAGGGCAATCCTGCTCAATCTCCGAGCGAAATTTTTTGGAAGGCGATGCGCTCCCTTTTCCACGTATACGTCACGTACAAATCGCGGCCGCTTGCGATGACGGCCGGGTAGGAATACTGCTTTTCCCCTTCGTCCAGCAGCAGCTCGTCGTCCCAGGTCAAGCCGTTATCCCGCGACAGGCGAATCACGAGCGGCGTTCTGGGGCCTTTCAGCTTGCCTTTTTCCGGGCGCGTCGGATTGTATGCAAGTGCCAGCGTGCCGTCATCCAGCTTCGCCAGGTCGATCCCGCTGTTATTGTTGGGCAGCGAAGTCGGGTAAGCTTGGCACCATGTTCTTCCGCCATCCGCCGAATCGCTGCGGAATATCGCCCCTTCGGTGCTGCGGGCGAGCATGTGCACGATGCCCGGCGCGGATTCCCATATAGCGGGCTGAATGATGCCCCGGCCCCGCTTCTCCCCCCGGGCCTCGCTGCTGTCCGCGCCCGCGGACTCGCCCTCGCCGGTGCCGGTGCCGATGCCGCAAAATCCGCTGCGGTCCAAAGGGATCGGCGCACTTCGGGTCCACGTCTCGCCGCCGTCGGCGGAAAGGTCGACGAACGCCTCCCACGCGGGTTCGAGCGACGCCGGAGCGGCAATCGTGCCGTCGTGAAGCGCGACCGGTTTATTTTTGACCGGGCCCCGGCCTCCTTGATCCCCTTCGACCAAAGGAACCGGCGTGGTCCACGTCCTGCCGCCGTCCGCCGAACGCATGACCCGCGTTTCCCAATTCTCGATAGCGGCTCCGGCTTTGTAAAAAAGAAACAGCAAGCCGTCGGCTCTTCGAAAAAGGACGGGATTCCAGTGGGCCAGACCGTCTTGATCGGCCGTTTTCACGGGAGGCGTCCAGCCGCCCTCCTTCCCTCTGCGCGCCGTCCAGATCGCCACGTCTCCGGCTTGCTCCTTCGTTCCGCCGAACCAGGCGGCGATCACTTCCCCGCCGGGGAGCAGCTCCAGCGTCGAGGCGTGGCAGCTCGGGAACGGCCGGTCCTCCCCGAAAATAAATTCTTTGATTTGAGCGGTATACGTCACGCTTCATCGCCTCCCGGCACGATTTCGTAAATTTGCCCGGCCTCTGTGCCGAACGCGACGACGCCCGGTCCGCAGCTCTCCGTTCGGATACGGCGTCCGTCCTGCACGACCCGTACCTGCACCCGCTCCGCCGTCCGCAGCCGGCACTGCTTGCCGGCCATCGATCGGATGCGGGCGCGCACAAGCCGGCCCCCTGCCCATTCGATGGCGATTTCGAACGCTCCGCGCGCTCTGAGCCCCTTCACGCTGCCGCTCCTCCACGCCGGCGGCAAGGCCGGAAGCAGGCGGATTTCACCGCCGTGGCTTTGCAGCAGCATTTCGGCCATGCCGGCCACGCCGCCCAGATTGCCGTCAATCTGAAAAATGTCCAGCTTCACCTTCGGGTGCCTGTGGGCATTCATCAGATTCGGATGCAGCCCGGCGAGCAGTTCGTTCAAAAAACGGCCGGCTTCCTGCGGATTTTCCAATCGCGCCCATAGATTGACCATCCAAGCGCAGCTCCAGCCCGTATGCGCCCCGCCGTGCTCAAGACGCCGCTCAAGCGTTTTCGTGCAGGCGGCGGCAAGCTCCGGCTCGCCATGCAGCGTGATGAGGCCCAGCGGATGCAGCGCCGCCAAATGCGCCATGTGGCGATGCCCGGGCTCGAACTCTGCAAAGTCTTCGTCCCACTCCATAAGCTGGCCGTATTTCCCAATGCGAAAAGGAGGCAGCCGCAGCAGCGCCTGCTCCAATTGCCCTACAAAGGCGGCATCAGTATCCAGTTTGCGGCCGGCTTCCAGACAATGGGCGAACAAATCCCGGATCAGCGCGATATCCAGGGTCGCTCCCTTGGTCACGCTGCTTTTTTGCCCATCCGGTGTTATGAAAAAATTTTCCGGCGACGTGGAAGGGCAAGTGACCAGACTGCCGTCCTGCGCTTCGACGAGCCAGTCCAGGGCAAACAGCGCCGCTTCCTTCATCGCGGGGTAAGCTTGCCTGAGAAAGCCTTCGTCCTGGCTGAACGCGTAATGCTCCCACAAATGCTGGCACAGCCACGCCCCGGCCAAGGGCCAAAAGGCCCAGCTCGGCGATCCGCCCACAGGCGTCGCAGTCCGCCAAAGATCGATGTTGTGGTGAGCCGTCCAACCCCGGCAGCGGTAATGAACGCTTGCCGCCTTTCGGCCGGTGACCCGCAGGTCCTCGATCAGCTCGAACAGCGGCTGATGGCATTCCGCCGCATTGGCCGTTTCCGCCGGCCAATAGTTCATTTCTACATTGATATTGGTCGTCCAACTGCCGCACCAGGGCGGGCGGACGCTGTCGCTCCAAATGCCCTGCAAGTTCGCCGGCTGCGTGCCCAGACGAGAGCTGGACAAGAGCAGGTAGCGGCCGTACTGGAAAAACAGGGCGGCAAGGCCTGGATCGTCTCCGCCCTCCCGGACCGCACGAATGCGCGTATCCGTCGGCATTCCCGCCTTATCGCCGCCGCCCAGATCGAGCGATACTCTGCCTAAAAGCGCGCGGTAATCGCGCATATGCCGCTCCTTCAGGCGGTCGTACCCGAGCGCTGCGGCCCGGGCCAGCCGCGCGTCGCACAGCCCGCCCGGATTTGTGCCCGCTGCGGCCGGGTCCCGGTCGAAGCCGCTGTAGCCGGTCGCTGCGGCCAGCAGCAAAGTGACCGTGCCCGTCCCGCTGACGCGAATCCGCCCGCCGCTCGCTTCCACCCTGCCCTGGTCGGCAAGCGCGAGCAGGTGAAGCTCGAAGCCTATGCCTCTCCCTTCGGCATACTGCACCGGATCGGACGTTTTGACCGTATTGGGTTCAACATGTACAGGGCAGCGCCCGGACAGCGTCACCCGGTTCCATGACGTTTTGCGAACCTGGAACTGCAGCGGGCTGTGCAGCACGGCGGTAAACCCGGTTTTGCGCCCGCTTTGCAAACGTATCGCCATCACCTGATCGACGGCCGATACGAACAGTTCACGGACATATTCGGCTTCATGCATGCGGTACTGTACGCGCACGATGCCTTCCGTGAGGCCCAGCTCCCTGCGATAGTCCGTATACACATAGTCCGAGGGAGCGGTTTCTTGATCGAAAATAAGCTCCAAATCCCCGAGCGGCATGTACGATTCGATCTCGGGCCCTCCCATATGGCGCTCGATAACCGCCTCCGCTTCCGCGTATTTCCCCGCAAAAATCAGCCCGCGCACACGATCCAGATGACCCGCCGCATCAGGATTGACCGTTTCCCGGGGTTCCCCCGACCAAAGCGTATCCTCGTTCAATTGAATGCGTTCCCGGTCCACGCCGCCGTACGCCATACCGCCGAACCGGCCGTTGCCGACAGGCAGCGCTTCGAACCACGACCCGGCCGGCTGTGCATACCACAGCGCCATTTTGTTCATCGACATACGATTCCCTCCACTTTTACTCGTACAGCCAGTCCAAGGTATCGATGCCGTCGTTTTTATGCTCGACATCGCGCGGCCGGAGCGCCTGTTCGGCGGGGATAACGCCCGCAATCAAGTAAGCTCCCCTGCCAAAATCGAGCGTATGCCGCCCGGCTTCATACCTGAAGGCGTGAATATTTACCGAAGGGTACGCGTACAGGCGCAGACCTTTGCGCAGTACCGGAGCATACCCGCCCCGGTCGTCCGCATGCGTGTTCTCCTCCAGACTCGGAACTTGCAGCCACTGCTCATCCTTGGAATTGAAATAGCCGATCAGCACGTTCGCAGGCTGATGCAGTTCAAGCTCGATCGCCGTGCCGCCCCGGCCCGCTTCCATTTGGCTGAACCGTATCCCTGTCAGCCCTTGCAATTCCTCCGCGCAGCCGACAATGTGAATATCGCCGTCCGTGAACACCTGCGCCTCCTTCTCCACGCGGTACGTCTCCGCGTTCCCGGAATGCAGCGTGAACGGGGCTTCGCGGTAGGCGGCGATCGGCTCCTCCCGGTGCTTGAGCGCTTCGGGCAAAATGCCGGACTTCAATTCGTCCAAATGAAACCGGAAACGGTTCAGCTCCGTTTCGTAGACAGGCAGGCAATCCGTCCAGTGCCGGAATTCGAGCCCGCCCCGGACAGGCACTTTCCGCTGTGGCGTCTGCATGCTGTTGGCGTACAAATACGTTTGCTCCGTGAGCGCCGTCAGCTCGCGGTAGCTGTCCAGGCTGCGCTCCAAATGAACGGCGGCCTCTTCCAGCAAGTCCAGCCGGTCGAAATACGCCCCTTTTACCGTATGCTTATACGTTAAAATGAGGATCGCCGCCCGGACCTTATGCGCGTACGCCTGCACCATATGGCGGATCGCCTGCACGTCGCCCGTCAGGCGCTCGAACTCGCCGTGGCTCTGGGCGACGTGAGCCTGCGCCCGCTCGATCGCCGCCGCCGCATCGCAGGCGTGCCGCTCCGCGTCGGCGATCGCATCCGCCGGCGTCTCGCCGGTATGCGTCCCGCCGCTCAGCTCGCGGACGACATATTCCTCCAGCCGCTCGCCCTGCGGCGACTGGGATTCCCACAAATCCGGCCACGGCATGTGCCGCTCCGGATTCGTCAGTTGGCTCATCGTCATGCCGAGGCTCATCGTTTGACGGTTGCCTTCGGTAATGCCGAATCTGCGCAGCAATTTGGGCGCGCATTCCCCTGCGGCTTCGTAGGCGTCCAAAACCGCCTCGCCCGCCTCCCTGCTCCAGAACCGCGCAGCCAGCGCTTCCGCCCAGTAATGCCGCTCGGCTTCCGGATCGCGGTCCGGGTTCCAGGCATAGCGAAACCAGGCCGCAAACCAGATCCAGTCGCGGTCCAACTGCCTGAGTCTTGGCTCGGCCCTGTCCGGCGCGTACGGCCAATCCCAAAAAAACAAAGGATACAAATGAAGCCCGTTCGCCTTCAAGCGATAGCGGGCCGCCTGCATGCATTTTTGAATAAACGACGGCGCGCCGTAGCGGAAAGGCTCCAAATTGGCCAAAATATGCACATTCACAATATGAATCGTCTGCAGCGAGCCGAGCCGGTTGTGGATAGCCTGCCATTTGCCTCGCGGCGTGTACGTGGTCAGCGATTCGCCGTTATATTTGGCTTCCGTGTACAGATTCGGATACAGCGGCAGCGCGGCTTCAATCACTTTTTGCGGCTCGATGGCGTGGGAGCGCAAAATAATCGGCGGCTTCTCCTTCGCCCCGGAATGCCGCAGCCCTTCCAGCAATCCGGCCAAAATCGTTTCGGTAAACCACTCGACACCGTAAATTTGCCCCTGCAGCGCCTCACCGAGACAAATCATCATCCCCACATTCGGAAACGAGCGGACAAAAGCGGCAATCGACTTGCGGTAGTAATCGCTTGTAATCGGCAGCGGCTTCGGCTGGTGCAGCTTCAAGCCGTGCTTTTCGGCGAACGGCAGCGGGATGTGGATGTTGTAAAATTTCAGCACGACCCATATGCCCCGGCGGTCCGCTTCTTCCGCGAGCCAGCGGAACGTCTCCGCGTTCAGCGCGAATTCCTCTTCCGATACCTCCAGCGCTTCCGGGTAATCCTCCAGCTTTACCAGGGATGAGAACGGATGGCCGGACCACAAATAAACGACATTGCACCGCTGCCCGACCATCATATCGAGAAAATCGCGCCACAACTCCCGGTCGTAAAACCACGGAAACCGAGCCGGGGTCAGCGGATACTCATACGTCTGGCGCGGCGGCTCGACGGTCGTTTTTTGCAGGCCGATCGCCGGCCCGCGCAGTTTAAAGCGCGGCGCATCGCCGTAAGCGATATCGCCCGGCAGCTTGCCGAGGGCGCGGATGCGCATCGCGAGCTCCAGACAGCCATACAGCGCGCCGGAGTCGCTTCCTCCGGAAACCGCCAGCAGCCCCCCCGGGCAGGAGGCCAAATAAAATCCTTCTCCCTCCGGGGCTTCCGTATGGTACAGCAAAACTTCGCTCCGCTCCAATTGCTGCAGCAATTCGGACTCCAGCCGGTTCCCGATGTAAATTTTCGTTCCCTGTGTGCCTTGTGTACCCTGTGTTCCCTGCGCTCCCTGTACCGACCGGTAATTATCCGGCGTCCACTGTCCTTCTTCCGTCCGCACCACGAAGCCGCAATCCTGCAGCGCCTGTTTCAGCTGCAAAATGCCGTATTCCACCCGCGGCGCGGGATTGCGGTCGCAGCCCAACGTTACGGCTTTCATCTCGGGCCGCCCCCTTCCTTTAAAAACAGCTCGATAACCGGCACCGTCACATCCGGCTTTTTGACAGGCAGCGACAGCACCAGCGTACCTTCGTCTCTGCCCTCTTTATACGCCCCGTTCTCGATGCCGCTTGCCACGAAGCCTTCCTTGAACCGGATTTCCGATGCGTCATTAAGCAGCTGCGCATACTCCACCCGGCCTGCCATGCCGTACAGGTGAATGCTTTTAAAAGGCCAGCTGTATACGTGAACGTACAGCCGGTTCCTTGCCGGATTGTAGGTCAACCGGCAGTCCTGCGGACACCCGATATCGTCCGGCGCTTGCGTGCAGCCGTAGATGGAACGGCTGTGGCGCTTCATCCATTCGCCGATCCCTTTCAGGCGGTCTATCGTGCGCTCGTCAAACTCGCCGCGCCCGGTCGGGCCGACGTTCAGCAGCAGGTTGCCGCCCTTGCTCACGATATCGATCAGCATTTTGACCAGCATATCGACGCTTTTCCACGATTCCTCATCGCGGTAATACCCCCACGAACCGCTGAACGTATGCGGCGTCTCCCAGACGACGCGCTTGCCGTCGATATTCACCCAACGGGTCGGCAAATATTGCTCCGGAGTCGTAATATCGCCGCCGACCTGCAGCCGGTCGTTCAGCAAAATGTCCGGCTGCAGCGAACGGACAAGCCTGATCAGCTCCTCGCTGCCCCAATCGTCCTTCCCTTTGCCGGGCAGCCCTTTTTCCGCCGGGAACGAAAAGTCATAAAACAGCAGATCCACCTTGCCGTATTCCGTCAGCAGCTCTTTCGTTTGTCCGTACAAATATTCCCGGTACATGGAAAAGTCCTTCGCCCCGCTTTCTTCGGAGCCGGCAGCCTCCGGATCGAACCGCAGCGGATGCTTCGTGTCGACGGTATAATGCGGATGATGCCAGTCGAGCAGCGAATAATAAAAACCCATTTTCAAGCCCCGGCTGCGGAACGCCTCGGCCATCGGCCTGATCAAATCGCGACCGGCCGGCGCGTTCGGCGCCTTGTAGTCGGTCAGCTTACTGTCCCACAGGCAAAATCCTTCATGGTGCTTGGCCGTCGCCACCGCATACTTCATGCCTGCGCCGGCGGCGAGCTGCGCCCACAATTCCGGATCGAACAGGTCGGGATCGAATTTGTTCATATATTTGCTCCGGTACTTTTCCCCGCTCGATTGCTCTCTGGATTGCAGCCATTCGTGCCTCGCCGCCAGCGAATACAGCCCCCAATGGATGAACATGCCGAAGCGGTCGTGCGTAAACCATCCGCTGTCTCCGGCCGTCGGTTCAACTTCAAACATCAATCTCTCTCCCCCTTCGTTAATCAAAAACTTGCAAAACGGACCGGCCCCCGTCCACGACGAGATTCGCCCCGGCAATAAATGCGGCCTCATCGGAAGCGAGAAACAGCGCCGCATTCGCGACATCCGCCGGTTTCCCGAATCGCCCCAGCGGGTGAGCCGCCAGCATCGCGCTGCGCTTTTGCTCCCGGTTCGGATAAGTTCTCATGTAGTTCTCGGCCATCGGCGTTTCGATATACCCCGGACTGACCGTATTCGCACGAATGCCCTGCCCGCCGAAATCGACGCATATCCCCTGGGCCATCGCCAGCATGCCCGCTTTGGAAGCGTGATACGGAAAATGATTTTTCTGCGTGCGGAACACATGGGTCGAGCCGATATTGACGATGCTGCCTCCCCCGTGCTTCAGCATGATCGGGATCGCGTGCTTGCAGCAGTACCATGCGCTTTTCAAATTCAAATTCATCACATGATCCCACTCCGCCTCGCCGGAAGTCACGACGTTCGCGCTGCCGCTGACTCCCGCGTTATTTACGAGAATATGCAGAGCGCCAAAACGCCCTTCGGCCGCCTCCATCAAATCCATCACACTGGACTCGACGCGTATGTCGGCGTGGGCGAACATGCACCTCCCGCCCGCCTGGACGATCTCTTGGGCGACCCGTTCCCCATCTTCGGCGATATCATTGATAACCACACTCGCTCCCTCTTCGGCGAACCTTCTGGCGACAGCCTCTCCGATCCCCGAAGCCCCGCCGGTAACGACGGCCACCTTGCGCTCCAACCGCATGCTTTTCTCCCCTTTGACGATCCGCTAACGACCCGTGCCCAGCTTCTGCGCGCTGCTTGCGACCGGCGGCATCGAGTTCTTGATCAGTTTACAAGAAAGTCCGAAGCCGATTATAGGGCGAATTCATCAAAAATATAGGGCGGCGCACTTCACCTTCCAATTATTACATCCTTCGCCTTTAGTGCGGGGGTATGCAAAAAAGGCCTACTCCTAACTCATGATTCAAGTTGGAATAAGCCTTTGAAAGTTCAAATATTTGTTTTTTGGGTTGTTCTGTGCATCCGGTTGTAGGAGTTGCAAAAAGTACAGCAGTCAGTGAGAAATGTTAGATTCTAATAAAGTCTTCATCTCGTGGCTTGATAAGCCAATTTTCAGCTCTCCATTTATTGTAATACTTGAATTTATAAAATGTGCTTCACCAAAGCCAATGATATTTTGGAATTTCGTATTCGCAAAGTGACAATTGGTAAATTTTACATTCTTAAAAGTTGAATTATTAAATGTTGATGATAGAAACTCTGTGTTTTCAAATTCTACTTCTGAAAATGTTGAGTCATCCATATAAGTTAGCTCAAGTTTGGAATGGGAAACTTTCACGTCGTAAAATTGAGATTCATAATAAGTAGTTCTAAATGAATCTAAGTTATTGAGAACTGTTGAATTAAAACTCGAATAATCAGCCTTACCTTTCCTAAATACATTTTCCGAAAATTTGCAGCTATTAAAGGTGCTGCCGCATAGCGATGCTCCGCTTAAATATACTTTTGAAAAGTCGCAATTATTAAATACTACTTCTAAAAAACTGCTATTGTTCAAATCATATCCCGTAAATACTATTCCATCAAAAGAAGTATCATGATAAATAAGTTCGCACACTTCTTTGGATAGCCCCATTGAAAATTCAGTATATTTCTTTAACTTTGTAAATAGATCCATTTACTACCACCTCCTAAGGCCATACAACTATTTTATCCATTAAACCTTGATTTGAAATTTCTCGCAAAAGCTCTGCTTTGTTCTCCATACTTAAATTTGAGACATCAAGTATTACATTTTCACCTTCACTTAGAGAGTTATTAACTGACCTCATGGCGCTTGAAAGTTTATAACCTCCCTTTTTGGGCGGATAATTTGAATTAAATGACTTAACATCCCACGCTTGCCCTTTGGCATCTATAAATTCCGCCTTTCCAGATGGATCTCTAGTTATAGGCCCGTCTAGTTTTCTTGCCTGCTCTAGTTCTAACCCGACCCTTGCCTCATGGTTTCCTTTATCAATATCAATCTGCCTTGTGGAACCTGCATGAGCCGGATCGTGTGCCAATTCGTCTAACTTTGCTTGAGTTCTTCCTCCAGTATAATTCCCATCCTTATCATAGAGGTTAGGTTTATTACCTTTCCCCGTCCCCCCGGAAGAATCGCTCTTAAAGCTCTGCACCAATTCGCTGCTATCTTTGCCTAGATTTTTCGCACCCTGAAAAGCCATGGAGCTGGCATGGCCGATGACAACCGCACCGGCAATATTTAAGGCCACGCCCGGTACGACGCCAACTAAAGTGCCGTCCAGAGCGGTTCCGATGACCTCACCCACTCCGCCTATCGTTGCTTCCCCAGCAGCTCCTACCATAGAAGCGATATCTCCGACGATCTTCCCCGCCAAATAGGCTTTCGGATGCTCGGTGATGGCTTCGTTCTCTATTATTCCCATTGTCGCATTGCTTAAAGCCGCATTGCCTGCACCCTGAAGAAATGAGCCCGCCACTGTAGATTGGAAAAACTCCTCAATTTCTCCTTCTACATAATCCATCAGCTTGGCTTTCGTATTCACCATTGTCGCGTAGGCTTCAAGTGCTGTCAATCCCAGTTCCTTCAAATTCGCTTGACTTATATCTGCATAAACATGATCAAATAATGCCAACATCACCTTCGCGGTATTGTTAATCGGAGATAGAAAGTCCAGCCCTTTGCTGACGGTATTCTTGACAAAAGAAAGAACACCGCCTACAGTGATTGCCTTGCCTTTTCCATCCGCCTCATCGAATTGGTTCGCTTTTTTTGTAGCGAAGTCCTGGATTTGCTGCAATTCGTAGCGCAGGTCCTGCAGCATCCGGTCAATCGATTGGTAGCCGCTGTCCACATCGGACCGCTGGCGGCTGGACATTGCGAGTCCGTTCATCGCGCTGCGAAGCTGGCTTTGGATGTGCTCCAGCGTCCCGATCGTCGTATGAAGCTCGCTCGCCGTGGCCCGTAGCGTCGACGTGTCTACACGTATTTGCACCTAGGTTCCCCTTTCGTTAGTGGACCGCAGCTCTTTTAATGCGTTACCCTTGCGCCAAAATCGTCATAACTGGATAAATCCCCGTGATAGAACGCCACGTCGCCGTCCATTAGCGTGAACGTGTTACCGTATTTATCCATCATCGTATTGCTGAATCCTTCCATCTGCCATTGGTTGTCCAGCGGCACGTTCTCCCCGGGCAGCCGGTAATAGCGCAAAAAGGGATTCGCATAATCGGCGTTCTTGATGCTCTCCAGGTTGAAATTCACGATGATGTACCCATCCTTCAAAAAGATCGGCGAATGATCGTCCAGCCCGCCATGCGTTCTCCCGTACTCCGCGATGTTCGTGCCCACTGCTACCACATAAGGCGCCGCCGGCAAGCTGTACTCGCCATACCAGTGCTGGATCGAAGCCAACGCCCGCTGCGGATCTACCGAACCGGGCACGCCGGTTTTCGGTCCGATCATCGTCCGCGTCAGCCATGGCGATGTGAACCATGCGTACGCATTGCCGACCCAGGACTTGCGCTTAGCCCGTACAAAAAGTCGCTGACCCCATAGTTGCCCGCCACATACGCAGCCGTATCAGTGAGCTCTTCGCCCGGTACATTACGCATCGTGTCGTTCAGCAGCACATGCCGCTGCTGCTTGTCGTCCGCGGAGCCAATTTTTACAAAATACCTCACCGGTTTCTCTGAGTAGGCGTGGTAGTATAAATCCACCGGAATGCGCCCCGTTCCATCCTTGTTCACAAAATAAAAGGTCGGCGTGATCCGAATTCCATCCCGGCGCCCGAACATGTTCCCCTTCGTCTTCAAATCGAATTTAAAATGATACCCGGTCTTGATCGACACGGTATGGTCATAGCCCGGAAACGGGTGGCTTCCCGGGTGAATCGGCAGCACGTACGGATAGCTGTTGCCCCGCGGGCTTCCGTCGATATCGTTCGTGCCGGTCCAGTACGAAACGCCTGTCGGCGAGATGCCGTCGCTCGTGCGGAACACGTACTGCCAATCATAGTCGCCGATATCCGTGATATGAAAATCGTACAGCCTCCCGATCACCTCCACCGGGATCGTGTTCGTGGCCACATGGTTCGGCCAATCGAAATTGGCGCTCGTTTGTGTCGTAAAGCCCGTAGGCGCATTGATGGCAATCGACCGGAAATGAACCGTATAGAAGCCTTCGTCGATCCACGTCGGCATGATGAACGTCATGTCCGGCTGATTCACCGGAATGTCGACCCAGGTGCCGGCCGTGATGTACGCCGACTTGTCCGCATTCCAGACGTCGAACTCGAAGCGGACTTGCTTGTTGGCGGTGTACTTGGCGTAATCGCCGTAACCGCCCGTGACCCCGTACCCGCCAAAACCGGGGTACGCGTCATGCTGGCCGGTCGTCGGCACGAACACCGTAAACGGCCGATCCAAAATGACCGCCGCCCGCCCTGCGGTGGGCACGACTTTTTCGTTGTGCGCCTGATCGTCGGTCACAGACGGTACATGACCACCGGTGTATGCACCGTCACCGGGTTGATGCCGTCGATCGGATACGTTTTATCCGATCCGCCTTTGATATTCCCCGGGATCAGCGGGTAATAGATCGTGCCGGTCGTCGGCTGGTCCGCCCGGTTGACGAGCGAATTGCTGACGACGTAGCCATTGCCGTACAGCACATCGCGGCCGATTTGCATCGGCTGCGGGATCGTTCCCGGCGTCTGTCCCTGATCGGGGTGCCGGGCATTTTCCATAATCGTAACGCCGTTAAATACGACCAGGTCGTTGTTCACCTGGTTGCGGCCCACGGCGTTCTCCGCCGCCGATTGAAACTCCGGCGGCGTACCTCCGGGTGGCGGGCCACCGCCTGTCCCCAGATTGACCCCGCTGCAAGTAGCGGGGAGAACATGAGCCTTTACATCATCGTTATTATCCGATTGCAGCGTTGGCGCCGTATAACCATGAGGGTCCAACTGAACCGTATCATCGGGATAGCCGCCGAGCGCATAATTCGTGATCGTGGACTTCTCTAATCCGTAGACTTCTAAATTGTCGATCTGCCAGTAACTATATGGCCGTTTGACGATCATAGTTTGGTTTACGGTTTCCTTCATAGGGGCCGGTGGCACCCCTTCCCCGCCGCCCTCCGTCCAGACGTATGTTTTGGTAACTTCAACCGCATACGATACTTCGCCGGTCATATTCGCGAATTGATTTTGAAATAAATACTCCAGCCCCAATACGTTCGCATAGAGGCTTTCTGAAGTCGGGATGCCTTTTAGCACATCGAATCTCTCCGCATCCCGCATATCCGCGCGCAGCACGCCGCTGGCCGCAGGGTTCATGACGGCGTCCTGATTAATCGTTCCTTTGGCCGGGGGGCCGATTTGCCGGGTGCACCTGGGTGGAGACCCGCAGCTGCTGGATACCGTCACCGATGCGGTACCCGTTTGATTGATGCCTGCCGCTGGATCGACATAGCGCGCTGTGATCGTAGCGCTGCCGGCCGAGCTTGCCGTGACCAATCCGCTTGAGTTCACGGAAGCTGCTGCCGGATTCGAGCTTGACCATGTCGTGTTCGGGCTGCTGGAAACATTTTGAGTCGTCCCGTCCGGTTTTGTTAAAGTCGCCGTCAATTGTTTGGTTGCGTTCATACCGGGACTTAAGCAGCCTGCAGGAACGTTTACCGTTAGACCGGCTGCCGCCGGTCGGTATTCGGCAACAATGGTGGTACCGCCGATATTCATCGTTATATTTCGGTTTGTTAAGTGAGCATCCCCTATCACTTGCGGAAACTTGATGTCGCTCGGATCCATCGTGGGGTAAATATATGATTTTGAAATCGGGACCGTTTGTCCATTGTGATCATAAACAGGAGGAAGGTTGTAAGTCACACTTTCCAAATAACGGTACACATTTTCGGTCTTCACTATATCAATGAGCGTTCTCGTGGTTCCGTCTGCTGAAACCAGATATCTTTCTACGGTTAAAGGTTCATAAGGCGTATACGATGCAGGTATATCATAATAATCATCAAGATCATCCGGGTGGGCCCATGGTTCCGCACGTTTAATTTCTTGAAGTGTATAAAAAGGTCCACGCCTTGTGCTCCCGTCGGACGCATTGAACGATTCCATGATTGCGCTGAAATAGATGGGTTGCCCCGGCTGCAGGACAGAGTCAAAGCTGTCAAAAAAATCCCGATCGACCGTAGCTCCGTCAAATTTAAAGGTAGTTCTTACCGGTTCGCCAGGGATTGGCGTATTCGGAAATTGAGTTATATTCGCCGCATTGTTATAAACTACAGTACCGGTTAGATCCATCGGCTTGCAATTGCCACTTGAACATGCCGGAGCACTATGAATCATCCACCCGACAATTCGGTACCGAATACCGGTTGTGGCAGCAGTTGAAGTAATGTCAATTGTTACATCATGTGAACTTTCCTCCAAATAAATTGACACTGGGTAGGCATACGTCCACAAAGATGGCAAAAGCACTAGTAACAGTGCCGTAAGAAATACAATTGATGTATTTTTTTGTAGTTCTTTTCATAGGTTATTTGCCTTCTACTCTGCATGATAGGTTTTATAAGCAAAGAATGCAGCATCAGATGTTATTTTCTTTTCTGCAAGTTGCGAAGCAAAATTTTCTGACGCAATGGCCACATCTGTATAACCAATATACCACACGTCTTTTTCAATATTTTTCGGCCCCCATATATCGACAAACAAATTTTTGTTTTCATCAAAACTGGTTACTCTAAACCGAAACATACTTCGTACCCAATGCTTATTATCGCCGAAAAAAACGATAGAAGGTTCTGGTGTCACAGTGCCTTCAATTCGAATGTGATTTTGCTTCACCCACTCGACATACTTTTGGGCATCACCACTGACGTGCTTCGGAATATTAACGGTTTGTACGAAAGCATCCACCCAGTTTTGGTCTATTGTCTCGTAATCCACATTCAGTATCTGATTGCCAAACTGTGATACGAGTTTAACCCATCGATCGACTGTATCCCTAGAGTAATATCTGGAATCATGGATGATTTCCTTTGCAGTAAAACGGGTCAAATCCGTCTGAAACGGATGTTTATGTTCGTACATTTCATTGGGAATATCCTGTAGGATGTAAGGGAAATCACCGCTATTCGACGGCAGATTTGTTGTGCGAATCGCGCGTCCCCAAGGATCTTTGGGGGCATTCGTGGATTGCTCCGCACTGGCAACGGCTTTTTCATCGACGGCCAGCGAATGACCTCCCTTAACAGTCAAAATGCGTTCAATTGTCGTTACCGCCTGAGCCCGTGTCGTCGGTTGGTCTTCCCCGAGCGTACCCCTATCATCTAGATCGGTAATCAGACCGGCTTTGGTCGCTAGATACATCCACTTCGTGTCATCAATGTTCTTGTCGGCGGTTGCGGCCCTAACAGCCGTTCTGGCCATTTCTTGACGCGTCATCGGCGTGTTCCAATCCCCGCTCGTAAAATCGCTCCGCTTATAAATCCCCGCGTTGGTCGCCGCGTTAACGTAAGGCAAGTACCAGTCATTACCTTCGGTTACCCCTGAGATTGGAATATGAAGCGCGGTATCGACCAGTTTGATAAACTCGGCGCGCGTCACTTTTGCATTCGGTTTGAAGGAGTGGTCCTGGTATCCGTCGACATATCCTTTTTGTACCGCGCCGGCGATGGTCGTCTCCGCCCAATGCCCTTTTGTGTCGCTGAAGCTGCCTGTAGAAGCCGTACCGGTGGCATTTGTTGTTTTCGTGCCTGGCGTAGCGGCGGTTGAATCAGCTTTGACATCCGGAATTGAACTTCCCAGTAGTGCAACAACTGCCAGTGATGTAATCAAATGGGCTCTCATTTTTATGCCTCCATAGTAAAAAAATTACTTTTCCCAAAATAAAAAACCAACTGCCTTTGGCGGCCCGGCTGCCGTTTCCCCGAGGGAAGTCTAGCGACTTGTACCCCGTAGAAGTAGGCCCGTGGCTTTGCGTCCCTGTCTTTCGAACAGGTTTGCCTTTTCAATTCCACTTGGTTCTTAGGTATTTAAAACTATAAAAATAGTACATTAGATTTAATATGAGTTCCATATTAACCCATAAACTAACATATTTCCACAAAAAAAATTATACCTTGCGCTCAACGCGTTTGTTTTACACCCCCCGCTAATTAGCTTTACAGCTTTTAGGTGATCGCTACCTTCAAAAAAAGATTCATCGACACGCCCAAAATAAAAAGCCACCCCCATCGTCGTAAGATGGTACGCAGCTTTTCGGTCTGGCGTGCTAGAACCGGCGGCACATCTGCCTAGCAACACAAAGAAAACCTGCAAAAGTGCAGGTTTTTGCTCGTTGATAGGCTGGCAATGAAACAATTCCTGCAAATGTGCAGGCTTTTCATCGAACACGTGGACCTCAGGCTCGTTTAAGCGAAAATTCCTGTATAATCGCAGGCTTTTCGCCAAAACGAGCCACTTTCATGGAAAAATCCTGCACTTTTGCAGGTTTTCGGGCTGCCTGTGCCTATGCCGATGCTGTGCCTACGCCTATGCCGTGCCAATGCCAACACCCAGCCGCTTCATGAATGACCGCGCCCCAAATCAGCTCCCCCCTGGCTGCCCCAGCAAACGCCACCCAAACCGCGCAGCTTCCAGCGCGCGGCGTTGCACCGCATGACGGCAGCCGGCCGACCATTCCACAATCTCCCGGAATCACTTGTTTCCGGGAAAAGGCACCATAACGGCCTTCAGCCATGTCACGGCCATCAGCATGTCCCCGAGCGGGTTCATATGTACGCCGTCGGTAGTCGAATCTTTGCCTGTTTCACTCGCGATAAAATCGATAAACGCTTGATGCGTGGGCACCAGGATCGCGTCGAACTGTCCGGCGAGCCGGTTGACGATGTCCACGTAAGGGCGCAGCAGCACGTTTCCCGTCGCATCCGGGTACTCCTTGATCACCGTAGGCTGCATGAGGATCGGGCGGCAGCCGGGTATTTGCTTCGTTTGTTCCAGCAAGTGACGGTATACCGCTTCGAATTTGTCGGGGTACACCTGCTCCTCATCCGGTGAGTCCAATTGCCGCCACACGTCGTTGATGCCGATCGAAACCGATACCCACTGCGGCCGGTGATCGAGCACATCGAGCGTCCAGCGTTTTTCCAGGTCGGTCACGCGGTTGCCGGAAACGCCTTCATTTATGATTTTCAGCGAAAGATTCGGGTACGCCGCCGTCAAGTAATCGTGAATCAGGCGAACATAGCCCGACCCGAGCTTCAGGGGATCTTTTTTTCTTCCTTTGTCAGTGATGCTGTCGCCGATAAACACGATCTTGTCCTTGGCTTTAAACGGCACGGTAACGCCTCCTCATGTTGCCGCCGGCAAACGGGCGGCTTTTTACCCCCTCATCCTACGCCGGGTTGTCTGCCAAGTCAATGCGGCCGGCGGCCGAAGGTAGCATCGACCTATATATCGGATACAATCCCCCCCACAGCATGAAAGCGGTTAATTGTAAGCTGAAAATGGCAATATCCGCGATAAAAGCCAGCGAAAATAAAGGAGCGTGCCGCATTGCAAATCCAGCCCTATATGACGCCTTACAAATTGGGCGCGCCGGTTCTTGCCGGCTCCGGTAAACCCGGCCATTTCGATGAACGAGCCGTGGATTGTCCCTTCGTTTTTCAGCATAACGATATGTTTTACATGATGTATGTCGGATTCGACGGCATCGGCTACCAGACGGCTTTGGCCGTCAGCAAAAACCTGCTCGACTGGGAGCATCTGAGCGTCATTTTACAGCGCAACGAGCATGGGGCCTGGGATTCCGTCAATATAGCCGGGACGTGGATTTTGAAAGAGAATCGCATCGATGCCCCTCCCGTTCTGAAAAAATGGAACGACAAATACTGGCTCGTCTACCACGCCTATCCCGAAACCGGGTACGAAGAGGGCTCGGCGAAAATCGGAATTGCCTGGACGGAGGACGAGCGGCTGCTGGAGTGGCACAAATGCCCGGATCCGATTTTGACCCCCGAGGAAGGCGCAGATTGGGAAAAAGGCGGGCTCTATAAAGAATGTCTGATTGAGCATGAGGGCACATTTTATTTGTTCTATAACGCCAAAAACAAAAATAAAGGCAGATGGATCGAACAGACGGGAGTCGCCTTCTCCCGGGACTTGCAGCAATGGCAAAGATACGAGCGCAATCCTGTACTGCCCGTGACTCCGGACGAATGGGACTGCGGCTTCGCCAGCGATCCGTGCGTGCTGCACGACCCCGACCGCGGCCTGTGGGTCATGTATTACTTCGGCTACAATTACAAGCAGGCGCAGGAAGGCATTGCTCTTTCCGGCGATTTGCTGCATTGGGACAAATACCCCGAACCGATTATCCGGGTCGGAGAAGAGGGCAGCATTGACTCCATTTTTGCCCATAAGCCGTCCGTCATCACGCACCAAGGCGTGCTTTATCATTTTTACTGCTCCTGCCGGCCGTACCGGGAGAGCGATCCGACCAAAAACTACGGCAAAGAGTTCAGGACAATCAGCGTCGCCGCTTCACAGCCGATTTTCGGCACATCATCGTGATTGTAAAGGAGACCGGAACCGATGCAAGTGGATGAAATGTATGTGGAAAGCAAGCGCTGCCCGCTCGGAGTCGGCGTCGGCCGCCCGGCTTTCGGCTGGAGCTTCCCGCCGGCGGCCGAACGCCTGCAAATGCAAAGCGCTTACCGGATCATCGTAACGGACAGCGCAGGCGGCAGCGTATGGGACAGCGGCAAACGCTTAAGCAGAAACAACGTGCACATCGTCTACGACGGCGCTCCCCTCCAATCCCGAAACCGCTACTATTGGAGGATTCAGGTTTGGGACAGCGGCGGCCGAATGACCGAAAGCCCCGTATCCTGGTGGGAAATGGGGCTGCTCGGCCAGGGCGATTGGTCGGCCCGATGGATCGGCGGGCGCAGCAGCGCGCCGCAGGCAAACGCGCAGGCTCCGCTCCCATTGTTCAGGCGCGAATTCCGCGTACACAAGCCGGTGGCGAGGGCCAGAGCCTATATATGCGGTTTGGGGCAGTACGAACTGCGGCTGAACGGGCATAAAGTCGGTGACAGCGTGCTGGAGCCGGGATGGACCGACTATAACAAAACGTGCCTTTATTCCGTGTACGATGTGACCGGCGCACTGAACGAGGGCGCCAATGCGATTGGCGTCATGCTGGGGAACGGATTTTTCAACGTGACAGGCGGCCGCTACACGAAGTTCAAGCGTTCATTCGGCATGCCCACATGCATCGTCCAATTGGAAATTACGTATACCGACGGCACGAGCTCGACGATTGCCAGCGATGGAAGCTGGCGCACCGCGCCGGGGCCGGTCGTCTTTTCCTGCATGTATGGGGGCGAAGATTTCGACGCGCGGCTCCTGCAAGCGGGCTGGGATCGCCCCGGCTTCGCCTCCGGCGAAGCGTGGGAGCCTGCCGAAGAAACGGCCCCCCCTGCGGGCAAGCTGAAGCCGCAAGCGACGTTCCCCTTGAAGGAAATGGAAACGTTCCTGCCCGCGAGCATCTCGCAGCCGGGTCCCGGAGTGTACGTCGCAGACTTCGGGCAAAATTTTGCAGGCTGGGTGGAAATAGCCGTCCGCGGCCCGAAGGGGGCGAAAGTCGTCTTGTCGCCTGCCGAGCTGCTGAAGGACAACGGCACCGCCAACCAAAAATGGACCGGCTCCCCGTACCGGTTCACCTACATCCTGAACGGAGACGGCGAGGAGGAAGTATGGTCGCCCCGCTTCAGCTACTACGGCTTCCGCTATGTGCAAATCGAAGGCGCGGTTCCCGCCGATCGTGCCGGCAATGACGCGGACGGTGCCTTGCTTGTCCGACTCGAAGGCCGGATGATTTACCCGGCTGCGAACGTTCGCGGCCGCTTCGCCAGCTCGGATGCGATGCTGAACCGGACGCACGACATCATTAACCGGGCTGTGCTCAGCAACATGAAAAGCATTTTTACGGATTGCCCGCATCGGGAAAAGCTCGGCTGGCTGGAGCAAGTCCATCTGATGGGCCCTTCCGTCGCCTTCAACTACGATGTCGAGCCTTTGTTCGTAAAAACGATGGAAGACATCCGCGACGCGCAACTGCCGGACGGCATGGTGCCGACGACGGCGCCGGAATATGTCGTCTTCTCCGACAAGTGGCGCTGCTTCCGCGATTCCGTATCCTGGGGCGCCGCCTACGTGCTTACAGGCTGGAACCTGCTGCGCATGTACGGCAACAGCCGGGTTTTGGAGGAGCACTACGACGGGATGAAAGCCTACGTCGATTATGTGGCCGCCTGCTCCGACCGGTTGATCGTGACGGGCGGCCTTGGCGATTGGTACGATGCGGGAGACGATCCTCCCGGTTTTGTCCAAAACACGCCGGTTGCGCATACCGAAACGGCGATGTTTTACCATATGACGGATGTGTTCGCGCAAATCGCACAGGCCGTCGGCAACCATCAGGACGCGGCCGAATATGAACGGCTCCGCGAACAGATCAAATCGGCGTTCAATGCCGCTTTTTTCGACCGCAATACGCGGCAGTATGCGACCGGCAGCCAGACGTCCAACGCGATGCCGCTCGTTTTGGGACTGGCCGACGCCTTCGACAAGGAATTCGTCCTTTCCCGCCTTATAGAAGATATCCGGCAGCGCGGGTGGCATACGACCGCAGGCGACATCGGGCACCGTTACGTGCTCCTCACGCTGGCGCAAAACGGCCGTTCGGATATCATTTACGAAATGACCCGCCAAACCGGCCATCCCAGCTACGGCTACCAAATCGTACACGGCGCGACGGCGCTGACGGAAGCGTGGGACGGTCCGACCGTCGGCAAATCGCAAAACCATTTCATGCTCGGGCATTTGGAGGAATGGCTGTACAGCGGCTTGGCCGGCATTGACTACCGCTACGATCCCGGCCTGGAAAGCTACAGGCTGTGGATTCGGCCTTTTTTGCCTGACGGCCTTGAAGAAGCCGCCGCCGAACACCGCCTGCCCGCCGGACGCATTCGCGTCGCATGGAAGCGCAGCGGACGGAACCGGCTGACGCTGGACGCGGACATCCCCGCCAACTGCACCGCAGACATTCACGTTCCTTCATTGCGTATGGAAACGCTGATGGAAAGCGGAGTTCCGGTTACAGCCGCCGAAGCTGTCGAAATCGTCCGGCATGAACACGGTTATGCCGTAGTGCGCACGGGATCGGGCCAGTATCGTTTTGAAAGTGTGGTGCCCTTATGAAGATAGACCGTAAAGCGCTCGTCTGGCGCCATAATCCGCATATTTCCGGATTTGACAAATTATCCTCCCTGTCGGTCGGCAACGGGAACTACGCGTTTACCGTCGATGCCACCGGATTGCAGACGTTTCCCGGGCTTTACGCGGACGGGGGCGTGCCGTTGGGCCATTTGGCCAACTGGGCCTGGCACACCTCCCCCAATCCCGAAGGCTATGCTGTGGAAAAGTTTCCGCTCACCTATTTCCCTACCTTCGGCGGGAGAAGCGTCGGCTTTCCGTATATGCCGCCCGGTCAGACGAGCGATGCCTACAAATGGCTGAAATTCAATCCGCACAAGCTTCATTTGGGGAGGATCGGGTTCCGGCTGACGCTGCCGGACGGAAATGAGACGTCCCATGAAGATTTGGAAGAGATCCGGCAAGTTCTCGATCTGTGGTCGGGCGTCATCCGCAGCAGCTTCGCCATGGCGGGAAGCGGAACCGAAGTTACGACGGTCTGCCACCCCCGCCAGGATACGATCGCCGTTCGCGTCAAATCCGGCCTGATCCGCCAGGGGCGCCTGCAGATTGCCTTCCATTTTCCTTACGGCACATGGAAATTCGCCGCCGCCGATTGGGGCAAGCCGGACCGGCATGAAACGCACATCGAGCGGCAAGGTGAACGCTCCGTCCAAATTCGCCGCCGGCTCGATCAGGACGGTTATGTCATGCACGCGGCCTGGACGAACGGGACGTTGGCGCGCGATGAAGGCGACAAGCATTTGCTGCTTTTGACCCCGTCCCCGGATCAAGATGAATTGGAGCTGAGATTCCGCTGCACGCCGGAACCGGCCGGTGAAGAGCTGCCGTCGTTCGAAGCGGTGCGCTCGGCAAGCGAGCGCCACTGGGCCGGCTTCTGGCATTCAGGCGGCGCCATCGAGCTGGCCGGCAGCAAGGATAAACGGGCGCACGAATTGGAGCGCAGAATCGTGCTCTCGCAATATGTGACGGCCATCCAATCGTCCGGCGCGCTGCCTCCGGCGGAGTCCGGCCTTACCCATAACAGCTGGGGCGGCAAATTTCATCTGGAAATGCACTGGTGGCATTCCGTCCACTTCGCGCTCTGGAACCGGACCGAACTTATGGAGAACAGCCTGGAATGGTACTTCGGCATATTGGACAAAGCCCGTGCGCTGGCCGCTTCGCAAGGCTACGAAGGCGCGCGCTGGCCGAAATGCGCGGCCCCGGACGGCGTCAACGCGCCCTGCTACATCGAGCCGTTTCTGATCTGGCAGCAGCCGCATCCGATCTATTACGCCGAGCTGCTGTACAGCATCAAGGGCGGGCGCGAACTGCTGGAAAAATACGCCGAGCTCGTCTTCGAAAGCGCGGCGTTCATGGCCTCCTTCGCCGAATGGGATGCCGGGCGCCGGCGGTATGTGCTCGGCCCGCCCGTCGCCCCTGCGCAAGAAATATACGACCATGCGGTGACGATGAATCCCGCCTTCGAACTGTCTTACTGGGCGTTCGGATTATTGACGGCGAATGCGTGGAAAGAACGTCTAGGGCTGCCGCGAACGGAGAAGTGGGATCACATCCTGGAGCATTTGAGCGAGCTGCCTGCGGCAGACGGGCTGTACGCAGCCGCAGAGACAGCTCCCGATACGTTCAGCGGCGGCGGCGGAACGAAAGACCACCCGACGATGCTAGCGCCGCTAGGTGTCCTGCCCGGCGTTAAAGTCGATCCCGAAACGATGCGCCGTACCCTTCGCGAAGTGATGAACGCATGGGATTGGGATGCGACCTGGGGTTGGGACTATCCGATGGCGGCCATGACCGCAGCCAGACTTGGCGAGGGCCAATTGGCGGTGGACACCCTTTTGATGAATAAAATCACCAACACCTTTTTGCCGAACGGCCACAATTATCAAAGAAAGCCGTTAACCGTCTACCTCCCCGGAAACGGAGGACTGTTGACCGCAGCGGCGATGATGGCTGCCGGCTGGCAGGGCGGGCCGGACGCCCACGCCCCGGGATTTCCCCAGGACGGCACGTGGTGCGTGAACTACGAGGGGCTGGCCAAAATGTTGTAAAATGCAGCCAAAAAAGACGTACCGAAAGTCCTGTCATGGACTTGGACGGTACGTCTTTTTGCCGCTATGTAGATAATCATTCCGCCGTGGCAAACGTCGTTGAAGTATTTTTACTAAAATGGCCACCCAGGTTCTCCACAAGAAGTCAAAGGTCTTTCTTTAGATAATAATGCGTGTGACCCCCAGCGTTTTGTATAACTCCATATACTTCAAAACCTTGCTTTTTGTAAAAATCTAAAGCTTGGAAGCTTAAAGTGTCAAGTTTTATGAAATCGCACTTTTTCTCTTTAGCTATTTTTTCAGCTTCAGACAAAAGTCTTTTCCCGTAACCTAATTTACGCACCTTCTCATCAACAAATAAGTAGTGTACTTCCAACCAGTTCCAACAAATTTCACCTACGATTCCGCCATAAATCTGACCATCTGCGTTCTTCAAAAATAGATTTGCTTCTTGATACCTGCCTTTTAAATCATCAGGGAAATGCTGCAGATTAAACTCAATCATTTTATCTCTAATAAACGTCTTTTCAGCACTATTTAAACTACTGGAAATTTGCAGCTCCATTTTTTCACTCCGTTCTAACGTACATTCTTCAGACTGAGTCCCCTTCAATTTATACTACCGTAGTACCGCCTCGCATCTGTCCCCTACATCCTCTCCATTGAAACCGCAAACAACCCATAATATACCATCAACAAGCAAGCGCTGTCCATCTATTTGTCTTACTTTAGTTCGCGGCTCATAGACTCGGGACTACAGGATTATGATTTATTTTCGAATTCCCCACTTTGTCACTATTTACAAAAAAACAAAATCAAAAACAAAAGACCATTATCAGGCGAATTTGGCCCTTTTTTAGTCAAAATTCATACGTTACACCCATTTTAATTAAAGGGATTACCTTCTCCCATTATTCGACAATTTTGAGGAGATGGGCTAAAATGATTTCATATTTGTGAATTTCGGCCGATAATTAACATAGAAGGGATGTGGTTGCATTGTGAAACCATTTGACAAATAGGGCCCATATTTCATCCGAGTGGAGGGACAGACCAGATGAGAAAAAAAATCAGCATGTCTTTTTTTACGAAAAATCTTTTGTTATCATCGTTTAATATTTTCTTAATCGGCGCTTTACTCATCGTTTCCAGTTATTTTATTCAGAAAAATATTTTAATGAATCAGCTTCACAGCCAGATCAAGACTGTCACGGAAGCATGGTTCAAACAGCTGGATGCCGGCAAAGTTCAAAAAGCGATGCAGGAGAAAAGCTACCAGGGAGCTGTACAAACCGAGCTTCGCGGCCTGATGGATTCCATCAGCAAGTACAACCCGACCATCGCGCAAGCCTACATATTCGGTACCGAGCTGCAGGACGGCAATAAAACGTCGCTCGGCGTCGTTCCGACGCATTTGATTCAACCGCTTGAAGAGTCCAAGCTGACGATCGGCGATATGTACGAGCAGCCTAAAGTGATTGCGGACACGGTTCGCAACATGCTGAACGCGAAGAAGGAAACTTTTTCCGACGTATATAACGACGAGCTCGGGACGTGGACGACGATCGCTTATCCGATTAAGGACGCGAACGGCAATATTTTCGCCTATTTCGCCGTGGATACCGACGCCAAAGCGATTCCCGAAGGGCTGAGCAAGCTCATTACATACGGCATTACCATACTTATCGCTTCCCTGATTGTCATCATCGCCCTGCAATACTTTATCGTAAGGAGGACGCTGTCCCCCATTCGCGAACTGATTCGCGGTATCGAACAGATCAGTTCCGGCAACCTGGACGTAGAGCTCCGCACAGGCAAGGACGATCTCGGCATCATCAACGAGAAATTCAACCAAATGGCCAGTACCATGAACAACACGATCCTCAAAGTGCAGGAATTGTCCGTACAAGTTGCGGAATCGGCCAGAAGCCTGTATGCGACGACGGAGCAAAACAACCATCATGCGGAAACGATCAATTCCCATATCAAAATGATTACAGGCAACATCAAGCACCAAGAGCAGTCCAGTATCGAAAGCTCGCGGGCCATTACCGAAATCAGCACCGTTATCCAGACGATTGCCCAAAGCTCTTCGAGCTTGGCCGACGAAGCCAGCGCGGTCGAAAACAAGTCTGTGCAGGGCGACACCGTAGTGAAAAATATGGCCGATCAGATGGGCCAAATTACGAAGTTCGTCAGCGACACATCCGTCACCGTCAACTTGCTGGACCGCCGTTCTCAGGAGATCGGCAGCATTCTCGACGTGCTCAGCGGAATTGCCAATCAGACGAACCTGCTCGCCCTGAACGCGGCCATCGAGGCTTCGAGGGTCGGCGAACACGGGCGAGGCTTCGCCGTAGTCGCCGGAGAAGTCCGCAAGCTGGCTGAACAATCCCATCAATCCGCCGATCAAATCTCATCCCTGATCAAAGAGGTGCAAAACGAAATTCATCAAGCCTCGCAGGCGATGGGACACGGTACGGAAGTGGTGGAAAAAGGCATGATCATGGCCGACGAAACCGGCCGGTTGTTTACCGACATTTTGACTGCGACCAAAAATGTTTCGGCGCAAGTACAGGAGGTGTCAAGCGCAGCCCAGCAAATATCGGCCGGAACGGAGGAAATATCCGCCAACGCCGACGAACTCAGCGTATCCGTCAGCAAAACGGCTTCCAATGCAAGTGAAATCAGCCATTCCATTGACGAGCAAAAACATCATCTAGAATCGATCGTGAACTCTTCAAACGTTCTTTCTTCTACAGCCGACGAGCTCAGTGAACTCATTAAACAATTTCGCGTCAAGAAAAAGTAAGGTGAGGGAGATTCCATATGACCATAGAGAGAAAACCATCGGATGCAACGGCAGAAAACGAATTGTACATTCTTCCTGTCCCGCTTGATTACGAACGCCAATCCAGAACTTACCGGCAAGCTTCGGTCAAGGCCGAATTGCCGATGGATCTCGCCCTCAAAGCTTGCGAGCAGTACCCAGACGAGCAGGATCGTCTGGGGCTGTTGCTCAGCCTGTATGCGGCATGGATATACCGCTTCTCCGGCGAGAACGAGATTGCCGTCGGCGCAGCCGGCAGCCGGCTTGCCCCGCTTCCCGTCGTTGTAACTTTGGAGCGGAGCACATCGTTCCTCGACCTGTGGCACGATGTGCGCGCCCAGTTGGACGGGAAGCCGGGACCCTCAGCGAAGCAGCCGGAAACGTTTCTGACGTTAAACCGGAAGCCGGATGAGCAGGATCGTGCCTTACTGAATTGGTCATTCACGGAATATGCGATGCACATCGAACTATCTATGGAATATGACGCCTCTCTGTTCAAGAAATCGACGATTCATCGATACATGCAAGGTTATTTTAAACTCATGCAGGCCGTATTGAAAGACAGCTCCGTAAATGTGGGCTCGATCCCTATTTTAACCGGGCATGAATTGGCGCTCTATGAGCAATTGAACGATACGGCTTTCGAATATCCGGCTCAAAGCACCGTGCACGGCATGATCGAACAAGCCGCCTCGCAGTTCGGCAGCCGTCCTGCAATCTCTTCCGCAGAGCGGTCGTATACGTACGAGGCAATGAATGCGCAGGCGAACCGGATCGCGCACATGCTGATCCGCAGCGGACTTGGCAAAGGCGACTTCGTCACGCTGTTCATGGAGCGGAGCCTGGATACGATCATCAGCCTGCTCGGCGTCATGAAAGCCGGAGGCGCCTACGTGCCCGTCGATCCGGACTATCCGGAGGAGCGGATCCGCTACATCATCGGAGATACGAAAGCTGCGTATGTGCTGACCAAAGGAGCTCACGAGCAGCGCTTGCGCGAGCTGGCTTCCGACTTGGGCGACGTGAAGCACATACTGCGGGTGGACGACGAATGGCCGGACTTGCCGGCGAATAATCCGGATGCCGGCGTACAGCCAAGCGATTTGGCCTATGTCATCTATACGTCCGGCTCTACCGGACAGCCCAAAGGGACTCTGCTTGCCCATGAAGGAGCCGTTAATCTTGGCGCTTTTATCCGGGACAAGTTCGCGATCACGGAAAATGACGTGCTGACCCAGTTCGCAACGTTCAGCTTCGACGCTTCCGTATGGGAAACGATCAGCGCGCTTTATGCGGGAGCCCACCTGGTTTTGCTGAACGCGGAGGAACGCGTATCCGTGGAAGCTTTCGCCGACGCCGTAGCCAGAACGCAGACGACGCTTATCCCTGCCATCCCGACTGTTTTCTTCAATCAGCTGGCAGTCCGCCTGTCCGGAGACGGCTTCCGCAAGCTGTCCAGCTTAAGAGCTGTGATGACGGCGGGCGAAGCGCTGTACGGCGAGCAGGTTCGGTCTTTTCAAACGAAGTCGAACGGCCGCATTAGCGTTTACAATTTGTACGGGCCTACGGAATGTACGATCGGTACGACCTATCACCCTATTATCGGGCCGATTTCATCGCAAATTACCCATATTCCGATCGGAACACCCAACGGTAATTATCGGGTTTATATCGTCAATAACGAGCTGCAGTTGTGCCCGCTCAACGTGCCCGGCGAACTGCTCATCGCCAGCGTGGGACTGGCCAAAGGCTACCTGAATCAGCCGGCCAAAACGGCCGAAGCCTTCATTCCGAGCCCGTTCGTCCCCGGCGAAATGGTGTACAGATCCGGCGATATCGTGAAGCTGCTCGAAGACGGGACGATCGAATACGTGACGCGCAGAGACGCGCAGGTCAAAATTCGCGGTCACCGCATCGAGCTCGGCGCGGTTGAAGATTACTTGACGAAGTATCCGAACGTGCAGGATACCGCCGTCATACCGGTCAAGGAAGCGAACGGCCAGCAAGCTCTGGCTTGCTACTATACAACCATGGACGGCGCCCCGCTATCCGCCGCCGTGCTCAGAACGTTCCTGCACAGCAAGCTGCCGGCTTACTACGTGCCGAAATGGCTCATTCAGCTGGAGACAATGCCGCTTTCGCCGACCGGCAAAGTGGAACGCAAAAAGCTCGCGGCCTACCCGATCGAACAAGAGCCCGAGGAGACGCTCGTGGACGAGGACAAGCAGCCGCATACCGCTTATCATCAGCTGATTGCGGCTGCCTGGGAACATCAGCTGGGCAGAAAGCATTTCAGCATCGAGGACGATTTTTTCCAAATCGGCGGCGACTCGCTTGCGGTCATCCAGGTGCTCGTTCATCTCAAGCCGCACTGCCAGGCGCTGACGATTCAGGATCTGTTCCGGCATAAAACGATGGACGAGCTGGCCCGGCGAATGGAAGAGCTGGACGAGGCTGCCGACGAGCCGCGCAGCATTCGCAAGCCTTCCTGGACAGGCGGTGTCACCATGCTGCATGAACTGCCGAGCATCAAATATCGCGCCGCGGTGAATGTTGCGCCTGCCGATGGACATGAGCGGACGAACCGCATTTTGTTGACCGGAGCCACCGGCTATCTGGGTTCGCATCTTTTGTACGAGCTGCTGAAAATAAGCTCGCAGAGCATCATCGCTATCATTCGGCCGGCGGCCGGTAAGACAGCAACCGCCCGCTTGCAAGAAGTGATGCAGCATTATTTCGGAGACAGCCTGCTGGAGCTCATGAACGAGCGGGTTCAGGTGCTGGAAGGCGACCTGTCGGCTCCAAGGCTCGGGCTGCCCACCGAAACCTGGCGCGAGCTGCAGCTGAACGTCGGGACGATTCTCCACGCCGCTGCCGACGTGCGGCATTTTGGCAGTCCGGAGCAGTTCGAGCAAACGAACGTACAGGGCACGCGGCATCTGCTCGAATTAGCGGAAGCGAGGCCGGGCATCAGGTTCCACTACATTTCCACCATCGCCATTCCCGAAGACTTGGCGCTTAGCCAGCAGTGGGATTCCGTCGAGGAGCTTGATGACTTTTCGCCCGATCTGCACGTCGACAGTGTGTACACCAGCAGCAAGCTGGAAGCCGAAAAGCTCGTGCTGGCCGCAGCCAAACGGGGCGTGGCCGCCAGCATCTACCGCCCGGCGAACTTGACCTCCCATTCGGTCACGGGCAAGTTCCAGAGCAATATCGACAGCAATGCGTTCTATCGGATGCTGAAAGCCATGCTCCTCTTGGGCAAAGCGCCTGCGGCCGATTGGTACGTCGATCTGACGCCCATCGATTATGCCAGCAGCGCCATCGCGGAGCTTGTCATGCAGCCCGACGCCATCGGGCACGTCTTTCACATATGCAACCCTCAGCCGCTCACTTACTCCCGATTGATCGAGTACGTGAACGAATGCGGCTATCAGGTGGAGACGATGGAATTCGGCGCCTATACGAGCTGGCTTTTGGATGACGGCCAAGCCGTCAGTCAGGAAGCGCGGGCACTGGCCATGGCCCAACTGGAAGGAGACGGCGCCAAAGATTCCGATTGCCAGTACGGATGCGAGCGCACCTTGGCTTACCTCCAGGCTTCGGGACTTCGATGCGCAGCGCCGGACCTTTCCTTCATCCATAAACTAATCGCCTATGCCGTATATGTCGGGTACTTCCCTCCGCCTTCGCTGCAGCCGCAACAGCCGAAATCGGCCACAGCGCTGCAGGCCAATTGAAGCAAGCCATGCTTTGCAAGCCTCATAAGGGGGTCGATACATTCGTATCGGCCTCTTTTTGCCGGGAAATACTGAAGCAATATGCCTCAATTCCGTGGAAAAATGGTACACTAGAGCTGTATATGAAGAAAGGCGGAGAAGCGATGGTATACGCGTTCATAATCGAGCCCCAAACCTATAATGCCTTCGAAGACGAGGCTGCGCAAATCGAAAAATGCAAAGAATGGGGGCTGCTGTCCGAAAAAGCTTCCAAAACCAAAGCGTTCTTCTACAAAAGGAACGGCATGACGCTGCCCTGCCGGCTCATCGGTTTCGTCGATAAAATAACGGCCGTCATCGAGCTGGACAACATGCAAAAACATTGCATTCACCCTTCCTTCCTGAAGGAAATGCAAGCAGCTAACTACGGGCAAAAACCTGCCGCCACCGTCGAAGAAGCCGCTGAGCCGGAGAGCGCGCCCCTTGAGTCCGCAGCCGAGCCTGCCGGTCCCGCGGCGGAAACCGTGGCGGGGCCCGAGACCGCTGCTCTCGCGGCGACAATCCCAGCGGAGCCCGAGACCGTAGCTCCCCCGGCGGAACCTCCCGCGGCACAAGAGCCCGCCCCGGACGCTCCGGCCAAAGCCAAGGGCAAAAAAGAAAAAGCCCCCAAGCTCGAGCTGCCCGAGGAAAAAGTCAAAATGACCGCGACCGTGAAGGAATTCACGACGGTGCCGAACCACTTCTCCGATAACGACGATGAAGTCATCATCTACGAGAACGTAGCAATGACCGACCCGGAAACGCCGATCGGCGAAGCCTGGTCCAGCTACAGCGCCACTCTCAAGAAGTTGGAGCTGGAAGTGGGAGACACCCTCACATTCGAGGGCAAAATCGTCGCCAAAAAGCTGACCAAGCACCCCGTGCCTTACAAAATCAACAACCCGGCTAAGATACAGAAGCAGGAATAGCGGATCAAAAAGCTAACCCAAACTAGCCAAGCTGGCAGTCAAAACCATGAATGAAAAAGTCTTGGCCTGTGAATTTCTGTATATTCCACAATGGAACTACAGTTTCACAGGCCAAGACTTTTTGAGAGAATCCCAAGACAGAATGGGCTCATTCATATCGTAGGGATTCATTCGGATCGCACTTTGCCGCCTTATTCGCCGGCAGCATCCCAAATACAATACCAATGGACATCGAGAATAGTACCCCGCCAATAATCACAGGTATGGATACAAGTGGCGGCCAATGGGTAAACACGGACACCAGGTAGGCCCCACCTGTGCCGATCAATATGCCTATACTTCCCCCTAATGTCGTTAGCATCATGGATTCAATTAAAAATTGAACTAAAATACTCCCCCGAGTGGCTCCTAATGCTTTACGTATACCAATTTCTCTCGTTCTTTCCGTGACCGAAACAAGCATAATGTTCATCACCCCTATCCCCCCTACAACCAATGAAATTCCAGCTATACCGCCGATAATGGCAGTCATCGTATTCGTGATCGTGGAGAGGGACTCCTGGATTTGCTCCATATTGAAAATATAGTATTCTCCGTTTGTTTGCTTGCTTCGATATTTTAAATTAAGCAGGTCAACGGCCATCTGCCCAGCTTCCTGAAGCTTACTGGAATCTTTGGCTTGAATAGTCAGCGAATGAATGTTATTCTCTCCGAACAGAGTAGGCCAAACGGCAATAGGCACAAGAGTTTTTTTCATATCAAAATTTAGTAAACTTTTCTTTTTTTCTTTATAAATACCCACCACTTTGAAAGATATTCCTTCCAATTCGATGATTTCTCCTACTACACTTCTTCCTTTACTTAATTTTTCAAGCGAACTTTCACTTAGCAATGCTACCTTGCGCCCTTGTTCGATCTCACTTTTTGTCAAAAAACGTCCTGATACAAGCTCAAGAGGGTATACGTCATAATATCCTTCTGTCATTCCTATCAGTTGAGTATTCATTGTCTTATCTAAATAATGTAACACAGAAGAAGAGGAGTTCATCGTTATGATTTTTGAGATTTCAGGAAGCTTTTGCAGATCAAAGACGTCGCTCTCGTCAAATCTGGCCGTAGATTTTTCGTCACTCAGCTCTATTTCTCCTTCTGTCTCCAGCTTTCGATAAAGTATGTCCAGCGAGTTATTGCCATTACCGACGAAATTTTTTTTCAAAATAGCTTCGCCGCCTTGCCCGATAGCGACAATGGTAATAATAGAAGACACCGCAATAACAATCCCTAGCATCGTAAGCATCGATCTTAATTTATGCGCATACAAAGACGTAATAGCCATCTTCACGCATTCCCATAAGTCCATCGCTAAATCCTCCGATCTTCTACTACTTTTCCGTCTCGAAGAAGGATGGTTCTTTGCGCATACTGAGCTATTTCAGGTTCATGAGTAACAAGAATAATCGTCTTGCCTTCCCGGTTAAACTCGGAAAAAATACTCATGACTTGTTCGCCTGTCTTTGTATCCAGAGAACCTGTAGGTTCATCTGCAAGAATCACATCGGGGTTATTGATAATGGCTCTGGCAATACTGACTCGCTGTTTTTGCCCGCCTGACAGTTGATTGGGATAATGATGCTTGCGCTCACCAAGCCCCACTCTTTCTAAAGCTCTATGCGCTTTTTCAATCCGTGATCTTTTCTTCTCCCTGGCATAGATTAATGGAAGTTCCGTATTGGATAATGCAGTTAATTTGGGGAGCAGATGAAATTGTTGAAAAACAAAGCCTATGTGCTTGTTACGATATTTTGCCAACTCCTTATCGCTAGATGTCGATACATCCTGTCCATTCAACAGGTATGTACCGGAGGTTATCGTATCCAGCAATCCGATGATGCTCATAAGCGTTGACTTTCCTGAGCCCGAAGGTCCCATTATAGCTACAAATTCCCCTTGTTCGACCAACAAGCTAAGATTATGTAGAACTGGCACTTCAAGCGAATCGGATTTATAGGCTTTGCATATGTTATTTAGATGCAGCATCAACCTTCACTTCCATTCCCTCTTTCCAATCTGCTGCTGGATGTATGACAACGTTATCTTCCTCATCAACGCCTGTAAGCACTTCTTTAATCTGATCATTCATCAATCCGATCGTTATTTCTTTCTTGTACAGCGTGTTGCCTTCAACCACAAACACAAAATCTTTGTTATCTTGCACAAAGGTTGCATCATGCGGCAAGGTAAGTGCATTATCTTTTGCTTTTATTTCTATTTCCACAGATACGTGATAGCCTGCTTGCAGCTCAGCATGTTTCTCCATGAGGCTTACTACGAAAGGATATGAAGTTACAGATTCCTTCTTTTCTACTGTCGAACTTGTGCTGCTTTGAACAGGGCTTAACTTTATCGTATCTACCTTTCCCTTCCATATCTCACTTGAAAATACTTTGGCTTTTACCTTTACCGGTTGGCCGGTTTTTACAAACACAGAATCAAATTCGGTGATTGTGCCCTTAACTTTATAAGGTTCATTAGATACTATATGGATCATAGGTTCTTGTGCTCCCGCATTGCGGGTAACCTTCTCTACAACTCCTGCTATAGTGCTTTTGACGACCAATTTATCTTTCTTCTTTAAAAGATTTTCCATTTCCATATCGTTTTCCTTAATGGACAGCATGGCATACTTCACCTGCCGTTCCAAGTCTTTCTTATCTTTCTCCGCCTGGCGAATTGACTCCTCAACAAGTGTAATATCTTTTAAATTATGTTTAAAATCGGCCTCCAGATTATCCAGCTTTTCACTCTGCTGTTCAAGTCCAAGGGTTAGCCGCGTCTTGGCAATTTCCAACAAAGTTATCTTATTCCCGATCTCTTCTTCATCGTATCGAAACAGTTCAGTATCCTTCGTAATTTCCTGTCCCTCATATACAAATATATCTTTAACCGATCCCATGGTTTCATCTTTATATATGGTCTCTTCCTCACTAGGTGTTATAACACCTGAAGCAATCAAGGTATCCGACATTTGTTGTTTATTCACCTTAACGACCTGCACTTTTGTCACGCTGGTGAGAGAAGATTTTGACTTGGATATAATCACATTCACCACAACGAAACATAAAATCACTATACCGAGTATCATCAAAAGACGCTTATTTTTCATTTGACCGCCCTCAACTATTTTTCTTCCCTTTTATAGTTGTAAGTTTCGTACCGTCCACATAACCTTCCGGCCTTTCTAAAGAAATATACTCGTCCACATATTCCAATATCAGCTTGTTGTGGGTGGCGATGATGCAGCACTTTGCATCGTTGCTTGTCCATTGTTTCAATTCTTTTAAAATATGATTCAACGTAGTTTCATCAATGTTTTCAAGCCCTTCATCAAAAATAATAATATCCTTGTCCAACATCATGTAAATGATAAAAATAACTTTTTGCTTCGTACCTTTAGACAAAGTTTTAATCATTTGATTCAAAACGGTGTCTTTGTCCATGTTCACAAGACTGACTATTTCATTAAACTTGACTTCGTCAAACTTCCTGGAATAGAGCAGTAAAAAGTACTGTGTGACTTCTATAGGCGTCAGATACTCCAACCCGATAAAATCATCGGAGACGAATACAATGGTGTTGTTATAGCCGGGTATTAGCGGTTTATTGTTATATTTTAATATTGCTGTTGATTTTAAATTACCGTTTATAATATTGACCAATGTGGATTTTCCGGTGCCGTTCGCACCTACTACCCCCAACATATGTCCGCCGCTGATATGTACTTCCTGATTTAAAAAAATCACATTCTTGCCGAATGCAAACTTATCAATATTTAATTGCAGGATCACGCATTAATTCCTCCCAAGCGAAAAATCAATACTAAAATCGATGCAATCAAAGCTATTATTGATAAAACGATGACCAAGTAATTAGGATGAGCGCCTTTCTTAATCCCGTTATACGATTTAATTAAGGTATGAATGCTGTACAACGCCAAAAAGGCGAATAAGATCAATTGAAAATACATAGTTTAAATTCTCCTCTCAATATTTCGCTTCTCTATTCTAATGTGATTAACGGTTTTTATTGCCGAAATAACGGCCCCTAACAATACCGCCAAAAACACGAAATCAATAACATGGTCTATATTAAAAAGGGTATCCTTTATCGTTTTCGGAATCACTTCATTGGTGCTCACATTGATATAAATACTGATTGTAACAAACAGCGACATGACTAAAAAACCTTCAATTAAACCGGTGTATCTTCGAAAATCCACAGGTTGCTTCGTTACATCAGCTTTATTTTTTTCAACAAATATATTGGGAGACAAACAAATCATAGTTATAAAAAAGTGCGATGTTCCCAGCAGCAAAATATTATGAAAGCTGCAATCGATCTTCAGCAAGGCGAGTAAGTAAATGACTCCCCATCCTGCATTGAAAATATTGAATACTATTAAAATAACTAGCTTTTGGAAGTAATTATAGAGAATGCCCATGTTATAAAATTCCAATTTGGTGGTTGAAAAATAAAAACATTCGTCATAGGACAAAACTTTTAATTTGATGTAAATATAATAAATAGAGAAATAAACCAGAAGAAGAACAATGTTATGTATTTCAGAAGCCAGTAGTATCTGATTTGTGCTATGTAAAATATAGTTGGCAAAGAAAAATATAAGAAGGTAGAACGGGAATATAAAGGCGACAATTTCTTGCTTGCTTCTAAACAGCATTCTAATGAGCCTTTTCAAATTTATACTTAAAAAGCTTGATTTCTTCTCTTTGAAGTTATATTCTTTATATTTTAACACTCTGTATCTGTAAAAATAAAGCATACCAACCATAATCATGAATAATATAACATAATATAGAACAACTTCAAAACTATGAATAGAATAGATCGCAAGAACCAAATAAATAGCAGAATAAGCATATACGAAGACGCTGGAGTAGCGTTGTACATTTATAAAAGATATTCCGAGTAAAAATAGTAAAATGACATATATTTTAATATCTAGCGAGAACATTAAATTCAAACAAATTAAAACGATCCCATAAAATTGAAAAACAGCTTCTTTAACAAATAATTTATGAAAAAACATTCTAAAACTACGCACATTCAATTCCTTCATCTTTAAAATATATACAATAAATAAAATAGCAATTAAAATGTATTTGAACATTGCCGAATAAAAAAAAGCAGATATGGGCATGACACACAACGCAAAAATCTCAACAACGGAAAACAATTTGCTGAGCAAAGCGCAAATATTAGAATGAAGGTAACTAAATTCAGTACTAATGTAGGACATTTTCTTTTCAAATGAATTTCGGTAATACTTTTTTAAAAAAAGAGCTAGGTACATATATGCAGCGTTCATTTTGCCTCCAACCCTGGTCCATGATTTCATTAAGACTCCAAATTAATTCCCAACTTTTAAATCATACATGCATAATTCGTTCTTTTTGTGATATACTGCTAATAAAGCGGTGTCGGCAGTTGGCTCTATGGAAAAAGGAATAGGAATAAGGAATGTATTAGTATTGTGAGGATCTAATACATTCCTTACTCCTTGTTGTTACCTTAGATTACCAAGCGATAATGGTTTTTCTTCCTGCCCATTTGATCAGGAGAGAAAGAGCGCCTTCCAGTGCAGCTGCCGCTCCGCCAGCAAGTCCAGCAATAAGCGTCAGTGCTGCGACAATGCTCCAGCCGTTCAAGATAGCGTCAATAACATTAGCTGCTACATCAGCCGCAATCCCTGTTGCTACTAATTCAAACATATTTTTCACCTCCTTTCGTGCCCCCAAATAAGCCTAAATGGCCAAGATTAATAAAATTCCTGTAACAATTTGAACCCCCTTGTCCTTTTTCATTTTTTCAAAATTATTAAAAAACAAAACATACAGAGTATACAAAAGAATAACAACAATGTTTATCCACAATTTACTGGATAAGACTCCAAAGACTAACATAAGCTGCGCCGTAATTAACAAAATAAATTTGAAGGTTAATGGAACAAAGTAAGATTCGTTAAGAAAAGTTCTCTCCTTCGAACCTTTATAAATGAACTTAAACACCAATTGAAGCAAAATCCTTATCAGGACCAAGATTACAGCCAAGACACCCAATGTCATTACGGTCCCAACCACAATCGCCCCTATCAGTTGATCGTCCGATAAATTTGCCGTTTTATTAATTACAGCCAGAATCTCTCCCTTTTTTATTGTAAAATTCAATACGATTACTATCAGTATGTATACAGTCAATGTTAAGAAAAATAATAGCTTTTGATTCTTCATAGCGTCCCCCTGCATGATTAAAGGATCCCAGCATTCGCTGAGCTATCTTTAACGTTTTAAAAGTAACCTATTCTGATTGTCTCAGTAACTGCAGCCAAAACCATAAAAACCAAAGCAACCATAAGGTTCATAGGAATTCGCTCGCGGACACCTATATTTTTTTTCCTCTTTAAAGAAGCCATTTCTAATATTTTCCCCGATATTTTAAATGCTATCGATAAAACCAATAATATCTGAATAGTCTCAAATATGAGATGTGGATAAGTTGCGAAAGCTGTTAAAATGCCATTTTTCTTAGCAATAACCGCGAAACTATCTCCGAATATAAAGTAAGTCAACATAACGGGAACAGAAGAACCTACATAAAAAAATATGGATAACAATAAAACTAGCAACGAAATTAAAAAGTTATGCGAAAGTATTTGAAAAAAAATACTGGCAAAGTTATTGCCGGAAAAGTCCATCCGTGTTATGTTCGAACCTTCATCAAATGCTAACCCATAAATGAAACCAACTGTTGTACTAGCAGCTATAATAATGAAAGTAATTTTATGCTCGATGGAAATAAACTCTTTAATTTTCAACCTCCCGCCTCCCTTAGCCATCACTCAGCTGCTTATAACCTAATAATACGCCAGCCAAACATCCTAGTAAATACCATAAATAGGGTATCATTTCATAAACTTTCTTATGAATCCCCCCTTATCGTAGCACTTAGTTTTGCTATAAATCTTTTTTAGAGTATGCCGCACAGTTGCTTCTGAAATACCTAAACATAAAGAAATATGTATTGCGCTTTCATTATGCAGCCAACCAAATCCAATTTCCTTCTCCCGATTTGTCAGACCATACTGGTCAAAATGTTCATAAATTTTTGCTTTCTTCATGCCAGGATCAGCTAACTGAATACTAAATTCAATATCTGTCACTATCCGCTCCAGCAAAGGAACTATTAATTTTACATCATCTGTAATAGAAACCGAAATCTCCAAATAGCCGCGATTTTGGTCTTTGTGCTTAATCGGAGAACAAATACAATTCCATTTTTCAAAAATTTTTAAGCTATGCTCAAAACCTTTGACGGCCACTAATGAATCCATTTGCATGGCCATTGATATGCCATTTATTCCAGCATGTTCAAGACAAAAAGAAGTTCCAATGCCAACATTTACGGATTCCAAGTAGCTTATGATTGTATCGGGTCCCATAATATCAAGTACCGCACCGTCCTGGTTCGTAAGAATGATTAAATAAAGGCCCGACATTGTTTTTTTTAGCGGACTCACCTCTTCTTGCATGATTGAAACAAGTAATTGTTCTTTTTTTACAAGTTCTTGCCTCTGAAGTTTTCCTATTCGAACTGGAAGTTTGGCAGTGTCTGTCTTTATTCCCGTTCTATTAAACAACTCATTCCACAGATATATTTTCTTTATTTCCACATCGGAAAGATTAATCCATGGTTGTTGTGATACGGCAATTCCAGAAAGGTCAATCATTTGAATCCCCCTTATTAAATTTTACCCCTTATGTGAGCGGGGAGAAGCTGTTAATCAAGTACCTCCTTTGTAGTAAGTTTTATCTTACAATTATAATAAATAATAGTTAGGTTAGGGCAATAACAGATGACGCCTGTTTAAACAATTATCAGGAAAATTTTGTATTATACATACATACTATTACTATTCCGGATAATTAAATATAGTAATATATTACTATTTTCCCCTTTTTAAAAGCGAAAAAATGTTATTTTATGTAGAATTTTATTGATTAAATACTAATAGCCAAGACATTTGGCCCATATAGAAAAGAAGTGCATGCCTTCGCTTGTGAAATAAAATGAACTTGACGATAGACTAATGGTGAAACGTTTGCATTAATTCAGGCAAGGCAGTCTCGAAATTAACGATTAATGTTATTTACATTTTTTTCCCGTTATGCTACGTTCAATTGGGGTATTTATCCTTTAAAGCAATTCATTTGAAGCGACATCAGTAACAGGCGGAATTAGCAGTAAAACCACACGGGTTCCTCAAGCGTAAGTACAACCGCAAATCATTTCAATCCGCAATCCCTCTCGGCATCCGGAGTCCATGAGGTTAGTTACAACGGAGGGTATTGGAAGGATTCAACCAACATTAAATAACCGTCCTAATGTTTACTATTAAATAAATAAAAAGAATTCGCCTTTCTGGAGTTCATATCGTCCAAAAGGCGAATTCCTTTTCCTCGGGAGTTAAACGAAATGAAAAAGAAAACATTTTACTTTGCACTAATTGCCGCCATCATCCCCATCTGCTTATCGGGGTGCAATAACAAGGCGAATGATTCTGACGAATACAACAGCGAGACGGACTACCAATATGTTTTTCACGAACAGAATCATAGGGTTCAAACGACGGCCAGCAAAAACGGCTATTACTTTTTAAATGCCAATTATATGTATTATGCCGATAAAAATACGATGAAGCCCGTGCTGCTGGACAATCGTCCAAACGCGGATTGCGACGATACCAAGATCGACGAGAAGCCCAACTGCCGCGCTTATTTCAACATACCGTCAGATAAAGGATTTCTTGAGTATCAGAACGGAAAGCTGTATACCCTCCGGCTCAAACCCGGCTTTGAAAAAGAAAGCTCCCAGAAAACGGAGCTTATTGAAGTATCTCTGGACGGGGCGAAAAGGAAAGAAATAATGACCTTCGATTTCCCGCCGCATGCCATTGCCATTCACAGGGGCGTCGTATATTACTCAACTTCGAGCTACACCAAGCAATCGGAATTAAATTATCAGATTATGAAGTACGATCTCAACGGTGGCATTTTCTCGAAACCGCAAGCCATATATACGGGCAGTCTTGAAGCCGGCCATATATTAGATATCATCCCTTACCGCAGTAATGTTTACTTCTTCGAGTCAGGCAAAAACATGTACCGTACCATGCGGTATGACCTTAAGACCAGCAACGTCTCGCCCATGTTTGAAAATGCCGACAACGGAAACGCCATAATCTCCGGAATTGCCGGCGATAAGCTATATTTCTCGTATTTTTACGGTGATGAGAACGACAGCCGATCTACAGTTCAGTACTCGTCGGATCTGGAAGGCAAACAAATAGAGGTTGTACCAATAAAAAGGAATTTTCTCACTCATTTATACGCAAGCGGTTCCTTTCTCTATGCACGACCTGTATGGTTTTATCTAAACCGCGAAGAAAATAAACATATTGCTGACGAAATGACCGTATACGATCAAAAATATCAAGTTATCGATAAATTCAATCTTTCGTATCTGCCCTTAGCCCATAGCTTGAATCCCGGGGATGAGCGCTATATGTTTGCCCGGTTTAGGAAGGATGACGCTGATCATTTGCAAATATTGGATAAAAATGACATCGGAAGCGGAAACGCCGCATTCAAACCGTTTATCGAAACCAAAAATCATTAAATTAATTGAGCGCCTATCTGCGGAGGAACATCATGAAGCTGATCGGATACGAATTGTTGAAAATTTGCAAGAGGAAATGGTTTGTCGCCCTTCTTCCACTCTTTTTGGTGGCCAACGCAGCCATTTATTATAAACAGGAGACGACAAATCACGGTTATACGATTGCCAATATCGGCGCTTACCGTGATTGGGAGCAAGCCTACAAGGTGCTGCCGATCCCTATTGCCAGTAAGAAGATCGCACAGCAAAAAGAAGAGTTAAGCACGTTCTCTACCTTGTTCTATGCCGCGCGGGATCCCGAGGACCCCATATTGAAGCAGTTTTCGGAGGATATTAAAAAGAATCGGCCCGAATGGGTACAATCATTCATAAACAGCGAATATGCGAACGACCCCGAGCGGTTGGGCCTGGATTTCTATCTAAGCGATCTGATTTATAAGCAATTCCAGGCAGTCCAGGAACATCGTGACTACATCGGGGGCATGCAGCAGCGGGCTAATGACATGCTCTCCGTATCCATATTTCAAGAACAGAATTCATTTTCATACCGTAATATTATGAAGACGGTTGCCGATTTTCAGCATCTAGAGCAAATTCCGCTTGAAATCGGTCTGGAAACCGGCATCGTATCGAGCACCCGATTTCAGGTCACGGACATTTTGCTGACGATATTGATGTTTATGATTTGCATGCTTCTGTTTTTGTACGAAAAAGAAACTGGGCTTGCGCTCCTTATCCGCACCAACAAAAATGGCAGAGCCCGCATCGCGGGGGCCAAGGTGCTCGCATTAACGGCAGTGAGCGCCGTTTTGGCTTTTGTCTTCTACGGAACCATTATAGCCGCGGCCTACCTTTTATACGGATTCGGCGATTTAACGAGGCTTGTTCAATCCATGGCTTCATTCAAGCATAGCAACTTGACATTGAACGTCGGCCAATATTTGGCGCTATTTTGGGCCGGCAAAATCGTCATGTCCGTGATTGCGGCCTTGATTTTTTCTGTTTTTTTCGTTGCCTTTCATCACGCAAGCAAAATCTATATGTACCTGTTGGCCTTTCTCGGAGTCAGCTATTTCGCCTATGTGCTTATCGATCCTTTGTCCTCGCTCAACCTGGCGAAGTATGTGAATCTTTTTTCATTTTACGATGTGTATGGGCTAATGGCTGAATATAACAATATCAACTTCTTTGGCTTCCCCGTCAACCAGATCTGGGTAACCGGAGGCGCCATAGCCGTCCTGCTGCTCCTCTTTCCCGTCGCTATCATTCAAATCTATTCGCGAAAAACCGTCGGGGGTTCCCCCGCATTGTGGGCCGTCATATGGGATAAACGAAGGGCTTTACTTCCCTTGTTCCGCTCCAGGGGTCATGTGAACCTGCTGCGGCACGAGCTGTTTAAGACTTTTGTCACGGGCCGCTCCATACTTGTGATCCTTATCGCTCTCTTTTTCGGGTACAACGCTATCGATTCGCAAGCAATCCGCTTCAATGAAGAGGATGCCATCTATAATACTTACCTGCGTTCTCTGTCCGGTGAACTTACCGCGGAAAAAAAGAATGATATCGAAACGGAAAAACTCAAGTTCGACGAGCTTGCAAACGCTCAAAAGGAAGTATTCGAGGCTTATTCGGCAGGCCGGATTTCACTACGCGAGTACACGGAAAAGCTTGCTGACCTAAAACTATTTGCGCTCAAGCGCAAAGCTTTCGATAAAGTATACCGCCAATATGAACATTTACTGAAACTGCAGCAGGAAAAAGGAATCGACGGGCACTTTGTCAATCAACTTTCATCGGACTATCTGTTCAACAATCATTTCCGCGATATTACCAATAGTATCGTTTACTCTATCCTTTTGACCCTATGTCTTAGCACGATATTTACGATCGAATATAAGACCGGCATTATGGCTATTTTAAGAGCTTCATCAAAAGGCCGGCTTTACTTATTTGCAGTGAAGAATATCGTAGCTGCTTTTTGCGCATTATTGCTCATGGTTATTATTTATTTACCGCAATACGCAAATTTTCTCATAAGCTACAATCCAATCCGTTGGGATGCACCGATCCAGAGCATTGCGCTTTACGGAGAGCTTAATTTGCCGGTTGACGTTCGGACGTTTGTGATTGTTGTAAGCTTGCTCCAGTTGCTTGGCGCTTTAGCCATTACACAATGCGCTCTGTATTTGACCCTTCTCGTGAAAAAGCAATCCTGGTCGCTATTCATACTGTCCGCCGCGCTCGTGATACCGTTATTGATCGAATATGCAGGTCTTGACTTTATCCAATTGTTTTCGTTCAACAACTCCAGTCTGTTATTTACTGAGCTCGCAAACGGCGGCCGCCTGCAGCCTACCATCTATTATTTTTGCGCATTATGGGCGCTTGCCGCTTGGTGTTTGAGAATGTCATGGCACAAGCACAACGCGACCCCATCGAAAAAAGGGAGTTGATCAAGTGCAGCTTACAATAAATCATGTCAGCAAACACTACAAACAGGGGAAAAAAGCCGCCTTGGACAACATCAATTTGGAGCTTACTCCCGGGGTATACGGCATTCTGGGGCCAAACGGCTCCGGCAAATCGACGCTCATGAATATCATCACGGATAACCTGCTGCCGGATACCGGCGAGGTCAGCTTCAACCAAACCCCTATCCGCCGGTTAGGTAAAGCTTATCGGGAAATATTGGGCTACATGCCGCAGCAGCAAGGCTTGTACGATGACTTTACCGGGCATCGGTTTCTGTGGTACATGGCCGCTCTAAAAGACATGAAAAAAGAAGCAGCAAGGACGCAAATCGATGATTTGCTCCAAATCGTAAACCTGCAGCAAGACGCGCACAAAAAACTAGGCTCCTATTCCGGCGGCATGAAACAGCGAATCATGATCGCCCAAGCGCTGCTAAACGATCCCAAAATCGTTCTGTTGGACGAGCCGACCGCCGGTCTTGACCCAAAAGAACGAATCCGAATACGAAATTTTATCTCGGCAATCTCATCGAATAAAATCATTCTGATCGCTACGCATGTCGTCTCCGACATCGAATCTATCGCCAAGCAGATCATATTTCTGAGGCATGGGAACATTGTACTGCAGAATGACCCGTATTCGCTGCTGGAATGGATGAAGGACAAAGTGTACACGGTATATGTATCGGAGAAAAATCAACTGGAAAGCATTGAACAGCAGTACAAAGTGAGCAATATTACCAACGAAAAAGAAGGCATCTGCGTCCGTATCGTAGGCGATCATCCGCCGGAGAATCTAGCCGCGACACCCGTCAAGCCGAACCTGGAAGACGTCTACTTGTATCTCTTCGAGCAAGAGAATGCCAGCGGTTCGACGGTGTCGTTATAGCGTTAACGTGTGGCTTGCCGCCGCTTTTATGCGCTATGGCAGGGGCTCATTCTGCTCTAAGTGCTTGTAGTTTTGTGGGTCATATTTGCCTTGAGGCGGGAACTGATACCAGCTATTTGACGAGGAAGAATACGAATACAAATAGGTATTATTCGGTTCATCTTTGAAAGTAACATATACAGGGTACTTAGGAAGAGTACTTAGTTCACACTTGATGCTTAATATCTCATCATCTTTATACCCTTTTGAATATACTAAATAATCATGCATCTTCTTTTCCAACTGATAAAAATCAACTCTAATCTTTATAAAAATACCCAGAATTAACAGTAAAAACAGTATAAGAATTGATAGCAAAACTTTTCTTTTGAGCAACCCCATCACTAATAACACCTTCTTTATATAAATAAGTCCACTTGTAATCCCCGGCAACAGGACACAATCGACACATTGCATTTACCCCATAAACCCTTACCCCACAAAGAGTCCTCCCACCGCACAAAAAAAGGAACCCAGCCAACGGGACGTGGGTTCGGGGATTTTAGTGTTTTTTTTAGGGTTTACGCGATAAGGAAAATCAAAGCGTAAAGCCTTGCGTGGCAAGGGTTTGAGCATTTTTCTGAAAATGCATGGATTTCATTTTCGATGCGCCGCGGAAAGCCGAATCGCTCAAATCATTTCAAACTCTTGATGAAAACAGATAGCAACGAACATTGCATTCCGAGCTTTTAAGGAAAAATCATATTCAAGTCACTATAATTATGGTAACAATCGTTACACTTGACTATGTATTACTCTGGTTGCTTACCGCTCACTCGAAAATGATTTCTGCCCCAAAACAATGGACAGATTCGTCTATTTTTGCATTAAAGACTAAACAGCCCAGAACGACATTCACAGTTATAATTTGACTCTTTCAGATATTCCATGAATAAATGGTGCCCATTCCTCCTCAAACATTCCAATCACACTGACTCCAGAATCGTATATTGGTATCGGCGTAAATCCTAATTGTTTTCCTCCTATGGCATCTATACAACTTCTTAATATCATCTGTCTTTCCAAGGTCGCTACGTTTGCACCGTAGAATTCTATTAGAGGTATCCAGTCATAGAATGCCCTGCATCGATCGAATGTAAATATATCCGTAAACATTTTTCTTACTTTTGCAGTATAACTATACCGCCTGTGATTGAACATTTGAGGATGATACGGTAAACCCAACTGATTTAAAGCTATTTCTGTTAAAATATCTGGAAAGATAATGTCACAGAACAATCTTTTTTTTTCGATTTCATCCATAATTCTATATGTTTCTTTTACGGACTTTAATAATGTTGGTGAATATATATCAATATTTCCTGTGCTGAATCCCGAACGTAAAAGAGCTGCTATTCTCACAGCTTCTGATCTATTACATTTTCCTCCAGCTTCTTTAGTCCTATATACAGTATCCCAGTACTTAGATAACTTATAATCCGAGTTGTTTATTCTTTCTATAAAACCAACTTGAGGGTAATCTTCGTATACCATATACTCATCTCTATACTCTTGACTGATAAACTTATTATAAGCCGTTTCGTCATTATTAAATAATTTTTCAAACAGCACTCTTTCATTTGATATTCTATAATCCGGAGATATAACATTTGCATAAAAAATTGGATATAATGAGCAGAATGAAGAGTAGGCGCCTTCAAAGTTATCTTTTATTTTGGCAACTAAAGCTGACTTATTCCCAGTACCATAATACGGCCCAACACCGTCGCCGAACCACTTTATTAATTCTCCATCCTCATCTAAAACACCATGCACATTGCCTTCAAGATATTTTTGATCTACAAAGAAGTTAGCTAAAAAGTCAATTCCTTCGTCTGTTTTATCTGGAACTGATGAATTAGTTATCAAAATACCTAATTCAGAGAGAACCTGATTATCAAAAATATTGTGTATTGTTAAAAATGGTTTTTTCTCCTTTGAAAACAAGGGGGCAGTAAAATCTAAATATATAATGTCGAAAGCCATAGGATATATTTTAAAAAATGCTTCTATACTGCCGTGAAAAACCTTTAATGTCGGATAGTTATTGCGTATGCTGTCAATTGCTGTATTAAAATATCCTTTATCAGCTTCTATTGCCCAAATATTTTCTATGCGTAAACCTAATCGTAGTAATATTTGCAAATCATTCTCTGGCTCTGGTCCACATAAATAGACGACCCTTAGATCGCCAGCCTTTTTAAATCCATAGGTGTTATTTGCGAAATCGCACCATGAATTTAGTATAGAAACATCTGGTTGATACGATGAAAAATAATCCTTTGTATACTTACATTTATAAAAAATATAATTCCATAAGTTTCTGATGTACTCTTCTTTAAGAACTCTATTGTTACTTCTATTGCTAGTCAAAGAATATACAGCATGCTCCCATATCATTTCCCGAGATCGTTCTTTTATATCTTGTTTATAAGTGTCCACAGATATCACCTTATCAGTATTAAAGTTACGCTGATTCCCATTCATATTGTTTGTCGCTTCCCATGTGTCTTGATGAAATAGTTATAAGGGTTTCACGTTTCAAATTCATTGTGTTTGGTTGCCGTTTATCAGAAATTCCGGATTTTCTTCCAACTGAGACCTCAAGTCATAAATCAACTGTAATACTATGGTTCTAAGTAGAAATAGTTTAAATACTCAGCCTGTACTTCGTATCCTTCCAAATCAAATTCAGCACATGTACCCAATAACTCGTAATCTACTTCTGTCTCAAATGATTGGATCTTGTTAATTAATTCGTCCAGATGTAACCTTCCATCCTGGGAGAAGAGTTTAATTAGCTGGAGCATCATATACACTGTTATTAAATGCTTATTTTCCAAATGCAGCTGAACCCTCTTATCCAGCATCAAATAATAAATTTTTACATGATCCGATAATTCATTAATCCGTTCGTCATTGTCAAAGATATAGTCGATATTATTTTTATTAAGAAGAAACTGTTCATGCACTGGCAATTGATTTCTGTATACTTTATTAAATATGCGTTGTGTATTTAAGTGATCTTCTGTTGGGTTAAAGACATTCTCTTGCCACTTGCACTCGATTATCAAAAGAATGTTTTTATCTATATCATAAATTGCTAAATCAATTTCACTACCTTTAATACCTTGCTGATGTGCAACCTTTTGATAATCCTTTTCCATTTTAACTACAATATTAGAGTATTTACTTGCCTTATCCGCTACCCAGCTAACAATTGTATGTGCTATTGTATTTGTCCTATTAGTTATTTCTATGTTTTTGTAATAATGCCCATTGGGGATATTAAAGTGCCAATCATTTAAAATAAAGGAACTAGGGATAAAATATATCTCTTCCTGATGAAATATTAAAGGAAACTCTTGAAAAGTACCTTCCCCACTAATTGGAAAAGAAAAATACAAAAAATATTTCCTTAGCTGCTCTACTGGAATTCTTATTGCTCTATAAGCCATTTCAATTAACTGATCTTTGTTATATGAAAAAACCAATGTATCTGTTACGTTATTATATCCAGGTACACCAGCTAATTTACAAAAAATTTTGAATTGGCTTAAAGAATAAAAGAACCCTACAAGTTTACGGAAATTAGACATCTGTTCTATCGAATCGCTAATTATGTTACCTCCGAGTTTTTCAAAGTCTCTATCAACTCTTGAAATGCAAAGGTCAATATAATCTCTATCTCCACATCTTTCTATTTTTTGTAGCTGCTTATGATTCCGAGTAGCTAAATAATTAATAACACGAGCAGATGCCTCAGACTCTTTACGCATACCCTCTTCATCATGAATTCCTCTATAGTGAATGGAAGCATCGAGCATCGAGTTCATTATGGATGGTCTTACCACTGGAACCTTACTGCCAGTTATCTCGACCTTGTACTGTCCGTAAGAATTCATGTCTTTAATTTTTAGCTTATACTCGTAATCATCCCAAACATCTTTAATTTGGGTATACAACTTTTAAAGTTATTGTATTCATCTTTATCGAACAAATACGTCGGGTTGCAACTTCCCTGCTTTAACATCTCTCTTACAAACCAGCTAATCGCATATCTCTCTTCTTCAATCCAACTGATATTCCCCTCACGTTGTAGCTCTATACAACGTTCCTCTAACCTTAGGAGCGGATAGATAAGTAAGTATCCTAGATTGTTTTTATATTTTGTAAAATATGAATTAACGAACGTATTGATTCGCTCATTAAGCGCTACTATTAGTTTTTGGCGAAATTCATATTCTTCTTGACGTGGGTTGGTTGTCGACATTAATTGCGTCCTCCCCTAACAAATATTTAATTCATGTTTAAGTAAGTATACGTTCATTGATCCAATCAGTTAACTTTACAAATGGAATTACAGGGTACAGCAGCTCATCCTCCAATGACGCAATAGAAAACGAGTCAGTAACAAATACACCTATGGGAGTATGCTTTTCAATCAAATCAATATCTTGAACCCCAAGAAATGAAAGAACAGAATCCCAATTTTCAACAATTGTTGTAATCTTGTTATGAAGTTTAGTTTGGAAAGAATCCCTCTTGATTTTTTTCAAACTCCCAAGCTCGTTACCCACCGCTTTTGCCGTTATTTTCAAAGGGAAATCCTTACATTCAATAACAAACAATCTCCCATTACACAAAAATAAAACATCGATTTCACCAGGTAGTTGAACGAACCCTTTTTCATGGATATTGGGTATATCCTTTTCATTAATACCATTTTTAATCAGTGCCTTATAGTAAGAGATTTTTAAACTTGATGCAACTTCGCTTTCAAACTTCTTGTTTACACCTTTCTGAATAATATTGTCTATTTCCGTTTTAAACTCCCCTTTAGGTAATATTCCTTGCCGAATATCTACGGAAAGCCCTAGAACAGAAAAAGCCAGAGTATTTATAGGAGTAATCAATAAACCATCACTTATAGGAATCAAGCACTTTCTTAAGGGACGTGATTCTCTTAAGGATGTTGATGTAGAAAATTGGAAATCATTTCTGCTCGTTATAGAATCTATGAAGGTCTTTGCCTCAAGCTCAGAACAACTTACAAAATGTCTTACCAATTCCATGAACTGACCTGCATCCCCCAAGAGATATTGATTAAGAGGATCAAAGTTACTCGAAATCGAGCCTATAAACTTATCCATCTCATCTACACTTAAACCCATATGTTTTTTTGAAATTACATTAATTCGTTCCCTAGTCTCTTCATTTAACTGCTTTCTTGCCCGTCCCGACATCATCTCTACGTACTCATTTTTGAACTTCTCATATTTCTGATCAAACGCTGCTGTCCGCACGACTTCCAAATTCCCATCCTCGTCTATTTGAATTTCCTGTTGACTTAGTATAGAATCATTAGCCGTATCTCGACAATCAAGAATATGGTAAACAGCACGAATCGTTGCTAACAATTTTCCAAAGTGAATTGGGTTTAGCATAACCTTACTATCACCTTTATTTTGTTTAGCATAGTGAGTAATAATCTCAATTCCATATTGAAACGCTAATTTATCAAAAGTAAGAACGCTTTCCCAAGTTTTAAAGACATCACTAAAACGATTGGGGATAAACCTTCTATACATATCTAGGGTCTGAATCAGAGTTTTAATAAATTCATCCTTTACTTCATTAATATCAAAATCTTTTTCTTGAGCCTCTTGAACCCAACCGATAGCTGAAGCAGTTAAATGCAAATTATATTCCAAGGAGGTCATCAGTCCTATAAGATAACCTTTCGGGTTCGGACTAACAATTTCATGGATTCGATCTAATAAAAACCCCATTAAGTAATTACAAATCGTAGAAATATCTTTACGTCCCTGATAAGATGTATTTGCTAGATTTAAGCTAGAAGTTAGTTCCGAAATAATTTCATCTTCGGAATTGATTCTCAAATTAACTTTATTCGGATTTATGAGGGTAATTTCCCCTTCATTAAACACAGGTGCAATAGAGTGGAGTTTTGCTTTTAAATCAAAATGATATAAATCCTCCGCTACCCCAGAGAAAGAGAAAATAAGCGACCTTATCTCTTTACATTCCTTGCAAGTATGAGAACTTGCCACTGCGAGTAAGTTAGAAACCTTAATTTCAGATATTGAGCAATCTTTACAAACCATTTGTTACACCTACCCTCTTTATAAAAAAACTCTAGATAAAAATAGTCGACCAATCAGATGGTTATCTCAAAAACCCTGAAAATTACTTTATTTCTATTTGTATCCTCTTAGGACAAAATACGCTCATACCCCTAATTCGTCACTTTTTTCCAGTATCCTTCAAAATAATACATTAAAGCTGCAATAAGGGTCATTCCCGCCGCACAAAAAAAAGGAACCCAGCCAACGGGGCCAGGTTCAAAAGTTTATATATTAAAAAGGGGGTCTTGTTTATTATATTACCTCATCTACATTATGAAACCATAACAAAAATATTTCATTTGTGTAACAAAATTGGAAACGCATTCATAAATTGGTCCTGTAAAATTAACGGTTGCGCCTTGGCGTGAAGTGGCATATACTGAAATTACTTAATTAGAATTATTCTAAATAAGAGAGTAATTCTCATTCTCATTAAGGCCAACAAGGAGGGCTCACATATGGTTATCGAATATGATTACCACCATCTCCACCACGTCAAAGAACAAAGCAAATCCAGAAAAACGTTATGGGTGACGCTGATCCTGACTGCCTTTTTTACAGCTGTCGAAATTGTCGGGGGACTCCTTTCCAACTCTCTGGCGCTGCTCTCGGATTCCGCGCATATGATCTCCGATGTCATCGCTCTGGGGCTTAGCATGTTCGCTATCCATCTGGCGACCCGGCAGCCGAATGCCCGGTTTACGTTCGGTTTTTTGCGATTTGAGATTATCGCTTCTTTCCTCAACGGTCTGGCGCTGTGTGTCATTTCGCTCGGCATTTTCATTGAAGGGATTGGGCGCATCGTCCATCCGCAGCCGATTAAGCTGGGGCTTATGCTCGGCATCGCCTCCATCGGTCTGATCGTGAATCTTGTGCTTACGCTTGTGCTGCACAATAGTGTGAAAGAAGAAGAGAACCTGAATGTGAAAAGCGCGCTCTGGCACTTCATCGGCGATCTGCTGAGCTCTGTCGGAGTTATCGTCTCCTCGGTCATTATTTATTTTACCGATCTGCTCTGGGTTGATCCGCTGATCAGTATCGTCATTGGGGGCATTATTTTTGTCGGCGGCAGCAAAATTATTAAAGAGTCTTACCTGATTCTGATGGAATCCGTTCCGGAGCAGTTCGATCTCGATGAAATCCGCGGCAATATCCGTCGGGTCGAAGGTGTGGAAGATGTGCATGAGATGCATTTATGGTCGGTTTCTACGAACCACTACTCGCTGACTGCGCACATTTTTACCGATCCTGACGTTCAGCCTTACTGCATCATTTTGGCGATTAATGAAATGCTGAAGGCCAAATACGGCATCGAGCATTCGACCATTCAGATCGAGAATGCCAATATTAACCCGCACGGGGAGTACGGCAGGGAGTTTTTGAAGCACAAGGAAGAGGCTCTTTTAAAAGGCGAACGCGCGTAAAAATAAAGGCCGTTTCAGTTCCGTCAGTTCGCGGGCGAAACGGTCTTTTTTTCATGTGGCTGTAGATTGGCGGGCCATCAGCTTGAGCGGTATGGACAGTTCATGCCCCGTTTCCGGCAAGTGGGCGTCCAGCAGCTTCATGGTTTCGGCGTTCATTTCTTCCCCGATCTGTTTCATGAGAAAAGAGGCCACAAGGTGCGTTTGCAGCTCGACGGGCATATGAAAGCTGGTAATCGAGGGATAGCTGACCTCGGCAAAAAATTCGTCGTCCATGCCGAGGAGCTGCACCTCTTCCGGCACACGGATGCTCCGCGCATGGCACACGGACAAAATTTCCAAAGCCAGCGCATCGTTGAAGGTGTAGATGCCGAGCGGCCTCCTTCCGCCGCTGAGCCGCAGCGCTTCGTCCAGGATGCCTTCGACGCCGAGCTCCCCCGCATCCAAAAGCGCATGCACGCAGTCCTCCCCGCAGTCCCGAATACCTGCGGTAAAGCCTTGTATGCGCTGGACGTTGGCGCCCAAGCCGTTGCGTCTTCCCGCATAGACGATAGCGCGGCAACCGCTGCCGTACAAATGCCGCGCCGCTTCCGCGGAAGCTCCGGCGAAATCCAGATTGATCGCCATCTTCACGATATCGCTCGGCCAGCCCCAGCCGTTGAAGACGACGAGCGGCGTGCCTTCGCCGACGATTTGGCTCGTTGATTCCGTGCTCATCGCCAAGCCGTGGCATACGAGCCCGTCCACCCTGCGCTGCAGCAGCAGCTCGAGGTGTCTTTTTTCGATTTGCGGATTCATGCCTGCGGCGGAAAACACGGATAAATGGTAGCCGAAGCCGAACACCTTCTGCTCGAGCATTTCGGCAAAGCGGCCGTAATAGCCGCCAAAATGGGGAATGATCAGCCCCAGCTCATACGATCTGCGGCGGCTCAAATTTGCGGCCAGCGCATTCCGGCGATAACCGAGCTGCCGGACGGCCTCTTCCACTTTGCGTATGGTATCCTGGGCCATCGGCACATTTTTGCGGTTCAGCACGTTGGAGACCGTCGCTATGGAAACGCCCGCTTCCCGGGCCACGTCGACGATCGTAGGCTGTCTGTGTTTGCTCATCGGATTCCTCTCTCATTCATGTTGCAGCTTTTGAACTCATTGTATCGGGAAGCCCAACCCTCGTCAATCGAGGCGCGTTCCGATATAATGAAGCCACTACATATAAAGGAGATACGTTCATGTGGTTTCTTGCAGCCGTAGCCAGCGCCGTTCTGTTTGGCCTGACCGGCTTTTTTATGAAAGCGAGCCAAATGCGCCAAGGCTCCGCAACTTATCTGCTGCTCGGACTGTACATCACAGGCACGATAGGCTTTTTCGCAGGCAGCTTGTGGGAAGGCTCCTTGCACCTCGGAGATTGGCGGCTGTGGGCGGCCGGAATCGTCATCGGCATAGGCTCGGGCTGGGGCAATGTCGTCTTTATGAAAGCGCTCGATCATGGTCCGGCGAGTTTGACCGCTCCGCTGATGAACCTGAACATTGTACTCGTCATTCTCATGTCCCTCTGGATCTACGGGGAAAGCATCAGCGCCATCGAAATTGGCGGAGTCGCGCTGCTGTTCGCTTCGGCCGTGCTCGTTTCAATCCGATTGAAAGAACCGCTTACGATCAAAGAGCGCATATGGTTCGGGCTCGTCGCCCTGGGCGGGCTGTTGTTCTTTTTTCGCAACGGAGGGTTGAAGGTCACCGCTGAGCTGGGGCTGGCGGGTACGCCGATCCTTTTCATCAGCTATCTGCTCTCGGCCGCATGGTTCGCCTTCGCCGCCGTCCGGGAACGGCAAAATCCCGCACAGTACGCCCATGTCGCAGCAAAAGCAAACGATACGTCACGCCGTACGGGACTCATATGGGGACTGATTGCGGGCTGCTTCTCCTACGGAGGCCTGCAGTTGTACGCCGCTGCGCTGGAAACCGGCCCAGGCTCGATTGCCGCGCCGATTTTTTCCACGTACGGGCTCGTCGTTGTCGTCGGCTCCGTACTCGTCTACAAAGAGAAGCTCACGAAGCTGCAAAGCCTCGCGCTTGCGCTGCTTTTTGCGGGCCTCATTCTGGTCAAAATGTAGCCGTCATTTCCATCATTCTTCATGCCGCCGCTCGCCGATGAGCGCAATAATTTCCTTTTTCAGCTTGATAAAAGGTTCCGAATCCTTCGCGTCGCCGGCGCTGCGCAAACCGGGAGGCACTGCGATTTCCTTGCGGATCGTGCCGGGATGCGCCTGCATCACGTACACCCGCTGCGACAGGAAAATCGCCTCCTCGATGTCGTGGGTGATAAAGACGACGGTCGTCTTCTCTTTCTCCCAGATGCGGAGCAGCAGCTCCTGCATCGTGCTTTTCGTCTGCGGATCGAGGGCGCCGAACGGCTCATCCATCAGCAGCACTTCCGGGTTGTTCGCCAGCGCCCGGGCGATGGCGACGCGCTGCTTCATGCCGCCGGACAGCTCCTTCGGCAGTGACCGGGCGAAGCGCTTAAGCCCGACAAGCTCCATGAAATGGTCGGCGATCGCGCGCTTTTCAAAAATCGGCACGCCTTTCAGCGTCAGGCCGAATTCGATGTTTTCCCGGACCGTCAGCCACGGAAACAGCGTATACGTCTGGAACACCATGCCCCGGTCGGCGCCGGGGCCGTCGATTTCGTGCCCGGAGATGCTCAGCGAGCCGCTCGTCATCTCCTCCAAGCCCGCTATGATGCGCAGCAGAGACGATTTGCCGCAGCCGGAAGGGCCGACGAAGCTGACGAACTCGTGGGCTTCGACATGAAATGAAACCCGGTCCAGCGCGAGGAACTGCGATTTTTTGGTGCTGTACGTTTTGCTGACATCGACAGCTGTAATTTTATTTTCCCGAGCCGGCTCGGGCTTAATGGAATGCACGGCATGCAGCATATGTTAGCGGCCCCCTTCCTGCCATGGGAAAAATCTGCGGTGGCAATAGGCAAATGTTCTGTCCGTCAATAAGCCAAGGAGCCCGATCGCAATGATGCCTACGAAAATAATGTCCGTATTCAGGAACCGCTGAGCTTTCATAATGGAAAACCCGAGGCCGCTGCTCGCCGCAACGAGCTCCGCCACGACGAGATAGGTCCACGCCCAGCCGATAATGAGCCGCATCGTATTCATCAGATCCGGCAGCAGTGCCGGAATGAGCACTTTCTCGATGACCTGCCGACGGTTCGCCCCAAGCGTATACGACGTTTGCAGCAGATCGTTCGATACCGCACGGGTGTTGTCGGCGACCATCAGCATGAGCTGGAAAAAGCAGCCGATAAAAATGACGAGAATTTTCGCCGCTTCGCCAATCCCCGCCCACACCATGATGAGCGGAATGAACGCCGTGGCCGGCATGTAGCGGATAAACTCGGCCGCCGGCACGAACAGCGATTCGGCGAACCGGAAGGTGCCGGCGAGAATGCCGAGCGGAATGCCGATGATGCACGCCAGCAGGAAGCCCATGCCGACGCGGTAGATGCTGATGCCCACATGATGCCAAAACGTGGCCGTCTGCACTTGCGCAGCGAACTGGCTCAGCACCTGGCCGGGAGTCGGCAGGAAGGTGCGGTTCACGAGTTCCCCGTAGCTGAGCACGCTCCAAAGCACGAGAAACGCTGCAGCGACCAGCACGATGCCCGACATGTACGCTTTGCGGCTGATGTCCCCGCGTATGGCAAACAGGGAGGATCTGCGTTTCTTTTTTACCGTTGTGTTCATACGAATGCTCCGCCTTCCCCTGTTATTTCTTGCGTTCTTTCGCCACTTCCTCGACAAAGTGCCCATCCAGGAACGATTCCGGCTTCGGAACGGCGGACAGCATATCCAGCCCTTTCAGAAACTCCGCCGTTTTTTGCGCCGTGAAGTGCAGCGATGTCAACGAGTCGGCTTTTTGAAAAGCTTTCACATTATCGTCAAGCTGGAAAATTTTCACACTGTTCACTCCGGCCTTGTACTCCTCCAGCGGCGTTTCCGCGGCTTTGGCCATAATTTGCAGCGACTCCTCGGGATTCGCCTTCCAGTAATCCAAAGCGTCGAACCAGGCGTTAATTATTTTTTTCACATCGTCCGGTCTGTTTTTCGTAATTTCTTCTTTAAAAACGAGCAGATCGGGAATGAGCCCGGGCGTATCCGCCGACGAGAAAAGCAGCTTCCCCTTGCCCTCCTGAAGCGCTTTGCTCAAGAACGGCTCCCACAGCACGGCCGCATCGAGATTACCGGAAATAAAGGCTGGACCCGCGTCATTGACCGTCATGTTCGTGTAGGCAACGTCTTTTTCGGCCAGCCCGGCTTTTTCCAGCGCCGTCAGCATCAATAGATGGTCAACCGTGCCTAGCTCTGTGGCAACCTTTTTCCCTTTCAAATCCTGCAAAGACGTAATTCCGGGCTTCACGACGACCCCGTCGCCGCCGTTGGAATTGTCGTTAACGAGAACGGCTTTCACGCCGATTCCTTTGCTGGCGGGCGCGAGCGTGTCGCTGAGCGTTTGGCTGTTCGCATCCACCTTGCCCGAAGCCAGAGCCGACAAGGAATCACTGTATACCGGAAACCAGACGAGCTCTGCGTTAACGCCGTTTTTCTCGAAAAAGCCTTTCTCTTTGACCAAATACCATACGAACCAGCCCGGCCAGGGGCTTAGCGCGATTTTTATCGGTTCTTTCCCCCCGGCTTGCGCCACGTTCGCTTCCTTGCCGCCTGAACAGGCGCTTGCTACCAAGATCATACATACAAGAACCAGCATCAAACATACCCGACTTTTTTTCATTCCGTTCTCCCTCTCTCCTAGTAAAAAAATAAAGCCCGGAACGATATCAAGTTCTGATATCCTCCCGGGCTTTTGTCCCTCCGTGTGCACAGTGATTGAGTGATCGCCACCGTGTGTCTTCTCTTGGACCAGACCGGCAGAACGACGCTGCTCGCGGAACCCTAGAAAACATAATGCTATGCGGTTGTCGAATGGATTTGTTTCTATCATACTGAGAACTTTCGTTCATGTCAATATACATAACATAAATTTATTTTACTATTGAATTTTGCTTGATAATGTAATAATATATTACACATAAAGACCTATTTGGAGGTGGATTTGATGTATTCCGTTCACTTTCACATTAGTATGTTAGATAATACTCCTGCAACATCCCCTGTAACTGCTCCCCCGTCCCCGCATCCCTTTACAGCAGCAAGCAAGCAGTATGAAAAACTATACGCAGTTTCATCTTCTCCCCCGCAGTTTACCGGCTCTGCCGCCGAATCCAAAAAGGTATGACACAAAAAACATGCACTCTGCCTTCCCCCGGGAAGACGGCTGCATGTTTCTTTTTTATATGACCTATTGACGTTTACATTAGTGCCTGCGATTGTGCAGGAATTCCCGACTAAAACCGGCCAGATCCCACGGATGGGCTGAAGAACCTGCACATTCGCAGGAATTTTGCGTTGCGGGCGCATCCACCGAGCAAAAAACTGTACTTTTGCAGGTTTTCTGCACGCGTGCCGCAGGGACGCTACCAAGTAGATGCTAGTTTTCTCACGCATGCGGCGGAGGCGGTACCAAGCAGATGCAGGATATGCCGCATCATGCGGACGAGCAGCTGCAAGTTTATTTCCTTTTTGTGTCATACAAAATAGAATTACGGTCCCTTCCGTGCTATTATTCATTTGTACCACAAATACAAGGACGAATAAAAAATGTTCAAACACCCCGTAGTGCAAAAAATTTCCAAAATTGCGCTTGTAGCGGCTTTTGCAATCGTAGCTGCAAACATCGGTGCGCCTGAAACGCATGCAGCGGCATACGAACCGAAAACGCTCGGAGAAGCGATTGAAATGGCTTACTGGTATTACTTCCTGCGATAATCTCATCTCCCGCTAACCCCGGCATCATCGCTTCTTCATTCGCCAACGCGCAAACCCCCATAGAGGTGTCGCACGTAAAACCATTCAAGCAAAAAAACACCTCATCATTGAGGTGTTTTTTATATCTCCTACTCGTTAAGACCAGCCCGCAGCTCCTTGTCCGGATTTTCCGTGTAGTACCAGTAAATATACAGTTCCGCATCCGTCCCTTTATAATTCTCGTACATATCTACCGCTTTATTGTTACCGTCCCCGGCAAAATTGACGGTTACCTGCTTGCCGACGAGACCTTTCTCGCCTACACTCCGCATATACGTCTGATTGACGCCGCCAAAAGCCGGATCCGCGCATTCGCTCTCCACGTAGAGATTCCCGTCCCGCTTGTAATAGGTCCACTTGACGTCATAACCGCCAACCTTGGTTGTCATCGTCTGCCTCTCTTCGCTGATCCCTTCTAGCCGGATTGGATCCTTAGCATCCTTGTGCTTGATATTTTCGTACTTGGCGATAAAAGTAATCGGCGTTTGCGCCGTCACCTGAACACCGGGAGGAACCTCGAACCGGTAAACCGTTTCTTCCGGATTGTTCTGCCCCTCTTCATACCAAATACCGCCCGGCAGGACATTCCCGTTAACTTCCAAAGCATAGTTCAGGAACGGGAAGCCCGCATATTTTTCATGGCTGGCCTTGATTCTGATCTGCGTCGGCGTTATAATCATCTCCTTCAGCACGATTCGCGAGCCGGCATGCTCCAACGGAACATTCATGCTGCGCTTCACGGTCCCGCTAATCATCTGCTCTTTATTCAAGCGCAACTCGTACATCCAGTCCTTGTCGATCCGCTGCTCCTCCTTCGTATACAGGAGCTTGTAGTTCACATTGCTCTTTTGCAAATCGCCAACGGGGAAAAACTGCCGGCTCGTATACTCGCCATTGTCGCCGGGAGTGCCGTATACTCCGCCTCCCGCTTCCTTGATTATCGCATCCCCATTGTAAGCGGCAATATGCGGAAACATCCATCCCCTTACCTCGGGCCGATCGAACTTGACCGACGAAACCAGCATCAATTTATCTCCCTGGACAAAAGGCTCCAGCGTCAACTGTTCAATGCCGTCCTGCCGAATGTCAAAAGTTTGCTTCTTGTCGGCAAAAGGATTAAATGCAAGCTCGTGCTCCGCCCGGGAAAAAGATTGCAAGTTTTTCGCCGTAAACCGCACATCCGCTTCCACACCGTCAGGCGTCCATTCAGTTTCGAAATAGCCGTTCCACATCTTGCTTTCTTTGTCCCAAAACAAGCTTTGCCGCCCTTCAATAACTCGTCCTTGAGCGTCCTGCAGCTCCATCTTGGCAAATTGCAAGCTTTCCCCAAAGGCTGCGGACGGCGAGCTCAGGCTGTAAAGCAGCACCGTCCGGTTATCGTCCACAATCGCGGTATGTACGGTCAGCGTCACGCCTTCGTGCGTCACCGATTTCTCGATGCTTTGCCCCAGACCCTTTTGCAAAGCGGATTGGATGCCGCTCCTATGATCGAAAATGCTGTCCCATTTGCTCCCGATGGCCGCAACGACCGGCGTAGCCACAAGAACTGCCGCGAGAACGGAGAGGACAGCCACTTTCCGGTGCCGCTTCCGCTTGGGCGCAGCCATATCTACAGGCAGCAGAGCGGCGTCCGCCTCCGGCAAACTTCGTTCCAGCCGGCTCCACATCGCATCGAAATCCGGGTATTTCAGCCCTGCATCATCATCGTCTAAAAACCGAGAAAACTTTTGCTGCACCTTGTCCACGCGCCTCACCGCCTTTTCCATAGTTGGCCTCATCGGCTTCCACTATATGTTTCATCAGCTTCAACCCTTTATTGAGCCGGGATTTCACCGTTCCCATCGGAATGCCCAAAATTTCCGCAATTTCATTCAAACTGCATTCGTTCAAAAACCGGAGCGATACGACCGCCCTCATCTTCCCCGGCAGCCTGTGAAGCAGGCGCACGCATTCCATAGCGGATTCCCGTTCTTCGGCAATCGTCTCCGCGGCTTTCTCCGCACCCGTGGCGGAATGGAGCCGGAGCTTATTCTCCTTTGTTTTGGAGCGGCTGATTTTTTTCAAATGATTCAAACAGTGATTCACCGCCACCCGCATCAACCAAGTCTTCAAATGCTCGACCCGCCTCCAGTCGTGACGGAACACGGTCATGAATACGTCCTGGCACACGTCTTCCGCATCAGCGGGATGATGAAGCATGAAGAAGCATGTCTTATAGACGTCTTTTTTATAAATTTCGAATAGTTCCCTCTCAGTCATAGTCCCCCTCCTTCCTGCTTTTACCTTATAAACAATCCCGCCGCCAAAAAGGTTCATTACGGGTGCAAAAAAAAGCCCGATCCCCGTTATCGTTACGGGAATCGGGCTTTTTGGGGTCAGCTTACACGCCCAGCCATTTTTTGAATAAGTGCTTCGTCGTATCGGCGTTCATCGCTGCGATGGAAGTCGTCAGCGGAATGCCTTTCGGACAGGAGCGCACGCAGTTTTGCGAGTTTCCGCAGCCTTCGATGCCGCCGTCGGTCATCAGCGCTTCCAGACGCTCTTCTTTGTTCATCTCTCCCGTAGGGTGAGCATTGAACAAACGAACCTGGGAAATCGCCGCAGGGCCGATGAAATCGGTTTTTTCGTTCACGTTCGGACAAGATTCCAGGCAGACGCCGCAAGTCATGCATTTGGAAAGCTCGTACGCCCATTGACGCTTCGATTCCGCCATGCGGGGACCAGGACCCAGATCGTAAGTACCGTCGATCGGCACCCACGCTTTAACCTTTTTCAAAGCGTTGAACATACGCCCACGGTCGATAACCAGGTCGCGCATAACCGGGAACGTGCTCATCGGAGCTACGCGGACCGGCTGCTCCAGCTTGTCGATCAGCGCCGAGCACGCTTGACGCGGCTTGCCGTTGATAACCATCGAGCAGGCTCCGCACACTTCTTCGAGGCAGTTGGATTCCCAGCACACGGGCGTAGTTTTGTCGCCTTTGGCGTTTTTCGGATTGCGCTGTACTTCCATCAGCGCGCTGATCACGTTCATATTCGGGCGATACGGGATTTCAAACTCTTCCGTGTAGGGCTTGGATTCAGGGCTTTCCTGACGTGTAACGATAAACTTCACGGTTTTTTGCGCCGTTTGTGTATCCGCCATGATTAGTTTCCTCCCTTCTTCTTGTCCGTCGAATAGTCGCGTTTACGCGGCGCAATCAGGGATACGTCGATATCTTCGTAGCTGATTTTCGGTCCGTCCGGAGTCCAGTCGGCGATCGTCGTTTTCATGAAATGCTCGTCGTCGCGATCCGGGAATTCCGGCTTGTAATGCGCGCCGCGGCTCTCGTTGCGCAGCAGCGCTCCGACCGTCATCGCCTCGGCCAGCTCGAACATGTTCCACAGCTGGCGCGTGAACGCGACGCCTTGGTTGTTCCATCTCGCTGTGTCCGTGATGTTGATGTTGTTGTATCGTTCTTTCATATCTTTAATCCGGTTGATCGTATCCTGCAGGCGGTCGTTGTGGCGGACTACCGTCATGTTCGCATTCATCATGTCGCCCAGTTCTTTGTGCAGCACATATGCGTTCTCGGTGCCGCTGTTCATTTTGAGCAGGCTCTCGTAACGGTCCGTATGACGTTTTTTCTCGCGGTCGTACACCGTCGAGGAGATATCTTCCGAGCTCTTGCTCAAGCCGCGGATATACTCGACCGCTTTCGGACCGGAAACCATGCCGTCGAAAATCGCGGAAACGAGCGAGTTGGCGCCCAAACGGTTCGCACCGTGATGCTGGTATTCGCACTCGCCGGCCGCGAACAGCCCCGGAATATTCGTCATCATGTTGTAGTCGACCCACATGCCGCCCATCGAATAGTGAACCGCCGGGAAAATTTTCATCGGAATTTTGCGCGGGTCGTCGCCCATGAATTTCTCGTAAATCTCCATAATACCGCCGAGCTTGACATCCAGCTCTTTCGGATCTTTATGCGAGAGGTCGAGGTAAACCATGTTTTCGCCGTTAATGCCCAGCTTCTGGTCTACGCAGACGGAGAAAATTTCCCGCGTCGCAATATCGCGCGGAACGAGGTTGCCGTAAGCCGGATATTTCTCTTCCAGGAAATACCAAGGTTTGCCGTCTTTGTACGTCCAGATCCGGCCGCCTTCGCCGCGCGCCGATTCGGACATCAAGCGCAGCTTGTCGTCTCCCGGAATCGCGGTCGGGTGAATCTGGATCATTTCGCCGTTCGCGTATTTAACGCCTTGCTGATAAACCGCGCTCGCCGCCGTACCTGTATTGATGACCGAGTTGGTCGTTTTGCCGAAAATAATGCCGGGACCGCCTGTCGCCAAAATAACGGCTTCGGCAGGGAATGTTTCCACTTCCATGCTGCGCAGATTTTGCGCCGCAATACCGCGGCAAATGTTCTCTTCGTCGAGTACGGCGCCCAGGAATTCCCAGTTCTCGAACTTGGTGACGAGACCCGCGGTCTCCCAGCGGCGTACTTGCTCGTCGAGCGCGTACAGCAGCTGCTGCCCGGTCGTCGCTCCGGCGAATGCCGTGCGGTGATACTTCGTGCCGCCGAAACGGCGGAAATCGAGAAGACCTTCCGGCGTACGGTTGAACATAACGCCCATCCGGTCCATCAGGTGAATAATGCCGGGGGCCGCATCGCACAGCGCCTTAACCGGCGGCTGATTGGCCAGGAAGTCCCCGCCGTAAACCGTATCGTCAAAGTGCTCCCAAGTGGAGTCGCCTTCACCTTTTGTATTTACCGCACCGTTAATGCCGCCTTGCGCGCAAACGGAATGCGAACGTTTCACAGGAACCAAGGAGAACAACTGAACGTGAACTCCGGCTTCTGCCGCTTTAATGGTCGCCATGAGTCCCGCAAGGCCTCCGCCGACGACAATAACTTTCGAATTAGCCATTGATGTTCACCCTCCCTTAATGCCCTGCCCGTGTCTCTGCAGGCAAATGCTGAAATTGAGTATCCGTAAATGCGGTCAAAGACATAATAAACATGATTGACATAACGACGAACACACCCAGCCATACATAGGTAGAAATACGCTGAGCGCGCGGGCCGACCGTAATTCCCCAACTGACCAGGAAAGACCACATGCCGTTGCTGAAATGGAACGTAGCCGACAGGATTCCGATCAGATAGATCGTGAACATAACCGGATTCGTCGCAATTTGATACATCGTCGTGCCTAACGCCTCATGATCCACATTTCCGATCGCCACTTGAAGGCGTGTCTCGAAAAAATGCCATGCGACGAACAAGAACGTAAGAATTCCCGTTATACGCTGCAGGAAAAACATTTGATTGCGGAAGTATCCGTAATTGCTTACGTTATGGCGGGCTTGATAAGCTACGTAGAGGCCATAAACGGCATGGTAAAGAAGCGGCAGCCAGATGCCGAAGATTTCCAGAAACAGCCTCAGAGGCAGCCCGTTCAGCCAGTTGATTTGATCGATGAAAGCGGCATGGCCCTTAACCGCCTCGTAGTTCGTGAGCAGATGCTCGATGAGAAAGAAACCCACTGGAATTACGCCAAGCAAAGAGTGGATCTTTCGAAAGTAATACGAATTACCCGTCATTGAACCAATTCCTCCCCTAAAATAGTACATCCGACATTTTCAGACAAGCCACATACCATTGTACTCTTGTGGTATACAAGCGTCAACCCAGATTCATCCACGCCTATTTTTCCATCATACAGAGCGTTTATGCAGGATCGCCCAAAAATTGTGAACAAGAAGTGACATATACATGGTACCTCTTTCTCGCTTATAATGGAAGTGCCGATTCTTTATATACCCTTATAACTTATTTGCATATCGATCATAACGGAAAGGGGCGCTTTTTGTGGAGCTTTTGGACGTTTTTGCAGTTGTTGTCGAGCAGGCGAGCTTGAATAAAGCTTCGCAAATTTTGAACTTGTCACAACCCGCGCTCTCCCGCAAAATCATGAAGCTGGAGGAGGAGCTTGGCGTCGAGCTCTTTATCCGCAAAGGCAAGCGGCTTGAGCTGACGAAAGTCGGCCGGTTCTGCTACGACCACGCCCTTGAACTGCGCCATCTGGAGCGCAAGTTCATGCAGGAGATTCAAACGTACAAAGCGGCCGGAAACCATGTGTCGATCACGATAGGCGCCAGTCTGACAACGCTGCAGGCCACGCTTCCCGACCTGATCACAACCTTTTTGGAAGACCAGCCGATGACCGAGATCAAGCTGCTGACCGGCAAGACGCACGAAGTCGTCACGATGGTCAAAGAGAAAAAAGTCGATATCGGCATGATCGCTTCGCAGATCAACGCCTCGGGCTTGCGCTGCGAGCCGCTGTTTGACGACCATCTGTGTCTCGTGCTGCCGCTCGGGCACAGCTACATCGACCGCCCCGCGCTTGCGGTCAGCGATTTGAACGAACTGCCGATGATTCTGTTCTCCAAGGGAACCTGGTACCGGGTTCTGATGGACGAGCTGTTCCACCGGTTCTCCGTCTTTCCCAATGTGCAGATGGAAATCGACTCGTTCGAAGCGATTCTCCGCCTGGTGTCCACCTGCAAAACGGCGACGCTGCTGCCCCGCTCCTATTTGCGGGAAGATCTCATTCTGAACAATGAGCTGATTTTGCGCAATTTGCCGGAACTTGAGCAGACGAAGCGGACGACGTCGCTAATTTACTCGGTCGAAGCCTCGGACAATCCCGTGGCGATGAATTTTGCCCACCGGGCGATCCGCTACTTCGCGGACAACGAATGAGCCTCCGACCGCCGCTGCTGTCCGCGTGTACGCGAGGCAGTTCGGCGATTTGGAGGCTTTTTTCATAAAACGAATTTGTATCCAACACCCCATACGGTTCGAATCCGCTTCGGCTGCTTGGGGTTATCCTCGATTTTTTTGCGCAGGTTTGCAATATGTACGTCAATAGCGCGGTCGGTTACATACGAATCGAATCCCCGCACCGTGTTGATCAAATCTTCCCGGCTGAACACGCGCCCCGGGTGTTTGACAAAGCAAGTCATGATCTCGAATTCAGAATAGGTCGTATTGACCAGCCCTCCGCGCACCCACATCGACCGCGTCTCCGGATCGAGGTGCACGATCTGTATGCCTTCGTCGGACTTCATCTTATAGGCGGGAAGCTCCAGCAGCGCCGGTCCTGCCGGCAAGCTTTCCTGATACACCCTGGCCCTGCGAATCAGCGCCTGTATTCTTGCACTCATCTCGTGCAAACTGAACGGCTTGCTCAAAAAATCGTCCGCCCCCGCCATTAAAGCGCTTACACGTTCAATTACTTTGTTTTTCATCGATACGATCAAAATAGGTACCATCGATGTTTTTCGGACTTGCTTGCACAATTCCAAACCGTCCATATCGGGCAGCATCAAATCGAGCAAAATGACGTCGGGCTCAAAATAACCCACGGCATCGAGACCTTCTTCGCCGCTCCCCTTTCTCATGACCTGAAAACCTTCCTCACCCAAATAAATCGAAACCATGTCGCCAACCATCACATCATCTTCAATAACCAGTACCTTGTCCATGTCCGCCCACCTTTTGTTTCAAAATGCTTATTGTTAGAAAAGTGTGAGGAAATTTGTTAGGTCAGCCTACACTTGCAGTTAGATTTCGCAAAAACCTGTCGAAAAATAGCAGCTGCATTTTTAATATACTATAGAAAACCAGGAACCAACAAGCAAAATGTTAGTTTATTGTTAGAACACAAAAAACCGCCCCCTGTGCACATCGTGCATTCGGAGACGGCATACTCAATGTTCGGCTTCCGCAGCGCCGTTCGTTACCTCAAGGCCCAGCTTGCGCGCCGCGAAGGCAGTCGTGCTTGCCTGGACCAGAATCGTGATCAGCACGGCCATGAACGTTACACTGGCGATCAGCTCGCTGTGCCGAATTCCCATTCCGGCGATCATGCCGGACAGCGCGGCCGGAATCACTCCCGTTTCCCGCACCCAGAACATGAACAAAATCTCGTTCCTCGTCCACTTCGCCCGGCGGTCCGGCAGCGCGCATGCCAGCACGGCAAGCGGCCTTGCAATAAAAACAAACGCAAAAATAACCCCCAGGCTCGTCCATAAATGTTCGGCAATCAACGCGAAGTTCACTTGGCTGCCCAGCAAAATAAAGATGAGCATGCGCATCATTAACGTTATATTTTCCGAAAAATGTCCCATTTCCTGCAGCTTGTCCTGCATGTCCAGTTTGAACGTCTCCGCGTTCCCCCAAATAAGCCCGGCCGTAAACGTAGCCATAAATCCGCTGACGCCGAGCGCTTCGCCCGCCAAGTAGGCTCCGAGAGCCGCAACGATCATCGCAATCGTCGCATATTGGCGCAGCAGCCCAAGCTTCAGATGCGCGGTCAAGTATGCAAGCGCCAAGCCGATCGCTGCGCCAACGAGAAGCCCTCCCGCCGCCGCTTTGACGAACGCCCAAATTCCCGAGCCAACCGAAACTTCCCGGGTGCCCAGGATGACCGCAATGAGTGAAAAGGTCAAAATCGATCCCGTCGCATCGTTAAAGGCCGATTCGCTTTCCACAGTTTCCCTGACTTTCGGGCGGATCTTCACCTGCTTGAACACGGGGATGAGCGTAGCCGGGTCCGTCGAACTGATGACCGCCCCGAGCAGCATCGCGTATATCCAGGGCAGGCCAAGCAGCAGGTGCGCCGCCACGGCCACTACCCCGCACGTAATCATAACGCCGGGGACGCTGAGCAGGCTGACGGTGATCCACACTTTGCGAAGGCCGGAGAGGCGGATGTTGCGCCCGCCGTCGAACAAAATGAGAGCGGAACCGATCGCAAGAATGAACTGGTTCGTAAATGAAGTGCTGGATTCCCGTACCCAGCCCAGGCCTTGCCCGACAATGATGCCCCCTACGAGAAAAAGCGCGACATCCGGCAGCTTCAACAGGTGTGCAGCTTTGCCCAGCAGCATGCCCAGACTGAAAATAATAATGAGCAGCAAAATGACATGCTCAATCATGACGGCAGACGCATTTTCCATTATCCGATAACTTCGCTCTCAAATTCTTCGATTTGTTCATTCGTCCCGATGATCACCATAACATCCTTTTCATTGACAACGTCTGTCGCAAGCGGCGCGATGATCACACCGCTTTGCTTGTTGATGGCAACGACGCTGCATCCGTATTTGGCCCGGGGGTCCAGATCCTTGATCGTTTTGCCGCACAGGCGCTTGGGCACCGACAGCTCGACGATCGTGTAATCTTTGGACAACTCGATGTAATCCAGAAGGTTAGGCGATACGAGCTGGTGCGCCACGCGGATGCCCATATCCCGCTCCGGATAAATGACGCGGTCCACGCCGATTTTATTCAGCACTTTGCCGTGCAGCTCCGACAGCGCCTTGGCGACGACCATTTTGACGCCCAAATCTTTCAGCACAATAGCGGTTAAAATGCTGGCCTGAATATCGTCGCCGATCGCGACGACCGCACAGTCAAAGTTGCGCACGCCGAGCGACTTCAGCACTTCCTCGTCCGTGGCATCCGCCACGACCGCATGCGTCAGCTCGGAGCTCATCTCGTCGACCGCTTCTTCGTCCTTGTCGATGCCGAGCACCTCATAGCCCAGCTTGATCAGCTCCTTCGACAAGCTGGATCCGAATCGGCCCAGACCGATTACCGCGTATTGATTTTTTTTCATCTCCAGTATCCCCTAACCAATCGTAATTTTACCCTCAGGGTATCTATATAATTCTTTTTCCTGTTTCGGCTGCAGCGCGTAGGCGAGCGTTATAGGGCCGAGCCGGCCGGCGAACATCGTCAGGCTGAGCATAATTTTGCCGAAAACGGTCAGCGACGGCGTAAGCCCCATAGTCAAGCCGACAGTACCGAAGGCGGACGTCACTTCGAACAATATTTTCAAAAACTGCACGGACTCCGTCGTCGATAACAGCATGGACACGAATATGACGAGAAAGAGCGCGATCATCGTGAGCGTAATCGCTTTGAGAATGCGGTCCTTCGCCAGACGGAAACGGAAAATGACGATATCTTCCTTGCCTCGGATCATCGTGATGATGGCGGCAATGAGAATGGTGAACGTCGTCGTTTTGATCCCGCCCCCCGTCGAGCCGGGAGAAGCCCCGATAAACATGAGAATCACCATGAAAAATTGCGACGCCTGACGCATGGCGCCGATGTCCATCGTATTCGCGCCGGCCGTCCGGGGCGTGACGGATTGGAAAAACGAAGCCAACATTTTTCCGCCGAAATTCAGCGGTCCTAACGTCTTGGTGTTCGTGTACTCGAATATAAATATCACTAGCGCGCCGAAAACGATCAGAAATCCCGTCATGGCAAGCACGACTTTGGAATGCAGGGAAAGTTTCTTCGTTTTGTGATATTCCATCAAATCGGACAAGACGATGAAGCCGAGACCTCCGAGCACGATCAGCGCCATCGCGACGACGTTCACCGTGAAATCGTTGACGTATCCGGTCAGCGAGACGAAAGGAGCATCGGCGGTGCCGAACAGGTCGAATCCGGCATTGTTGAACATCGAAATCGCATGCCAGATGCCGAAGTACAGCGCCTTCGAAAATTCCATGTCGAACGACCAACGGATCGTGAACAAAATCGCCGCTATCGCTTCGATGCTTAATGAATAAATAAGTACTTTGCGGATCAGCCGCACAATCCCTTCCATGCTGCCCTGGTTGAACGCCTCCTGCAGCAGCAATCTTTCCTTCAGCGTAATTTTTTTGCGCAGCACGAAGGCGAACAGCGTGGCCATCGTCATGAAGCCGAGACCGCCGATCTGGATCAGGCTGACGATGACGACTTGTCCGAACACGGTAAATGCCGACCCGGTATCGACCACGACGAGGCCGGTTACGCAGGTCGCCGATGTGGCCGTAAACAGCGCATCGATAAAAGGCAGCGACCGGCCGCTCGTCGAGGCAAAAGGAAGCGTCAGCAGCCCCGCTCCGATCAAAATAATGGCGGCGAATCCAAGGACCAGAATTTGCGGAGGCGTAAGCTGCCAAATGCTTATTTTTTTCATAAATCCCCCTGTTGTCATCAATTGAACACGCAAAAAAAGACACTGGAAATCCAATGCCTTATTCGGAAATGGTTCCTGACGTAAAGCCTACGAGGTTAGCTGACGGATTCGGGTGCGCGCAGTCACCCTATTTGTCCGGTTTTTTGACGCCGGAGACAAAATTCACCCCAAATTACATGGTTCCCCCGTTTTCAACAAGAAATTCGGCTTTTTATTCAATTGATATGAATTATATATCTGATTTATTGTTCCGCACAAAGTTGTTTTCAGCGGATTTGCGGGGGTTTTCGCAGCATTCCATCGTGTCTGGCAAGCAGGAGAGGGCGTTACGATTCGAAATCGCGAATTTGCCCCGGTTTACGTTTTATTTTGCATGAATTGGTTTTCCTTAACATCTGTGATACTTTTAATTTAGCGTATTTGCGAACCAACATTATCCAAGGAGATATTTTATCCCATGATGCGAATGAAATTGAACCGAACTTTGCTGATCCTCGCGTGCATCGGCGTGGCCTTGTATATGGGGGTCAATATGCTTGCGGGATATCAAACGGAAGAAGCGGCCCCGGTGGAAAGTCCGGCCGTTACGAAGCAGCAGGCGGCCGACGTGGCCGGGCAGTTTTTGCAAAGCCGCTACGGCATCGGCCAGCCGAGTACTTTCGTCGTATACCAGTCCGAAAAGTCGAGAAGCGGATACTTGCAGAAAGAACACCTTTTGCACGAGTATGAGCTGAAATACGGGGACCGCTTCCCGCTCGATTTCTATCAGGTCAGCGCCGTCGATCCCGGCAGCAAGCGCAAATTCGAAGTTGACGTCAACTACAAAAGCTTGCAAATCGTCGGCTGGCGCGAGACGCTCACCGGTACCGCCGCAGCGATCGGCAGGCAAAAAGCGGACCAGCTGGCCAAGGAGGAGATGAGCCGGCAGGGCTTTAATCCCGACGATTTCAGTCTCGCCCTGGAGCCGAAGAAAGAGGCCGGCGCGAGCGCGTACGTTTACGAAAAGAAAGCGGAAGCCATCGGCGGTTCCAAGCTGCGCTTGCGGATCGATTTTGACGATAACGCTTTGGTCGGCTATGCCGTGCAATTCAGCATCCCAGAGGACCATCAGGCATGGCTTGACTCGCAGGATCAATCCGCCTCGTTCATGACCTGGATCAGCATGGGCTTTACGTTCCTGATGTCCGTTGCGGCCATCGTATATGCCATCAGGCACCGCAAGCAGATGGATTTTCGCAAGGGCCTGCTGCTCACTGTTATTTTTACGACGATTTACATCGCCAACAACATCAATATGTATCCGGCTTTCAAAACGATGTCCGGCGATATCGCAGACAACGGAACCGCCACATTGGCCGGCTCGCTGTTCATGAACGTCGTTACGCTGCTGCTCGGTCTATCGGTCTACATCTCGCTTGCTTCCGGCAGCCGGTGGTGGGAGTCGAACGGGTGGAAGCCTTGGCCGGCTTGGCGGGAATCGCGCTTCGGATCGGAAGTGTTTCACGGAATGGGCCGGGGCTACTTGCTCGCCCTGTTCATCCTTGGGGTCCAGCAAGTTCTGTTCTATGCGGGCGAGGTCCGCTTCGACGTATGGGCCGTGAACGATCCGGGGGATTCCGTATTGAATATGCTGGAGCCCAAATTGTTTCCGCTGATGGCATGGGCCGCCGCAATATCGGAAGAAGCCGCTTACCGGCTGCTCGGTATCCTGCTGTTCAAAAAGCTGTTCCGCTCGAACTTCATCGCCGTTCTGCTGCCGAGCATCATTTGGGCCGCGAGCCATACGCAATACCCGATCTATCCGGTGTATACCCGCCTGATCGAGGTAACCGTCATCGGCATCATTCTCGGCTATGTGTTCCTAAAATACGGCTTCATCACTGCCATATTCGCCCATGCCTGCATGGACAGCATCCTGATGGGCCTGTCGCTGTTCTCGCTGGACCAGGCGGGCGATGTTGCCGCAGGTATCTTCTACATCCTGCTGCCGGCCCTCGCCGCGCTGCTGCTGGCATGGTGGCACCGGCGGCGCCTCGCGCCAAGCCCGGGGTAGAGCCAGCGCATGGCTGGCGGTGCGCGGGGGTAGCCCCCGTGCGGCGCTGAGCCTGCGGACGCTTGCTGGGCTGCGCGCGGCGCGCCTCCGAACGCCCACTAGAGTCTGCGCTCGTTAGGCAGCCCGTGGCGCTGATAAACTCCGAACGCTCGCTGGGCACTCGCGGCGCTGAGAGCCTTCGAAAGCCCACTAGGGTCTGCGCTCGTTGGGCAACCCGTGGCGCTGATAACCTCAGAACGCTCGCTGGGCACTCGCGGTGCTGAGAGCCTTCGAAAGCCCACTAGAGCCTGAGCTCGTTAGGCAGCCCGTGGCGCTGATAACCTCCGAACGCTCGCTGGGCACTCGCGGCGCTGAGAGCCTTCGAAAGCCCACTAGAGCCTGAGCTCGTTAGGCAGCCCGTGGCGCTGATAACCTCCGAACGCTCGCTGGGCACTCGCGGCGCTGAGAGCCTTCGAACGCCCACTAGGGTCTGCGCTCGTTGGGCAGTTCGCAGCGCTGATATCCTGCAATAATCAAATCGGAGATAAAGTGACAGGCTAGCGAAACCAGGGGACGCAGCCGCTCTGCCCTAAGTCACGCCTCTCCTACACGGGATGGGGCGCATGGCAGCTTGACAGACAAAAACCTGCAAAAGTGCAGGTTTTTTCCTTAAATATGGTTCATTTTCGCGAAAAGCCTGCAATTGTGCAGGAATTTTCGATGAAATTAGGTCTGAGCCCATGTTCGCGGCGAAAAGCCTGCACATTTGCAGGAATTTTTCTTGGACAGCGGATCAACCGTGCAAAAACTGTACTTTTGCAGGTTTTTTCGCGCAACTAGGCAAATGGTGCGACCGACTCTGGCGTGTGGGCTTCTCAGGAGCCAGCAAATCTGCAGGTTGTTCCGCTCAAACCCTGGGCTCAGGCCATACTAGACAGGAATTCCTGCACAATCGCAGGCTTTTTCGCCAAATAGGCCAATTCCATTGAAAAAACCTCCAACTTTACACGAAAATAGAACGCAGGAAACTTGGTACCGGCGTCTACAACTTTATAGGAGTTTGTGCAGGTTTTCGGCAGGCTCCGGAACAACACTTTTCCGCCGTCATGCAGCGCAGCCCCCGATAGGAGCTGCGCGAGGTGCACACCTTTCACGTAAACCGACAAAAAAGCGGGGCCCCCTTACTCCTGGGGAACCGCCGCCTCATTTTCGCCTTGCAAAGCTTTCATAATTTCGTTTGCCAGCTTTTCACCGATACCCAGAGGCTTGAAGTCTTCGACTTTGGCCTCTTTTATTTTGCGTACCGAGCCAAAATGCTTGAGCAGCGCCTTCCGCCGCTTCTCGCCGATGCCCGGTATCGCGTCAAGCTGGGAGACGACCATCGACTTCGCCCTCGTCTCGCGGTGAAACGTGATCGCGAAGCGGTGCACTTCGTCCTGGATGCGCTGCAGCAAATAAAACTCCTGGCTGTCCCGCTGCAGAGGAATTACTTCCGCCGGGTCGCCCATCATCAGCTGCGCGGTTTTGTGCTTGGCGTCTTTCACCAGGCCGCAAATCGGGATGTACAGCCCCAATTCGTTCTCCAGCACATCGACCGCAGCGGAGATTTGCCCTTTGCCTCCGTCCACGACGATCAAATCGGGCATCGTCAAATTTTCCTTGAGCACCCGCTCGTAGCGGCGGCGGATCACCTCGCGCATCGTTTCGTAATCGTCCGGCCCCTGGACGGTTTTTACCTTGTATTTGCGGTACTCTTTGCGATCCGGCTTGCCGTTGATGAACACGACCATGGCCGAGACCGGATTCGTCCCTTGAATGTTCGAGTTATCGAACGCCTCGATGCGGTGAATCGCCCCCGTTCCCAGCCATTCGCCCAGATTTTGCACCGCTTTGACGGAACGGCTTTCATCGCGCTCAAGCAGCCTGAACTTCTCTTCCAGCGCCATGCGGGCGTTATCCTTCGCCATATCGACCATCTGCTTTTTCAACCCGCGCTGCGGAAAATGAACCTTCACCTTCAGCCACGACTCCAGCGCTTCCCGCACGTCCTTCTCCTCGGCTTCAGCCTGGGCAGCGCCACCACCAGCTTCCGCAACTCCTTCTGCCTGTATAGCGTTCCCGGCTTCTGCTACAGCTTCAGCCTGCGCGGTACCCCCAACTTCCCCAGCTCCTTCGGCCTGTATAGTGCCCGCAGACTCCGCTACGGCTTCAGCCTGTGCAGTGCCATCAGTTTCCGAAACTCCTTCCGCCTGCATAACACTCCTTGCCTCCGCTACGACTTCGGCCCGTACAGTACCACTTGCTTCCGTTACAGCTTCGGCCTGTGCGGCACCCCTAACTTCCCCAGCTCCCTCGACCTGGATAGTGTTTGCAGCTTCAGCAGCTCCTTCCACTCGTATAGCGCTCCCGGTTTCCGCTACGCCTCCGGCCTGCGAGGCAGCCGCTGCCCCAGGCTGCGCCGACGTCGCCGCTTCCGGCACGCCGGGCAGGAAAATCTCCTTCGGCAGCGCCGGATTGTCGCTGTACACCTGTGTCACATAGGTGATGAAGTCGCCGTACTCGTCACCGTAGTAAGGGAACAGCGAGACGTGGCGCTCGATCATTTTGCCTTGGCGCATGTACTGGATATGTACGGCCATCCAGCCTTTGTCCACGGCATAGCCGAAAATGTCGCGGTCGACCGCATCGTTCGTCGTGATCTTCTGCTTCTCCATGACCGCGTCGATGTTCAAAATATGATCGCGCAGCTCCTTCGCGCGCTCAAAGTTCAATTCCTCCGCTGCGGCGTGCATTTTGGCCGTCAGCTCTTCCTTGATCTCCACGTGTCCTCCGTTGAGGAAACGGGTGATCTCCTGCACCATCCGCTCGTTCGTCTCCGCGGATACTTCATATTCGCAAGGCGCCAGACACTGCCCGATATGATAGTATAGGCATACTTTATCGGGCAGGGTCCTGCACTTGCGCAGCGGATACAGCCGGTCCAGCAGCTTCTTCGTCTGCTGGGCGGCAAAAGCGTTCGGATAAGGGCCGAAGTATTTGCCCTTATCTTTAATCACCCGCCGCGTGACCTCCAGACGCGGCTGCTGTTCGTGCGTGATTTTGATATACGGGAACGTCTTGTCGTCCTTCAAAAGCACGTTGTAGCGCGGATGGTGCTGCTTGATCAGGTTGCATTCGAGAATCAACGCTTCCATATTGCTGGACGTGACAATATATTCAAAATCGCGAATCTCGCTGACCAGCCGCTGCGTCTTGGCGCCGTGGCTGCCCGTAAAATAGGAGCGCACGCGATTTTTCAGAACTTTGGCTTTGCCTACGTAAATGATCGTTCCTTCGCGGTTTTTCATCAAATAACAGCCGGGTTTGTCCGGCAGCAGTGCCAGCTTGTTGCGGATCGCTTCCTGGCTTTGTTCCCGGGCTTCCCGGTCCTCGTATTCCATTGCAGACAGTTCCCCCTTCTTACGATCTCCCCAAAATGCCCATCGCCCAGCGGCAGCAGGTACTTCCCTGCCCGTCGCCCCGGCGGCGGCGGAACTCCCTACCCGCCGCTCATTCGGCCGGACCGGGCCGTGCTCATGCAAAAAAGCTCTTTCTCAGCATAGCAGAAAAAGAGCTTTTTCTCACGAATTTTGTGCGGTGGAGCCTATTATTGATGACGGCTTACTACGTTTTTCAGCGCGTCTTTGGATTGGAAGCCCACGACTTTGTCGACCGGCTGGCCGTCTTTGAATACGATCAGCGTCGGAATGCTCATCACGCCGAAGCGCGCAGCGGATTCCGGATTGTCGTCGACGTTTACTTTGGCGATTTTCAAAGATTCAACCTCTTTATCGAGTTCTTCCAGGACAGGCGCGATCATTTTGCAAGGCCCGCACCAAGGTGCCCAAAAGTCTACAAGGACAGTTCCTTCGCTTTCAACTTCAGCTTTAAAGCTTTGGTCGGATACATTCACAATTGCCATGTTAAATCCTCCTTCATGAAAATGAATTTATAGCATCAAGTAGGTTTCTACTGAGCGTCAACATGTAAAGTATACCACAGTGCCCGGCCATTTCAACCGAACCCGCTATAGCGCAAATCGACATCCGGCATGACCGGTCAAGTCGTCGCCGCCTTTTCACGTTCCTGCTTCTGCCGCTCCAAGTATGCGATCCGATCCTTCAGATTTGCCTGCAGCAGCATCAGCATTTCCATCTGCCCTTCAATTTCTCTGAGCTTATCCGTATAAAGCGGCAGCAGATCGTCGCAATGCGACTCCGGGTGCTTCATAACGCAGTTCAGAAAACTTTCGATTTGCTCGGTGGAAAAGCCCAGGCTCAAATAAAACTGAATGGTCTTGACGCGCTCTACAGCCATTTGATTGAACACCCGGTACCCGTTCTCTTCGCGTTCCGTAGCGATCAAACCCTTTTGCTCGTAGTAACGCAAGGAGCGTATGCTGGCACCGGTAAGCTTGGAAAGCTCGCTGATCCGCATGGCGTTCACCACATTTCTTTTCCTTCTTGATCAAGTAAGGTTAAACTTATTGTAAACCATAACACTAATGTTATAGTCAAGCATTTTTTTCTTATTTTCAAAAAAAACGGACACTTTCCACTTTTATCATGACGAAATGCTTTACAACTTTCTAAAAGTTTGGGTATACTAGGCTTACAATCATGCTAATGATGGACGGCAGGGGGTACGAATATGAGCGATCCTAAACATCCTGAGCTTCACGTCTACGAAGAACCGCGCAACGACTTTATGGACGTTGGCATGGGCTTCGGCGTTTTTTTTGGAGTTCTGCTTTTGGTGGCGGTTATTGCAACGATCATCCAAGTTGCGCGAGTCTAAGAATCTGTCCGACGAACTCAGTAGAAGGTATAGGCAGTTTCGGACAGACTTCTAGATTAGTACGATCGGAACAACAGAACCGTTTCCCGGCCTCTGGCGAAGCGGTTCTGTTTTCTTATTCGCAGGAAGCGCCTTATCTGCCGTTCTGCATGCAAAGGAGCTAAGAGAACAGATGATTCGAGTTAATCAAGCGCGGCAGCAAATGCTGGACTTTATCGGTTTAACAGAGGAAGATCTAACCCTGCTCAAAAGCAACGAGAACGCTTTCAAACAAGTCGTGGATGAACTGGTCGATCAATTATATGAAGATATTATCAAATGGCCGGAGTTGAAAGCGCTTATCGAAAAGCACAGCACCATCGAGCGCCTGAAGGAAACCCAGCGCTGGTACTTTATGTCCATGGCGGCCGGCACGATCGACGATTCGTTTATCGAAAAGCGGCTGCACATCGGGAGAGTGCATTCGCGCATCGGGCTGACTACCGCCTGGTATTTGGGCACTTATCTCAAATATACGAACCTGGCTTCCCGGCACTTTGCCGCCGTTCTGCCGGACAATTGGACCCATGTCATCAACTCGCTGAGCAAAATGTTCAACCTCGATTCCCAATTGGTGCTCGAAGCCTATGAACAGGACGAAAAAGCGAAGGTGCAAAATCTCGCCGACGAGCAAAAACTGATGCTGACGACGATCAGCAGAGCCGTGCAGGATCTCGCCTCCATGATGGTCCAGTTGAACGGCAGCAGCCAATCCGTCGCTGATACCGCGATCCAGACGGCCGAATCGCAGGAGCTGTCCAATCAGCGCATCGACGAGCTGCATTTCGAGATCAAAGATATCGAGAAAATGGGCTCGGTCATGAAAGAAATCTCCGATCAGACGCACCTGCTCGGCCTGAATGCGGCCATCGAAGCCGCGCGGTCCGGCGAGCACGGACGGGGCTTTGAAGTCGTCGCCAACGAAGTGCGCAAGCTGGCTTCCCACTCCAGGGAATCGCTCAATTTGATCCAGAGCAAGCTGAAGCAAATCTCCGATAAGCTGGAGATGGTCAAGCAGGGCTCCGAAGAAACGACGCTGTACGCCCGGACGCAAGCGGCCAGCGCCGAAGAGCTGACCTCATTTGTGCAAATGATCGAAAATGTCACCGAAGAGCTGGAACAGCTGAAAAAGGGCTAATCTCTTACATAACGAAAAAGGCTGGAACCGCCGACATCCAATGCGTCGTCGGCGTTCCGGCCTTTTTATTGTCCGCGCTAAGCGTAGCCCCGCTTGTTCGCGCCGTTGACGGCGACGACATCGACGAAAGGCCGGATCCGGTCCATGATCCGCTGCCCTTTGTACTCCTCGTCACCGTCCTTGTTGGTGAAGCTGAAATGCTTCTCCAGCCCGGACAGCTCGTAATTCGAGGTGAAGAAAGTCGGCTTGCGGTTCATCCGGTAATTGAGGATCGCGCCGATAACATGGTCTCTGAGCCACGGATTCAGGTTCTCCGCCCCGATATCGTCAAATACGAGCAGATCCGTCTCCTTGAGCAGATCGATCGTCTCCTTGAGCTTGTAGGGCTCCTGGAACATGCCCTTCAAATCTTCCGCGAAGTCCGGCATGTAGACGATAGCGCCGGTCATCCCCACTTTAGCCAATTGGTACAGCATGTAGCACATCAGAAACGTCTTTCCCGTGCCGAACGGGCCGGACAAGAACAGTCCTTTCTTTTGCAAGCCGTCTTCTATAGTCCGTTCCACATAGTTGTTGATTTGAATGACCGCTTTCGCGCGATCCAGATCTGTCCGAAGGATATCCTCAAACGAATAGCTCTGGCTGAGAATGCCGGGATCGACATGAAACGTCCGGATTCGGCTTCCGATCGCATCCTGCAGCTGCTTGGCGGTGAATTTTTTGCAAGCGACCTTCTCCTCATGAATAAAAGGGGTTCCATTTGCCAATTCCGCCGTCAGCATCGTATAATGGCCGGTCATATCGTTGGGGCAGCGATCCAGACCAGGGCAGTTCGAGCAAACTTTGTACTCCGTCACATACTGGTAAAGCTTATTCATATTGAGTTTAATCGCATGATCATCGAGAAACGGATATTTTTGGCGGAACTTGCCGATCAGAGCATCCTGCATAGCGGCTTGAATTTTTGCTTCCGCATTCCTTCTCCATTCCGAATCGGGCAGCGATTTAAGTATTTTAGACAGGGATTCCATTCAGGCAACACCCCCCTTTAGCGTATTCGTGCTAACTTTTGCGGTTGAAGCGCTCGTCCAGCTTCTGCGCCTTTCTGAGCGCAGCTTCCAGCTCCTCTTCCGTAAGTCTGGAAGACGCGGCGGAATCGGCATCCTGCACCGCAATCGGAATGCGCGGCTTCTGCTGCTTGCCCTGCCGGCCTCTTGTCGCAGAGCCGCCGCCCGCCTTGGCCGCCTCCACCTTTGAAGCCGCTTTTTGCTTGAAGCGGATTTTTTCCCGCACATACTCGACCGCCTGCTCGTACGTCGCGATTTGCTTGCCCAGCATGTCCGACGCGACCGCTTCGATCGACGATCTGGCCCAGGAGCGCCGGTCGATGTGCAGGAAGTGGATGAGCACGTTGATGACTTCCTCTTTCAGCTTGTAGTTCAAGTCAATTTTCTCAAAAATGTTCAACACGCCGTCCGGAATCGAACCTTGCGTAAAAAACATGCGCAGAACAGCCATATAAGGCTCGTTCCGCAAAATATAGTTGTACTGGTGATCGGTGCACTCGCCGCGAAGCATCTGCGGCACCTCCAGGTAGTACTGCATCTCGACCGGTCTGTCTTCGGCCCTTTCCTCGGCCTGCTCTTCGCCGGATCTTCCCTCCGCAGGCCGGGCAAGCGCGCGCTCCCGCTCCTCGCCGCGCTTCTTGCTTTGCCGGTAGAACAAATTCGCGTTGTACTGCAGCCTGTCAATCTCCAGTTCGCCTTCTTCGGTGAACATGCCGTCTTCATCCAGCAGCCGGCACGTCTCCTGCAGCGACAGATTATACTTTTTCGCTACGATGTTAATAGCGGCCATCTGATCAGGCTTATGCTTCAGCGCTTCGACAAATACCCGGTTGCTGGCGCCGCGTGGAAAGCGCATGATGATGTCGGCGTACTGGAAGCCCTTGGTCGTCACGTCGATTCCCGCCTCGCCGCCGTGCTTCGACGCCGAAGCTTCGTACAGCGCCTGCTCCAGCTCGTAGTCGATCACCTGCGTGTTCAGGCGGAACAGGTCGTAGAACGGTACGGACAAGTTCTCGCCCCTGGCGTCCAGGCATTCCTCCGGCTCCGGGGCAAGCAGCTCTTCCCGAAGGGAAAGCAGCATATATTTGCCCACTTTATCGCGCAGCAGCAGCGTTAAATGCTGATTGCGAAAAAACTCGTTCGGCCCCAAAGGAGCAAACAGGGTGTATTCAAACACATAGTCCTCGTCCCCCGGCAAAAACTTGCGTGTCGTTTGCAGCAGCCCGATCGCCTCGAGCTTCGACGACTGCTCGATCAAATATTTGCGGCCGCGCTCGCCCTGCTCAAGCTCCAACAGCAGAAACAGCTTCCGCTGCTGCTCCAGCGGCGAATAGCCGGCCCGATCCGCGCCGATCTGCTGATAAAGCGCGTGGTACAGGCTTACGGCGTACCCGCCTATCATCGGCTGGTACATCATCGTAAGCATTTTATAATCCAGGCTGCTCAAAGAAAAATCACGGTTGACGTAAAACCGGTGATTTTCCGTAAAATGCAGCATATTCGTCATTTGCATTGCGCAATCGCTCCATCCTGCCTTCGGCCGAATCTATCTGTCAGCCTTTCAGCCATACTCTATCAGTCTACCACAAAAAACGACACGCTTGGAGTGGATGAGCCGAAGGATTTTTACCCAAAAAAATAAAGCCCCCTCCCCGGAGGCCGGCTTCATTCGCGCGGGCCGTCAGCTTAACGGCAGCCCGCTTTCGTTGTCATCATGCCCGTACATGGCCGGGTTGAGCTTTTTGGCGATTTCCAGGTCCAGCTTCCCGCGCTCCGTCTCGCGGTCCTCCAGGCTCTCAATCCACAGCCGGATCAAATCGTTCATTCGCGGAGCGTTTTTGAGCGGAATTTGATGCTTCGCGCCCTTAATAAAATAAAGCGAGCTGTTCCGCAGCTTGTCTTGCAGCATATACGAATACTTGTTGAAGCGAATATCGTTTTGCCCGAAGATGAGAAGCATCGGATGCGAAATGGACGCCAGCCGGTGCGTGCAGTTATAGGTTAAGGACAGCTCAAAATATTGCTTGATCTGGCTCGGATTGCCGCGAAGTGAAGTTTGAAACAATGTCCGGAAAGTTTCATCCTTATCGGCGTTGCCCGCTGTAATGACTCTGGACAGCAGCTTGTGGAGAACTCCGCGGTCAGCCATCTGGACAGCCGTCCAAATCGAGCTTTTGTTAAAAGCATCGCTGATCTCGGACATGCCGCTGACGACGATGCCGCCCAAAAATCGCTTCGGATACGCAAGCAGCGCTTCCAGTACGATAGAACCGCCGGTGGAATAGCCGCATATATAAGCCTTGTCGATGCCTAAAAAGTCAAGCAGGTGCCGGATATCCTGGGCGATGAGCGAATAGGTGAGCAACCTTTCCGACGGCCTGCTCTCCCCATGCCCCCGAATATCGAAAGTAATCACCCGAAACCGGTCCGAAAGCTGCTCTTTCTGATAATTGAACGTTTCAAGCGTCAGCAGCGGAGGGTGGATGAAGACGACAGGCATCCCGTTCCCGGTCGTTTCAAAATGCAGGACGGTTCCGTTAATATGAGCGAAAGGCAAAGTTCTCTCCTCCGAATGGTCAAGTTCGACTACTTCACCATAGAGTGCCCATTTTAAAACATTTTAAATCCTCGGATGCGCAGCGCCTTGATGGCCGAACCGCTCAATACCGCCCCGACAAGGCCGCCGACAGCCGGCACGGAATCCACGACCGTAAACCCCGTATTGTCGGACAAAAACGAAGCTGTACCCATCGTACCGTAAACGATGACCCCGATGATCAGGGCTATGTAAGCGTAAAGCGGAAACCATGTTGTTTTCATCAGCATATTCAAAATAAAGCCAAGTCCGAAAAACAGCACGAGCATCAGGACTGCGGCTACGATCATTTGCAGCAACGAAATCTACCCCCTTTTTCCTTTATATTTTAATCTACGGACAAGCGCAGGTAAAGTGCATGCGGATACAATTTTTCCATCGTCACCCTTTGTTCATTTGCCCTTTCTCCAAGGATTGGATACAATGTAGGGGACAAAAAGCCGTGATCGAGGAGGTTCATTACTCATGAGTGAAGCTGTACAAACGCTTGAAGGCTGGTATGCGCTGCATGATTTCCGTCTGATCGACTGGAACGCATGGAAAGCCGCTTCTTCGGAAGAGCGCAAGTTCGCTGCGGACGAGCTGAATTCGTTTCTGTCCAAATGGCAGCAGGTAGAAAATGACAAATTAGGCAGCACTGCCGTATATAGCATCGTCGGGCAAAAAGCCGATTTCGTCTTTATGCAGCTGCGTGAAACGTTGGAAGAACTGAACGAACTGGAAAATGAGTTTAACAAATCGGCTTTTGCCGCGTTCACGATTCCCGTTTATTCCTACGTATCGATTGTGGAATTAAGCAGCTACCTGGCCAAACCGGGCGTCGATCCGCTGGAAGATCCGGAGCTGGCCGCCAGATTGAAGCCGACACTGCCCAAAGCGAAGCATATTTGCTTCTATCCGATGAACAAGCGCCGCGACGGCGGCGACAACTGGTACATGCTCAGCGCCGACGAGCGCAGAACGATGATGCGCTCCCACGGCATGATCGGCCGCACATACGCCGGTAAAGTGAAGCAAATCATCACAGGCTCCGTAGGCCTCGACGATTGGGAATGGGGCGTTACGCTGTTCGCCGACGATGCGCTGCAATTCAAGAAGCTTGTCTATGAAATGCGCTTTGACGAAGTCAGCGCCCGCTACGGCGAATTTGGCGAATTCTACGTCGGCAACCTGCTTACACCCGACAAATTTGCCGAACTCATTCGTCTGTAAACCGGAGCTCCGCTCCCGAACGCGCCAAAAAAGGAAGCAAGCTTTTTACAAGCGAAGCTTCCTTTTTCTTATTTTGACGCCTAGTTCTCATCCTCTTCATCGTCCCGAAGGGCGGCTGCGAGCTCGGCTTCCATCTGCGCTTTGCGGGCCAAATATGCCTCAGTGTCGCGGTCGCGCTGACGGCTCTTTTCCTTCAGCCGCTCGATCGCCGGAAGAATGAGGATATCGATTTCCTTTTGAATCGTGGCTACAAGGTCGTAGCGCTTCTCCGACTCCAAATGACGGCCTACATCCATCAAAGCGTTGTAACGGTCCAATTCATCCCGGGTTAAAAGACCTCTTACTTGGACACTGCAGTGCCGCACGGCTATCCCCCCAGATTTGCCAAACTTGTTATTTTAGAATCGGCCCTTGCGAATAACGAGCGGGATGCCGCCGATAATATACAGGTAACGGATATCGACTATCTTTTTCATAATCGCCGCCATGTTGCCTTTGAGCTTGCGGGAACCGACGATTCCGATGGCTTGTCCTCTGCCCAGGGAGGCTACGGTGCCTTTGTTCGAGAATTTGAAAGTTTTCATTTGCGAGCCGCGGATCGAAGCGATCAGGTTGTGCGCAACAGCTTCGCCCTGCTGCATCGCGATTTGCGCCGTAGGCGGGAACGGTCTGCCTTCGTCATTCATGACGATCGAGCAGTCCCCGACGACATAAATGTTCTCAAACTGCGGAGAACGCAAGTACTCGTCCACTTTGATTCTGCCGCGCATCGTCTCGAATCCGGCTTCGTCGAGCATATGGTTGCCGCGGATACCGCCGGTCCATACGACAGTGGCGGACTTGATGAACTCGTCGCCGGCAATAAGAACGCCCTCAGGCGTACATTCTTTGATTGCCGTGCCGATTTTGAACACGACGCCCTTGTTTTCCAGAACTTTCATGCCGTATTCGACCAGCTCGGGGTCAAAGCCCGGCAGCGCGGTCGGCGCGGCTTCAATATTGTATATTTTCACAAGCGCCGGATCTACGTCGAACTCTTTGCAAAGTTCCGGTACGCGGTCGGCCAGCTCGCCGATGAACTCGATGCCCGTAAAACCCGCGCCGCCGACTACGAAAGTCAAATAATCTTTGCGGTCAGGCTCGCGCTTGTATTTGGCAAACTGATATTCGATATGTTCGCGGATAAACCGGACGCTGTTGATGCTGCGGATGTTCATCGCATAATCTTTTAACCCCGGAATGCCGAAAGTTTCAGGTTCGCCGCCGAGACCAACTACCAAGTAATCGTAAGAGAGGGTTCCGTCTTCAAGGATGACTTTCTTTTCATGCGGACGAATTTGGGTCACTGTAGATTTCACGAAATCCACTTTAAATTCATCGATGAGCTTCAAAATGTTCACGCGTGCATTTTCAGGATTGTCAGTCCCTGCAGCGGGCATATGAAGGTGGGTAGTAATATAATGATAATCATGCTTATTGACTAATGTCACGTCAGCTTCGTTATAGTTCAATTCCTTTTGCAAACGAATAGCCGTCAAAATACCGCCATAACCTGCTCCTAAAATAACGATTCTTGGTATGCGACTCATGTTTCTCTCACTTCCATGTCCGATTTTGTTAAAGGTTTTCTCTATATTGTGAAATATTACACAAATGGCTTCAAATGTAGTATACAACCTATAGTTTGCACTTCTTCACAGCTAAATATGATGAAACAGCCATGAGATTGATCACAACATGCATAAACCCATTCTCAGGTAATGATATAATAGTTCGCGGTCAAATATCAAGCCTTATTTTACCCGAAAATAGGGCATATAGGCGAATAATGCTTGTCTTGACAATGTAAGTAGAATTTATCATATACATAAGCGTTTTACATAAAGAAATCACAATTTTCTGGTTCCTTCTATAGTGGAGATGTCTATAATAAACTAACATTGTGCAGAAACCGCATCTAAAGGAATGTAATCGGAGGGTGGAACACATGACTGAGAGAGAAACGAAGCAAGATTTGGTCGACATTATTGTCATAGGCGGAGGGCCTGCCGGCATGTTCGCTTCATTTTATGCGGGGATGCGCCAGGCATCCGTAAAAGTGATCGAAAGCATGCCGCAGCTCGGCGGGCAGCTTGCCGCTCTTTACCCGGAAAAATACATCTACGATGTCGCCGGGTTCCCAAAAGTAACCGCCCAAGAGCTGGTGACCAATCTCCAGGCGCAAATGAAGCATTTCCCGATCGATGTCCGGCTCGAAGAGAAAGTGCATCAAGTGAGCAAAAAGGAAGAGCGTCTTTTCGAAGTTTGTACCGATAAAGGCGTGCATTACAGCCGCGCTATCATTCTTACCGGCGGCGTCGGCGCATTCGAGCCTCGTCGTCTCGAGCTTCCCGAAGCTCCTCAATACGAAAAGAAAAACCTGCATTACTTCGTCAACGACTTGAACAAATTCGCCGGCCAAAAAGTGTTGATCAGCGGCGGCGGCGATTCGGCCGTTGACTGGGCGCTGATGCTTGAGCCGATCGCCGAAAAAGTAACGCTGATCCACCGCAGAGACAATTTCCGTGCGCATGAGCACAGCGTCGAAAACTTGATGAAATCCAAAGTAAACATCGTTACGCCTGCGGAAATCACCAAACTTCACGGCAGCGGCGCCATCGAACAGGTTACTTTGAAAAATATCAAATCCGGTGAAGAAACCGTCGTCGACGCGAACGCCGTTATCGTTAACTTCGGATTCGTATCCTCGCTGGGTCCGATCGCCGAGTGGGGACTTAACATCGACGGCGGCTCAATCGTCGTTGATTCCAGAATGGAAACGAGCATACCCGGCATTTTCGCAGCGGGAGACATCACTACTTATCCGGGCAAGCTGAAATTGATCGCTGTCGGCTTCGGCGAAGCGCCTACGGCTATCAACAACGCCAAAGTATACATCGATCCGACGGCCAAACTGTCACCGGGCCACAGCAGCAGCCTGAGATTTTAATCGTTAATATTTATAAAACGGGGTATTCTATGCCTAATCACCTGATTAGGAGGAATACCCCGTTGTCATATGTATGCCCGATTTGCAACGGTATGCAGGCGCTGAGCGCCGAGTGCCCCGAATGCCGCAGCCAGGTTCAGGATTACGGAAGATGGCTCGATTATTTGGGTCCTTATTCTCCGTACCGCGAAATCGACGATCTGTCGATGACGAACGGTTTTAGCGGTACAGGCGAAGAGGGATGCGTTCATCTGGTCAACTGCCCCGAATGCGGCCGCAGCTTTACTGTGGAAATCCATGCATAGAACGCAGCCCGAAAAAAAAAGAAGCTCAGTTCAGCGGAGCCTCATCCTTCAAATATATATCCAGCTTCAAGTTGCGCCTCTTGATTTCCGCAAAGAGCAAGTCTACGAAATCCGCTTCCAATTTTAAATCCAGTGCCTTGTAGTAAGAGTCGATCAACGTTTCATCACTAATTAATCTCACCGCAATCACCTTTATTCCTAGAATTTGTAATTATATTATCATGGGCTTAACATTAGAACAAGCGTTCCGTTATCCACAGAAGATTGTGAATAACCTGTGGGTAACATGTTGATAGGTGTCACAAACTGTCTGCTGGCAAAGGGGATAATGTGAATAAAGTTATTCACAGCCGGTGGATTCGCTCATCCGATAAAAAAAAATGATCAGTTCTACAGGAACCAATCAACATAGAATTAACAAAACCGTAATCTTGTTCACAAATTTGAAAAATTAATTTAATCGTCATTTAATATTAACCGCATACAATAAGTCCATAAGGTAATTTTCCAGGAAAGGAGTGAATGAGCAATGATCGTGTACGATATCGTACTGAATGGGGAAATCAAGGAAACTATCAAGCCTCGCAAAAGCCGTCTGAAAGAAATTTACGCATACATGCTGGAGCAAAGCAAACTGATGAGAGCCAAATACGGCGAAAACGTAAAAATTAAAGGCCGCATGGTGTATTAGGGAAATGCAGTTCCCCTGGCACTACGGCCTTTCTTTTTTCGCATCATGGGGCTTTTTACTTGGACGCGCTCCATTTCCGCTTGATCAGCACGCCGATTCCAAACAAGCCGAGCAGCACAACGGCGATGATGGCAAAATAGCCCCAAGTCCCCCCATAACCCGCCAAGTTCACACGATGAGTTGGCGCTGAACTTTGTCCCAGCTTTTGCAGATCGGCGGAAGCCAAAGAAAGCTCCGTCGTCCTGGTGCACAATCCGGTGGCGAGACGGCGCTCCTCATTCTCGTAGGCGTACACCAAATACGACTGGCCCTTGACAAACTCGGCCCCGCAGGAGCTTGAACTCATCGCCGTATAAACGGCCATCTGCGAATCCTCCGCCCCTTTCCAATTGCCGGCAACTTCGAAGACGACCCGAACCGGATCCGCCGAGCTGCGCATCAATCTGAACGGGCTTCCTTCTTCCACTCGCAGCACTTTTCCCGAAAATACGGCGTTCGCCTTTGCCAATGCCACCGCCGGTTCCGGAGGCTGCGCACAGGAGCAGGCATGAGCCTGACGAACATCCAGCCATGGCAGCAGCAGACCAAGCACAAGCATGGCATACACAATTTTTCGCATGGTAAAAGCCTCCAATCTGACGTTTACTTTTAAACGCAGATGAAGGCGATTTTGTTGCTCCAGGCAAAAACCCCTCATACAAAGTTATTTCAGAACTTCTGTTTCCTCCAAAATAAAAGCTTTCAACTTTTGATCCGCAATATCATGGCTAAGGCGCATAATAGCCTCGACCTCTAATTCCGCTCCTTTGTCATCAAAATCATGATAATCGCCCAGCTGCTGCTTCGAGCGGCAGACGATTTCATACAACATGCCCAAACAAGATCACCTTCCATCTAAAAATGAATTCGTTAATTATATGTGTGAAATCATAAGATTGACTATACTTATTTGCTCAACAAACGGTTGTCCATGGCGATTTCTTCAGCAAATTGATGATCGACGGCCAGCAAACCGCTGGAATGCGGCGCGGAAGGAAGCGGAAGATTCGCGTCGGCTTCGACCAGCCCTTTGCACGAAAATTCGACTCGGCAAGCCGAACAACCGAGCTGCTCGGCCTTATGTCCGGCGAACTGCCGGATCGCGTCCAGCAGCTTCTCGAACTGATCTTCCGACTCCAGCTCAAGCAAATAGAGATCGACGCGAAGCTCCAAGCGTCCCGCTCCAGACGATACTTGCCCTACGGCGCCCCAAGGCTCCAGATAGCCTTGCTCCAGTTGAAATCCGTACAGAGTATCCGATATTGCTATTGCATTCCACATCGCTGCTCACTCCGCTTTCGGTTCGATCATAAGTTCAGGACGGACGATCCGGTCGAACTGCTCTTCGCTCAAAACATGGTTCTTGAGAACGGCTTCTTTTAGCGTAATGCCTTCTTTGTGGGCCAGCTTGGCGACGGCGGCCGCGTTATCATAGCCGATATGCGGATTTAATGCCGTAACGAGCATTAAGGAGCGCTCCAGATGGCCGCTGATGACCGCAAGGTTCGGTTCGATGCCAACCGCGCAATGCTCGTTGAAAGAACGGATGCTGTCAGCCAACAGCCGGGCTGACTGCAGGAAATTGTAGATGATGACCGGCTTGAAAACGTTCAGCTCAAAATTGCCCTGGCTCGCTGCAAAGCCGATAGCCGCATCGTTGCCCATGACCTGGCACACCACCATCGTCAGCGCTTCGCTCTGCGTCGGGTTCACTTTGCCAGGCATGATCGAGCTTCCCGGCTCATTGGCCGGGATGGTCAGCTCGCCGATCCCGCTGCGCGGCCCGCTGGCGAGCCATCTCACATCGTTGGCGATCTTCATCAGATCGGCCGCCAACGCCTTGAAAGCGCCATGAACGTGCACGAGCTCGTCATGGCTCGTTAAGGCATGGAATTTGTTCGCGGCGCTAACAAATGTTTTGCCTGTCAGCCGGCCGATCTCCTGGGCGACCAGCTCGCCGAACCGGGGATGGGCGTTAATCCCCGTGCCGACGGCCGTCCCGCCGATAGCCAGCTCGCGCAAAAACTCCAGGCTTTGGCGAAGCATCGCCTCCGATTTTTCCAGCATGCGGACCCAGCCGCTGATCTCCTGTCCGAGCGTGATCGGCGTCGCATCCTGCAGGTGGGTGCGGCCGATTTTGATGACGGCCGCATAGCTTTCGCTCTTGGCGCGAAGCGTTGTCTGAAGGGCTCCGATCGCGGGCAGCAGCTCATCCTCCACGGCCAGCAGCGCAGCGATATGCATCGCGGCCGGGAACGTGTCATTCGAGCTTTGCGAGCGGTTGACGTCGTCGTTCGGATGAATACGCCCGTCAAGCCCCTGCTGCTCCAGCAGCTGATTGCCGCGGTTCGCAATAACTTCGTTGACGTTCATATTCGTCTGCGTGCCGCTGCCCGTCTGCCAAACGACAAGCGGAAAATGCTCGTTCAGCGTGCCGGAAATAATCTCGTCCGCCGCCGCTTGAATCGCCGTCGCTTTATCGGCGTTCAGCTTGCCGAGCTGTGCGTTCACCGCTGCGGCGCTCCGCTTCAAAATGCCGAACGCCCGGATGAGCGGCAGCGGCATTTTTTCCGTGCCGATTTGAAAATTGACGAAACTTCTTTGCGTTTGAGCGGCCCATAATTTATCCGCCGGAACCTGAACTTCCCCTAATGTATCTTTTTCAATACGATAATCCATCGTTAACCTCCTGATATAGACTTCTGTGTTATGTATGACATCGATGTTGGTTTTATGATAAATGATAATGATTATCATTGTCAAATTGAAGATGGCGATGACCGCTCGCCTACAGTAATGCGCGCCAGTAAACCAGAGCCATCCTGACGGAAATACGTCGCCTACGATGATGACGGAACCATCCAAACGCTGATCTTGGTATATGGGCGGGGATTGTGTATGAAAATTCGTGCACAATCTAGCCTTGGAAAGCCGGAATCGAAAATCTGTACGAAAAATCGCATAGAATTCCTCATTTCTGTCGATTCCGACAAATTGTATATGAAAAAACACACAGATTCATAGACAAGCATACGATCAAACTGTAACGAACCGTACAAGTCTTAAACGTGATCCCGGAAGCTTTTTCCGCGCAAAAAGACGCTCAGGACCGCGGCCCGGAGCGTCTGCAATTTATGATTTTTACAGAAAATAGACCATGTGATGCTCATCGAAATATTGGCCGTTTATTTTTAGGGCGCGTTCTTCAACAGCATATGTTTTAAATCCTATTTTCTCGTAAAGCAATTTTGCCTTCTGATTGCCTACGACTGATAAATGCACTTGTTCTAACCCTGAAACCTGCCTGGCATAGTGCAGGACAAACTCCATGATTTGCGTGCCGATTCCATTTCCTTGCGCGTCGGATTTGACATACATACCCCAAATATAACCTTTATGCTTAGATTTGTTTTGATGATATTGAAAAAATCCGGCAACGCCTATTAATTCGCCATTTTCAAAAGCTCCCGAAATAAAATTGTTGTCCGAATGAGTTCGATTCCAGCGCTCCCTCAAGTTCTCGGCGGTAACATGCTGCTCTTCCTCCAGGGAAGAACCGAAAGATTCGGGATAATCCCCAAGCGCCTGCAAACGAATGTCCCGAAAAGCTTCGGCATCCCGAATAGTCAATTTACGTATTTCTACCATTAAAAGTTCTCCCAACTAAAAATCCTCCCAACACTTGGGGCTTGCATCCTGCCGCACCTGCAAAATTCAACTATATCCATCTTATAAAAATGGTATTTTTTACAGGAACTTTGTTTTTCTTCGCCCAATCCGTCATCATTTCAAAATACCGGCTTAATGCCTACTATTTTCGCATTGATTAAAATGGCCTTTATGCTTTCGGCATATATTTCCGAGTTATCGATTGCCAGCGCTCCGTCATTCAAACATAACGTAACCGGGCACAGCTTTCGCCATACATACCCTCACTAGTCCCATGCCACGCTTCCGCCCCCTCACCCGCCAGCACTTCCCGATCGAGCATCACGCAGAAATCCTGCACTAACGCATTACTGATCAGCACCGCACGCATAAACCTGCAAAAGTACATCTTTTTACGTCCTCGATGGGCTCGATGCAAAATATTCCTGCAAATGTGCAGGCTTTTCCGCCCAAACTCTTGCTCAGACCCGTTTTCGGCAAAAATTCCTGCACAATCGCAGGCTTTTCTCCCAATCGAGCCACTACGGCCGAAAATTCCTGCACTTTTGCAGTTTTTCTGCGCTCGCACTCCGCCAGCCGCCAGACGATGTCCTGGCCAGCGAGTTTTTCAGCGATCGCCTTAACAGCGTTAAGCTTTTGGCGTTATTCGGCCGATTTCAGGGCGAACACTACTCATCACGCATGTATAGTGCAAATTTCACGTTACGCTTAACCTTGATAAGCCAACCATTTGCAAGCGCGTTTCCTACTTTCCGCCAATTGCCAACTTTGAAATAAACTAACCGCGGATGCAAAACAAAAACCTCCTGATGGAATATTCACGTAGAATATTTCGTCAGGAGGCCGTAATCGCTAGGTGCCTCGGTTATCGCCTCAGTGTCAGAAGGACAACCCTTAATCCTCGCAAGGCTGCGCTAACGCCGCGTCCTCTTCCTTCGTGCGGAACGACTGTCCGCAGCCGCAGGATGCCACCGCATTCGGATTGTTGATGGTGAAGCCGCCGCCCATGCCGGAGTCTTGGTAGTCGATTTCGACGCCGTACAAGTACTTCGCGCTGTCTTCGTCTACGACGACCTTCAGGCCATGAATCGTCATTACTTTATCGTCATCCTTCTGATCGTCGTCGAACCCCATCCCGTAAGAGTAGCCGCTGCAGCCTCCGGCTTTGACGCCGACGCGCAGGAACAGGTTCGGTGATTCTTCAGAAGCCAAAAGATCTTTAATTTTATCACACGCTGATTCGCTGATCGTGATCATTAGGAAATCCCTCCTATTCGTATTGCTTACTAACAAGTATACTCCTAATGAGAAGAATGCTCAAGGGCTCGGGCGTCCTTCGTTCCTTCATTTGTTGTTTCGGCTTAGCGCGTAATACTGGAGCAGCAATTGATCCAGGTTTCTGCTGCACTGCAGAACTTCGGGATGCATAAGGCCGTGCCGACTGCCAAGCCGCACCATCTGGTCTCTAAGCTGTTCGATTTGTATATGAAGCCGCTCCTGCGGTTCGGTTAGGAAAGTCGTTAGCACGATTTTATCACCTTAATCTAACATTCTCACAATAATTTAGTATACAGGAATCTTCACTTATTGGGAATATCTTCATGGCAGGTTGTGGAAAGGCTAATAGTTTGGGGTCTGCCGCCAGATTATCGCCCTGTACATATTGCCCCTCTCTGCCCATAGGTTTATAATAATAAAGGTTTATATTGAGATGGGGAGGGAAAAATCATGAGTGTCGTGATCACGAACCCTGAAAAACGGATGGCCGAAATCGCCGATAAAGTGGAGCACGGAGAACGCTTATCGCTGGAAGACGGCTTGTTCCTTTATCAGTCGGACGATCTTCCGACCATTGGTCAATTAGCAAATAAAGTGAACCTGCGCTTGAACGGAAAAAAGGTTTACTTTGTCGAGAATATGAGCCTCTACTTCACCAACGTTTGCGAGGAGCACTGCGCATTTTGCCATTTCCGCCGCGATGAGGGTGAGGAAGGGGCTTATACGCTTACGCCCGGACAAATGCTGGAGTATGTTGCGGAGCATTATCATCCGGAGCTGCGGGAGTTTCACATTAGCCAGGGGCATAATCCCCACGTACCGTTCGAATACTATGTGGATTGCATCCGCCAGCTGAAGCAGGCTTATCCCGATGTTACCATTAAGGCGCATACCGCGGCGGAAATTGAATTTTTCTCGCGGATCAGCGGGCTCAGCTACCGCGACGTGCTGAAGACGCTGATGGATGCGGGGCTGTCGACGCTGCCTGGAGGCGGCGCGGAAATTTTAACTGAGCGCTACCGGTCCAAGATGAGGGTGGAAAAAGCCTCTTCGGAAGAATGGCTTGAAGTGCACCGTACAGCGCACCAGCTTGGCATGAAAACTCATGCGACCATGCTGTACGGCTCGATTGAAACGTTGGAGGAGCGCGTTCATCATATGACGCTGCTGCGCGAGCTGCAGGACGAGACGGGCGGATTCCTCGTATTTATTCCGAATTCGATTCAGCCGGCCAGCAAAAATGCCGGAATTAAGCGCCGCGTGCCGGCTTTTGACGAGCTGAAGACGATCGCTATCAGCCGCTTGATGCTCGATAATTTCCCGCACATCAAGGCTTATTTCATTAATATCGGCACCAAGCTGACCCAATTGTCGTTCGCTTTCGGCGCATCCGATGCGCACGGTACGATCGTGAAGGAACGGATCTCGCACGCGGCCGGGGCCACGTCGCCCGAGGGCTTGACCAAGGACGATCTTGTCTGGCTGATCAAAGGCGCCGGCCGCATTCCGGTGGAACGCGATACCTTTTATAATGAAATTAAGGTTTATTAGTCATAATATTATACGTAGATCTAGAGACTAGAAGGGATATTGGCACAGATGAAAAAGTTTGTCATTCTCGGTGGGGGTTATGGCGGGTTGACCATAGCCTTACAATTGCTGGAAAAGAAGCTGCCCGATGATACGGTTGTCGTGTTGGTGGATCGCAGTCCATTTCAAGGTTTAAAAACGGAATATTATGCGCTTGCTTCAGGCACCGTTGCAGAGACGCACGTACGTGTTGCCTATCCGGTGGATCCTCGCCTGATTCTTACTTACGGAGAGGTAACGGAAGTGGATTTGGATCAGAAGCAGGTACTGTTTGCCGACAAAGAACCGTTAACGTATGATTGGCTTGTTGTCGGCTTGGGCTGCGTAGACAGTTATCACGGTATCGCCGGCGCCCAGGAGAATTCTTGCAGCATTCAGACTTTCTGCCAGACACGGGCTACTTATCAAAAGGTGAACGATGTCGCGCCATACGGTCAAATCTCGATTATCGGCGGCGGATTAAGCGGTGTCGAAATGGCATCCGAGCTTCGCGAGAGCAGACCGGACCTGAACATCCGTCTGATCGACCGCGGAGCTAGTCTGTTGTCTTCCTTCCCTAACAATCTGCAGCAGTATGTAAGAGACTGGATGGTAGAGCATGACATTGAGCTCAGACCGAATGTGTCGCTTGTCCGGCTGGACGGCGGAGATCTGTACAATCAGGACGAAATCATCAAAACCGATGTGACGGTCTGGACCGCAGGCATCCAGCCAAGCCCGATCGTTCAAGCTATGAACGTTCCCAAAGACAAGCAGGGCCGTGTGATCCTCAACGGGTACCATCAGATCCCGGATTATCCGGACGTGTACGTCGTCGGCGACTGCGCCTCGCTCCCGTTCGCTCCGAGCGCTCAGGCGGCCGAAGCGCAGGGCAGGCAAATTGCCGAGGTTATGCTGGCGATTTGGAACGGCGATACCCCTCGGCTCGGCAAAATCAAGCTCAAAGGGGTTCTCGGTTCGCTCGGCAAAAAAGCAGGATTCGGCATCATGGGCAAGCGCACCCTCATGACCGGCAAAATTGCCCGGGCGATTAAAAGCGGTGTGCTCTGGAAATCCAAGCACCACTTCGGCTGACGCTTATTCGCCGAGAAGATCGTACATCGCTTCGAGCTCGCCGATTTTTTGTATAATAACGTCAAGAAGGCGTTCCGCGCTTTCCGCGGCGACGATTTCGCCATTCACCAACGCGTAAGGTTCCATATAGCACTGCCCGCAATTGCCAAGACAGCCGTATTCGACGACATCGTATTCCGGATTTTGCTCAAGTGCTTTCATAACTTTATCTGTGCCGTGGTGCATGTTGCTGGCGCAAAATTCAATAATCGGTCTCATTGGACAAATCCACCTAACTTTTGATTTTCCATGCTTCTTGAAAACCATTTTCATTTGTACTTTATTGTACTATAATAATAAAAGAAAGGAGATGATTCAATATGACTGAAAATACAAAAGAAACAATGTATGATGAAGTCCTTGAAGTTTTAGATAAGCTTCGTCCTTTTCTCCAACGCGACGGCGGTGACGTTGAGCTGGTCGACGTGGAAGACGGAATCGTTAAGCTGAAGCTGATGGGTGCCTGCGGCAGCTGCCCGAGCTCCACGATCACGCTCAAAGCCGGTATCGAAAGAGCGCTGGTTGAAGAAGTCGAAGGCGTTCAAGAAGTCGTACAAGTATTCTAAGCTTTAAAATTAAGAGAGCTTACCTCTGCGGTAAGCTCTTTTTGCTGCGGCTAGGAGTCTGGCGGGCGGAGCTGCTTTTGTGCATGCCGGTGTGAATAATGACCCTTATATTTCCGTTCACGCTGCATAATTACTGTCATTTTGCATGTATATATACCTTCTACGTGGTGCATCGGACAGACTCCTAGGAGTCCAGCTTGCGCTGCTTTAAAACGGGGAGCGGCTGGATCGGGTCCAGCCCGCCGGAAATGTCCATGATGTTGCCGGTAATAAAGTCCGAGTCCGGCGAGCACAGGAAGGAAATGGCCCGGGCGACATCTTCGCCCGTTCCCGGACGTCCGACCGGCGTTTCGCCGTCCGCTTCCAGGCGGGCCTGCTGCATCGTCCGCTCTTTGTTATGGCCGCGAATATCGCCCGGACATATCATATTTACCGTGATGCCGCTTTCGGCCTCCTCTTCCGCCAGCGTCTTCGTGAAGGAAACGAGTCCTACCTTGGCGGCCGCATAGACGGCCCGGTGCGTCCAGCCTCTGGCCTCCGCGGCTTTGCCGAAGCCGAAATGAATGATCCGCCCCCATCGGCGCGCTCTCATCATCGGCAGAACGAGATGATCGAGCTCCATGACCCCCAGCAGGTTGCCGCGCGTCAAATATTCGATCTCGTCCATGCTATAGTCGGCAAAAAAGCGCCTTTCTCTGTAAAAGGGCCCGGCATTGTTCACAAGAATATCGATCGGCCCCAGTCCGGAGGCCGCCGTTTCCACAATTCGCACGATATCCTCGCGCTTGGCGACGTCCCCTTGAACGGCAATGCTCCGAACGCCGAGCTGCGTCAGTTCCTGAACGAGCCGGGATGCTTCCGCTTCACTGGTTACGTAGTTGACGGCAACGTCACAGCCTTGCGCCGCAAGCGCAAGCGCGGTCATTTTCCCGAGCCCTTTGGCACTGCCTGTAATCAGAGCTGTTCGCCCTCTCAGTTCCATGGTTATCTTACCCCTTTGCGATCTTTGCCGTTATATACGAAAAAGCCACGATCAACGTGCGGCACACCATGTCAAACCCTTGCTGGAGATCGTCCACGTTCGATTTCACATTTTCCACGTGAATGCGGTCGCCCGGAACAGGCTCCTTTTGCATCAAATCATCCAGCATTTCCGCATTAATGTAGTGAATCTCCATGTTGCGCTGATTCCGCAGGCGATCCAGAGGGCTTTTATATTCCATTTTCAAATTGTAGAGTTGGAGCTCAAGCGAGCTGTGGATATGGTTCTCATGCATGCGCCGCAGGACGGTAAAATAGGAAAACCGGCTTTTGACAGCTTCGGTCTTCATCTCGAACAAATCGTTCATAAACGTTCCCAGCTTGTCCAATATGGAAAACACGCGAATGAATGCATTTTTGTAGAAGTAAACGAAACGGCGGTAATCTTCAAGCTCCTGCGGGTTCATTTCTTCCAAATAGGCTTTATGAATGTTCGCCGCATAGCGTTCACAGCAGTACTTGCTTTGCTCAAGCTCATCCAGCGCGTCCAGGAACCCTTTGCTCCAGATTGACAACCGGTGATGCTTTTTGCTTGAAACAGCATGTCCATCGCGGCCTCCGGCTTGCAGGGAGCGGATATAGCTCCTCACCGCATCGCCTGCTTCGAGCAACAGCCCGCTATCCGAACGTTTGGGCTCGCCAAATAACATTCTAAGCATACCCCTCACCCCATTGTTCAGATTCCATGTTGTTTTAAAGTTTCGCGCTTTGGGGCGCGGAAGAAACTTTGCCGGCGCGGCCGCGGTCGCGCTGCACCAAATACATCGCAGCAAGCACGCCTGCACCGCCGATGTACTGATTCAGGGAGATGGATTCGTTCAGTAAAAATATTCCCCCCACCGCCGCCGTCACGGGAAGCAAGTATCCGTAAGCCGATGACTTGAACGGTCCCAGACGGCCCAGACTCCAGTTATGGATGGAAAAACCTAACGCCGTAGCCAGCAACGAAGTGTAGATCAGACTGATCCATCCGGTCTGCGATATGCCGGCCAAGTAGGCGCCATCGACATTCCACAGCACGAAAGGCAGCAGCGACACGGCGCCGGCCGTCATTTCCAGCGAAATCAGCAGCGGCAGCGGATAGCGCTGCACCAGCCGGTTCATGCCGATCAAATAAACGGCTCCCATCCCGCTCCGCATCAGGAGCAAAATGTCGCCGCGCAGCGTATTCGCGCCCAGATGAAAGCCTTCCGCGCCGCCGGATACGATAATGATCACGCTGCAAAGGGCAAGCGGTATGCCGACCGCGATCCGCCATGTCAGCTTCACCTGCCTGGTTACCAGAGCGATGATCACAGTAATAACCGGCATAAAGCCCCGGCCCAGCACAGCGCCGTTGGCGGAATTGGAAAACTGCAGCGCATACTGCAGCATCGCTTCCATTCCGACGGCGTTCAGAACGCCCAGACCGCATATCAGCAGCAAGTCGCGGCCGGCGATATGCGCTTTGAGCTTCCGCGATCGATAATAGAAATAAGTATATACCCACAAAATCGGAATCATACTCGCAAAACGGAGCCCGTTGAACACGAGAGGGTCCCATTCCTGTCCCCCGATTTTCATCGAAGACAGGTTAATTCCCCAGAGAATGTAAACAAGGACGAACCCCAAATGTGGGAGAAGCTTGCTCGAATCACCGGAATTCATGCAAAATATTCCTTCCAGCGGTTGTCTACCAATTCCACGATATCTTCCCGAGGCACAAGCTCATCCGGGTAACCGGGCTTCATGCGGGCATCGATGACGATTGGCGCCTGAGCCGATATTTCGATCAGTTGATTTTCCCGGCGTAAAATTTCGAGGTAGGCTCGTAAATTTGTAGGTACCATCTATGTTCCCACCTTTTCGACTTTTAGCAAAATTTATTCGCCTTAGCATGGAAATAGCCTTCTTACGAAGGCTTCCATGGCACGGCTTAGTTTTTCTCTTTGCGGTAATAAAGCGTCAAAACGCATAAATAACTGAGGAAACCGAACAAACAGGCTACGATAACTGCATGGACCATGCCGGTCAATAAGTAAGCAAGCTCGTTGCCCATCGACCAGGTAACTACGGCGCCGCTTAGTATTTGCAGCAGGACGAAAATCAGCGCCCATTTGCTGCCCAGAAACATCGTATCCGATTCGCCATACTGTCTTTTCGCCCGAAGGTACAGAACCAAAATGCATATGAACAGCAGCAGCGCGGCTACGCGGTGGGCAAAGACGATGGCGGTCGCTCCGCTGAGCTCGGGAATGACCTGACCGTTGCACAGCGGCCAGCCGGTACAGCCTCCGGACGATGTCGTATGGCGCACGAAAGCTCCCAAATATACGACGACATAAGTATACACGGTCGTTACCCAGACAAGCGCTGTAAACCCGCTTTTGACGATTCCCTTGCCTTGATACTGCCCGTAAGGCGTAAATACAAGAGCGAGCAGCAGCGAGAAAGCGAAGGCCAGGAGCGAGAGCCCGAAATGGAGCGCAAGCACGACGGAAGACTGCGGCCAAACGACAGCCATAGCTCCCATAGCCGCCTGGATCAGCGTCATCACGACTGTGCCGGTAATGAACCATTTGGCGTCGCTGCGCTTCACATAGCGAAATACGAGGTAAAACGTAACGATCAGCACCAGCGTAACGATGCCGACAACGAGCCTGTGGCTGTATTCGATAAACGAAGAGATCGTGTGCGCCGGCACAAATTGCCCGTGGCATAACGGCCATTCGTCTCCGCAGCCTCTGCCTGCGTCGGCTTTAGTAACAAGCGCGCCCATGGCCAGAATCAGAAACATGCCGATTGCCGAGAGATTCGCAAATCTTTGAATTATTTTTTGCTGCATCATGGCACCTACTTTGAATGTCATTGTTCCAAAAGATGTGTCGAATCGTACTATCCGTTTTCAATTATAGCCTTAATTGACGGGCAAATCCATTCGCAAATGTTACAAAGCCTTGAAACCGTCAGGCCGCGAAAAATAAAGAAAGACGGCCCCGGGAACCGCCCGCCGACAATCATGCATCGATAGCGGACGTTCCTTCCGGGAGCCGTCTTTCCATATGATCCGGGCAGCAGGCGCCTTATTTGGCCAGCGCACCCGATACTTCTACGGCGCGGTCCAGGAACTGCTCGATCTCTTCCCGGGTTTTGCGCAGCTTGCTGACAAAGCGAACCAATTCCTGCCCTTCGCGGAAAGCGATAAAGCTCGGAATGCCGAGAATGTTCAATTGCTCGCACAAATCCGGCACCTCATCGCGATCCAGCTCGATAAAAGCAATGCGGTCCGCATATGCTTGCTCGATGTCCGGCATAAAAGGTTCGATATAATGGCAATCTTTGCACCAGGTAGTTTTGAAAACGGCTACGGTTAAGGAAGGCTGCGCGATCAGCTCCTGAAACTGTTGTTCGTTCGAAATTTTACGCATGATATCCACCTCATTGCATTGGAATTTACTTAGGTATATCACGACCGAACGGCAGTGTCAAGGGATTGAAGCCGGGAATGAAGCCCCAGAAAGGACAAGCGGCTTCTTCTTTTTAAAAATTTACAAATGATCCTATTTTTATGCGTCATTTTGTCCATACTATATACAGCGCAAAATCGCCTGTACGAATCAGAGCCACCTGGTTCGGGAAGAACGTTTTGTGCTGCAGCTTTTGGCGCGAGGAGGTGAGCGATTATGGCCAAAGACGTTTTGTGCGAAGTAGATTCCTGCCGCTACTGGGCTAACCAGAACAAATGCACCGCATCGTCCATTTACATTGTGAACCACGCTGCAAAAAACGCAGACACTTCCGGAGAAACCGACTGCAAAACTTTTGAAACTAAATAAGATGGAATCCGTCAGAAGGAACCTCGTGGTTCCTTCTTTCTTTTTACTGCGTCGGTAAAATCCGCATTCTATGTCTACCTCATAGTGTAATCAATAATGATAATTATTATCACAATTGCTTAAATTATTTTTTTGGTGTATTTACATTAAAAGTAAAAAGTGATATCATAAGAATATCAAATTAATATAACCATTATCGCGTAAGGAGTTGGAACTCATGAAAGAAGCAAAAGCTTGGTCTGTAAACGGTTTTCTTGGTTTCGTTTTGTCGTTGATTGCTGTTGGTATCGGCATCGTGCTGCTCGTCCTGGGATCGGTCGCTCCCGGCATCATTATTTCCATCCTCGGCTTCCTGTTCAGCACGACGATCACGATCGTTCAGCCGAATGAGGCGTCCGTCATTACTTTTTTCGGCAAATATTCCGGCACGATCCGCAAAAGCGGGCTTTGGCTCATCGTTCCTTTCTCGACAAGAAAGAAAATTTCGCTGCGGGTCCGCAACTTTAACAGTGTGAAGCTGAAAGTCAACGATGTCGAAGGAAATCCGATCGAGATTGCGGCCGTCGTCGTGTTTAAAGTTGTCGACACGTACAAAGCTTTGTTCGAAGTCGACAGTTACGACAAGTTCGTGGAAATTCAAAGCGAAGCCGCTTTGCGCCACGTCGCCAGCAAATATCCGTACGACCGCTATGAAGGCGAGGGCTACTCGCTGCGCGGCAATGCCGACGAAGTCGCAGCCGAACTGAGCCTGGAGCTGCAGGAACGACTCTCCGTCGCAGGCGTCGAAGTGCTGGAAGCCCGTCTTACCCATCTGGCCTACTCGACGGAAATCGCCAGCGCCATGCTTCAGCGCCAGCAGGCTTCCGCCATTCTCTCCGCACGGCAAAAAATCGTGGAAGGCGCAGTAGGCATGGTTCAAATGGCGATCAGCCAGTTGGAAGCCGAAGGATTGCATCTCGACGAAGAGAAAAAAGCGGCGATGATCAACAATTTGCTCGTGGCGATCGTATCCGACCGCTCGGCGAGCCCGGTCATCAATACCGGTACGCTGTACTAACGGTACAGAGCTATGGCTCCAAAAAAGAATTTCCCGCTCCGGCTCGATCCAAAATTGTACGAAGCATTGGAGCGATGGGCTACAGATGAATTCCGCAGCGTGAACGGCCATATCGAATACGTGCTGCGCGACGCGCTCCATCGCGCGGGCCGCCTGCCGAAGCCGGGAGCTGTTCCCGATACGGCGGCTCCAGCTTCGCGCCCATCCGACGACACCGAGTAGCGTACCTGCGCTGTCCGGAAACAACACGAATAAACCTCCAAAACCACTGCATGCGGCCAGCCGCCGTCATGCAGCGCCCCACCGCTCGCCGTGAGAGCCGTGTGCGTTACGCTTGCGAGAACCGCGGGTCGCGAGAACCGTGTGCGTTACGCTTGCGAGAACCGCGGGTCGCGAGAACCGTGCGGGTTGCGTTAGCGTGATTGCGAGCGGTGCGCTTAAAAGTGGGGATGGAGGTTTATTTTGCGTTTAGAGAGACTGGTAAATTCGAAATAAATCTATTCTTTTTTCGCAAACGTTGCGGTCCTTGTGCTTCCATCCCAGTCAACTTTAACACCCAGTATTTCTGCAAGTTGTCTGACAGGCAAGAATGTCAGATCGTTTTTAATCATTGGATACTGCACAGGTTGCGCCCCTGAAGTGGGAGGACAAAGCGGCTTGGCGGAAAAAACCTGCAAAAGTGCAGGTTTTTTCCGTAAAAATGGTTCATTTTGACGAAAAGCCTGCGATTGTGCAGGAATTTTCGATTACAGATGGTCTGAGCCCCATGTTCGCGGCGAAAAGCCTGCACAATTGCAGGAATTTTACCGTGGCCCGCGTATCAATTGAGCAAAAACTGTACTTTTGCAGGTTTTTTGAGTACAACCAGGCAGATGGTGCAATTGGGCTATGGCGCGGGGGCTTCTGGGTAGGCAGATGGTGCCATCGGCTCTGACGTAGGGGTTCTGGGTAGGCAGATGATGCCATCGGCTCTGACGTGGGGGTTCTGGGCAGGCAGATGGTGCCATCGGCTCTGACGTGGGGGTTCTGGGTAGGCAGATGATGCCATCGGCTCTGACGTGGGGGTTCTGGGCAGGCAGATGGTGCCATCGGCTCTGGCGCGGGGGCTTCTGGGCAGGCAGATGGTGCCATCGGCTCTGACGTGGGGCTTCTGGGTAGGCAGATGATGCCATCGGCTCTGGCATTGGGGGGGGGTACTGGGCAGGGATTTCTCCCGCAGCCGTGCTGATGTACTCTCTCCTAGTGAGTGAGTTTCTCGGCAGTACGACTTTAACAGGTTTTCTCCCCTTAACCAAGTTGCTGTGCTGCCTCCCAGCGTCCGGGTTATGCTCTTGCAGGTTTTCCTGAGCGCTGCCGGCAGTTTATTTAATTACCGCTAACGTGGTTTACCCGTATTCGGGAGCGCGCTGCACGGATGCCACTTTTTCGCCACTCCGCAAACGAAACAGTGTGCCGCGCAGAACTTGCGGTCGCGGGGTGCCGCCAAATGCTCCCCTGACCCCCGCGTATAAGCGGGATTTTCGCCGGCTCCGCCGGAAATTTATTTCCGCTTTCAACATAGCCTTTAAAGAATGAGCGCACAATAATTTGTGGCCTCATCTATGCAGCTCAGGCTCAAGGAACGGAGGGATGACTGTGGCGAATTCCGCCGATAAGCGAAGCGGAGGCATGGGCGGGTTTGTAGCAAAAGCGGTGCGGCTCCCCAGGCTGCTGCTGCAAATGTTCAAAAACAAAGCATCCACACTGATGTACTCGATGAAAGCCGCGGAAACGGCGGCCGGGCGGATGCCCCTTTCTCCCGAGACGATCCGGCGCCTGGAGCACAGCTTGAAGCTCCGGCTTCGGCTGCAGCAGGACGGCGCCGCTCTCCCTCCTCTTGCTTCGCAAGAAAAGCTTTTGGTCAGCAGCCTGAAAGAGCTTGTTCAGCGAAAAAACCGCAACAATGTAACGCGCACGCAAGCGTACTGGGCGGTTTATCAGGAGCACCCCGAGCTGCATTGGGCGCTGCTCGCCCATATGGTATCGCGCAACGGCGGGTGGTGCATGACGGATTTGCGAGGCGAGCTGCTCCCGCGTTTGCTGTCACAAGCCCACATCGAACACACCTTCGCTTTCCTCGAACGGGCGAACGCGCTTATTTTCCGCGATGCGTACCCACAGCTGCTGCTGTATGCCGAGAGCAAAAAGCGGGGGCACAGCTTGTTTCATTTACTGCCTCATTTCGGCGTATCCGCGTTTATGGAGGCTGTCTGGAACGATTACTGGAGGCACAAGGAGCCCATCCCCCTGACGATCGCCCTGATCATAAACGAGCAAAATTACATCGAACAGCGAATCGTCCGGAATCGTCACTACAAGCAGACTGTGCTGGACACGCCCGCTTTTAAAACGCAAGCCTGGCTGCAGTTGAATCAGGTGTTCTTCCCTTACCTGGCCCCGCTTGGCGCCAAATCGCCTGTGCATCTTCACCCCCGCCTGGCCGGTCTGACTCTGGAAAATTTCGGCAACTTAAACGAACGCATCGAATTCGGAAAAAGCTTGTATGCGATCCTGTACGGCATCCCCGTCGTCCATCAAGGCGTGCTGAAATTTGCCGCGGAGACTCCTCATACCGCCTCCCGGTCGGACTATTGGCCCCAGCTTTTCACAAGCGTCAAAAAAGCCCCTCCTGCCGGAAAATACGAGGAGAGGCTGAGCGGCCTTCATTTGAAAAAGGGGGCCGATCCCTTTTATAGTCCGGCGCTGCCCCGGGCATGGCCCGACCGGCTGCTTGCGCCCGTCGAACCGGGGGACTGGTTCGACGATTACCGCAAGCCGGTCATGCACATGCGGCCGATTCCCGTGCCCTTCGAGTTCGAGATGACAGCCGAAGCCTGCTTCGGCTTGAACAAAATCGAACTCGCCGTCGCAGCGGAGCAAGCGCTGCCGGAGCTGTAAAGCTTAGGCGCGGCCGAGCAGGCGTCCGGCTTTGCCGATGAGCTTTTGCAGCGGCGCGGGAAAGCTTTTGACGTCGTCTTTCGTCACGACGCGGGTCGCCAGCAGCATGAGCGGGTACAACGCTATCGTCACCGCGCACACAATGACGGAATTGACGGCGGCATTCATGCGGTACCAGGCGAACAACTGGACATAGTGATGGGTCAGCCATTCTATGCCAAGACCGCAGACCGCGATTACGGCGATTGTCAGCGCAAGGCCGGCGGTTCGTCTGCCGAGCACGGTGAAGGCCACTTCCTTGCGAATGGCGCGAATGTTGAGCCAGCTCATGGCGATAAAACAAAGCCCGGTGGACGCCGTAATTCCGTATATCCCCCATAACGGCGCCAGCAGCAAGCTCCCCGCCAGCTTCACCGCTACGCCGATTACGACATGAACGATAAGCGGCTTCATCCGGCCCATCCCCATGAGGACGGCTCCCGAGGTTTGCATGATGACCTGAAACATCGCGCTTAACGTCAACAGCGAAATCATATGCGGGCCATGGGCGATCCCGTAGGCCGAATCTTCATAGCCGAACAGCATCAGATCCAGCGGTCTGGCGGCAATGCTGATCATCAGTACGGCAGGCAGCCCTGACAAAATAGCCAGCTGAAGCACGCGCGACGTCTGGCTGCTGACCTGCGTCAAGTCTTTCCGGGAGTAAGCCGCCGAAATAATCGGCACAACCGACTGGCTGAGCGCGACGGCCAAAATGATCGGAATACCCGCCAGCGATTGGGCCCGTCCGCCCATAATGCCGACAAGTCCGAGCGCTTCCTGCGCGCCGATCTTGCCTTCCAGCAGCGGAATAATCATCGAGGTATCGATGTTGTATACGAGCGGAACCGTCATCGAGAACAAAACGATCGGAATCGACAGCCGCAGCAGATTCCGGTAAATTTCCCGGTACCGCGGCAGCTCAGGCACAGGCCCCCCAGCCTCTACAGCAGCCGCTGCGGTTTGGCGGGGCGCCGCTTCTGCGGCTGCTGCATCCCGGCGCCTCAGCTTCAGCGCAAAATACAGCATAACCGCAAGCGCTGCGGCACCGCCGACAACGCCGCCGAAGGAGGCTCCGGCTACAGCCCAGCCCAGGCCGGCTTGCAGCAGGAAATAGGCCAGAGCAATCGAGGTCACGAGCCGGAATACCTGCTCGACGACCTGGGAAATGCCGTTCGGCATCATATTTTGCCGGCCCTGAAAATAGCCCCGCATGATGGCGATCAGCGGGAACATGAGCAGCGCGGGCGCGATAGCCCGCGTCGCCAAAGTCGCGTTCTCGCCGCCGCGGGAGATCGTTTCCGCGTAAATCGGCGCGAATGCGTAAAGCAGAGCCGTCATGACAACCCCCGCAACCAGCGCGAACCAGATGGCGGCTTTATAAATGCGCGCGGCCTCGGCCTGCCTGCCGAGCGCGTTTTTTTCCGATATCATTTTGCTTAATGCGCTTGGAATTCCCGCGGTCGCAATGACAAGCAAGGTCGAATACAGGCTGAATGCGATGGAATAGCTTCCATTGCCCGCATCTCCCAGCAAATGGACCAGCGGAATACGCTGAAAAACGCCGAGAAACCGCGCTACAAGCGCGGCCACGGTGAGAATGAGCGTCCCTTTTACGAGCGAGTCTTTTGTTTCCTTCGTCAACGTCCGTTCCTTCTCTCCCAATCGTTTAGTTGTGAAAAATCCAGATGAGGAAAACAACGATCATAGCCAGCTGCAGCACGATCTTGACCACGCTGCTGGCGAAAAAGCCGACCACCGAGCCGACTCCGGCGCCGAGCGCTTTTTGCCACCCGGTCCCGATGATCATTTCCCCGATGACGGCGCCGATAAACGGGCCGAGGATGATGCCGAATGCCGGAATGACAAAAGGGCCGACAATCAGGCCGACGGTGCTTCCGATTATCGAGGCCCTTGAGCCTCCGAATTTTTTGACGCCCATCGCGCTGACCGCATAATCCGCCACCATGATGACCGCAACGATCAACGTTTGAATGAGCCAGAACGAAACGCCGAACGGTTCAAAACCGATCATCAAACCGTAGACGAAAAAAGCGCCGTAGATCGCCAGCACGCCGGGCAGCACCGGATAGACCGCACCGGCCATGCCCACGGCAAACAGCAGTATAACCAATATCCAGCCTGTCACAACCATGCTTGACGATCTCCTATTTCAGGATATATTCATGAATTATTTTGGCAACCCCGTGCTCTTCGTTCGTTGCTGTGGTTATATCGGCAATCCGCTTGACGCCTTCCTGCGCATTGCCCATCGCTACCCCCAAGCCGCTGGCGGTGAGCATGGCAATGTCGTTCTCGCTGTCGCCCATCGCGATCACTTCCGACATCCCAATGCCGAGCAAGCCGCATACCGCTTCAACCCCGCTCGCCTTGTTCACACCAAGCGGATTCAGCTCGATGTTGCACGGATGGGAATTCGTAACCTCAAGCTGCCCCCAGCTCTCCACTATCCGGCGAACCTGCCGCAATGCCGCCTCGTCTTCGGTGTAATAACCGAATTTCAGCCATTGATGGCTTGCAAGGTCTTCCGCCCAGTTGTCACGGTTATAGATACCGTCGACGGCGTACGCCCACCACCAGGTATCGTGCTGTACCGCAATTTCGTGCAGACTGCGCACGAGATCTACGGAGAGCAGCTTCCTGCTGTGCAGTTTGCCCGGCGCTTCCCATACCTCGCTGCCGTTGACCGTAACCATCGGCGTCTTGAGACCGAGTTCCGTCACATAAGGCATCGCGCTCTGCACGCCGCGGCCGGTCGAGAAAATGACCGTCACGCCCGCTTCAAGAGCTGCGGCGATCGCTTTTTTGTTCTCCGCGCTTATCTCTTTGTCTTCCGTAAGCAGCGTTCCGTCCATGTCGAGCGCCAGCAATTTGTAGTTTCCCATATGCGCCTCCCGTTTAATAAGCTGCTGCCGTCTTTTTCGGCAATTCTTCCAAATAGGTCACGTGCCACAAGGCGAAAATATAAATCGTCCATATGCGGCGCGCATAGTCGCCCTGGCCGCTGCGGTGCTTTTGCAGCATGCGCTCTACGGTGTCGATATTGATGTAATCTTCGATGCCGCTGGCTTTGATTTGTTCGAGCAGCATGTCCCCCATCGGGCCGTTCATCCAATCGCGCAGCGGCACAGGGAAGCCCAGCTTCGGACGATTCAGAATGAAATCCGGAATGATGCCTTCCATCGCTTTGCGGAAAATGTATTTGGTCGTTCCGTTCGCAATTCGGTATTTCGCCGGAATGCGGCGCGCCACCTCGAACAGCTCCTTGTCCAAGAACGGAACGCGCAGCTCCAGGGAATGGGCCATCGTCATTTTGTCGGCTTTCATCAAAATGTCGCCGGGCATCCACAAGTTCATATCGATATACTGCATCCGGCTGACCGGATCGAGATGCTTCGTTTTGCCGTAGTAGTCGGCGGCGATTTGCAGCGGATTTTTGTACGCCCGCAGCATCTCGCTGTCCAGGCGGAGCACTTCGGCTTTCATGTCCTCGGTAAAAATTTTCGCGTTGCCGATAAAACGCTCTTCCAGCGGCGTCGTGCCGCGCAGCAAATAGTTGCGGCCGGACATGCCGCTTGGCAGCATGCGGGCGAAGCGGTGCAGCATCCGCTTCACCGACAGCGGCAGCCGCTCGATCGGGCTCAGCGACAGAGGCTCGCGGTAGATGCGGTAGCCGCCGAACAATTCGTCCGCGCCTTCGCCGGACAGCACGACCGTCACATGCTCTCTGGCCAGCTGTGCGACGTGGTACAGCGCGATGGCCGAAGGATCCGCGACAGGCTCGTCCTGATGCCAGATCGCCTTCGGCAGCGTGCTGAAGAAATCGTCGCGCGTAATGATTTTATCGTAATGCTCCGTTCCGAGGGCGGCAGCGGTTTGCGCCGCGATCGGCGTTTCGTTGTTCGGCCCTTCGAAGCCTACCGAGAACGTGCGGATCGGCTCGATGTTCCGCATATGGGTAGCGATCGCGGTGGAATCGATGCCGCTGGACAAAAAGCACCCGCGTTCCACATCGCTGACCATATGATGAGCGACCGAGTCCTTGAGCGTCTCGCGAATTTGCTCGACATATTCGTCGAACGGGCGGTCTTCCGGTTCGAACATCGGGTCCCAATATTTATGTATCGACATTTCACCGTCGAAGCCGACTTTGACATAATGCCCCGGAGGCAGCTTCTGAATGCCGTGAAACATCGTGTTAGGCTCAGGAACATATTGAAAAGTCAAATAATTCAGCAGGCTGTCCGTGTGAATCAGCCGGTTCATGCCTTCCGCAGCCAGCAAGCTCTTTATTTCCGAACCGAATAAAAACTGGCGGTCGTTGTAATGATAGTAAAACGGCTTAATGCCGAAATGATCGCGCGCGCCGAACAGCTGCTTCTTCTTTTTGTCCCAGATCGCAAATCCGAACATGCCGCGCATATGCTTGACGCATTCCTCGCCATATTCTTCGTAAAGATGAACGATAACCTCGGTATCGCTGTGCGTGCGGAACTGATGTCCGCGCCCGATCAGCATGCCGCGCAGCTCTTTATAATTGTAAATTTCCCCGTTAAAAATAATCCAGACCGATTCGTCCTCGTTCGTCAGAGGCTGATGCCCCTCCTGGATATCGATAATCGACAGTCTGCGAAAGCCGAGTCCTATCCGATTATCCGTCCAAAATCCGGAGTCATTCGGCCCGCGGTGCACGATGACATCCGTCATTTGCTCCAGCATGGGAACGGACGGTTCTCTATCTTCAAAATAAACTACGCCGGTAATACCGCACATGGTGAAACTCACTCCTCCACACTTGCATTCAAAAATCAGTCGGACTATCGATACATTAGTATACCATAACTGCCGTCCATACTGGAAATGAAGATGGAGGAACCCGGCTCGATCCCGGCAATTCGGATCTTATAAAAATATGAACGTAATGATCAGCCGTTTGAGAGATGAAGACCAGCGGACTTTTTTCACCGCGACTCACCGCCTTTTCCATTGTGCATAAATGTTTGCTCAAGGCAACTTTTTGGTAAAAGCTTCCTCGTGCTTTTATCATATGTCCGGGCAGGCGGAATGTGCCAAGAACTTTGGCGGAAAAGCCGGCCTTGTCGGCAAAATAGCGTAACACCGCGCGTGCAGCTCCCAGCCCGCGCGGTGTTGCGTTGTACGCCGGCGGTCGGGGCGATACTTGCCGATTCTGAAACTCGCAAAAGTCAGGGAGGCGCTGCCGCTTCTCCCCAACGCGCCCCTCCCATACAGGTTGTGGCGCTGCTCGGCGAGGGGGTAAGGAGCGGCTGGACAGGGAGAAAACCTGCAAAAGTGCAGTTTTTTTCCTTGAAATTGCTTCATTTCAATGAAAAGCCTGCAATTGTGCAGGAATTTTCGACCAAAATGAACCCGAGCCCTTTCGTGCGGCAAAAAACCTGCACAATTGCAGGAATTTGTCGCTGCAGGCGAATGAACGAGCAAAAAGATGCACTTTTGCAGGCTTTTTGCGCGGGGCAAGGCAATTTACGCTATCGGCTCAGGCGTGTGGATTTCTTGTCACTTTGACTATTGCAGGCTTTTTGCGCGCGGCGCGGCAATTTACTCTATCGGCTCGGGCGTGTGGATTTCTTGTCACTTTGTCTATTTCAGGCTTTCTGCTCGCGGCACGGCAATTTACTCTATCGGCTCAGGCGGATGGATTTCTTGTCACTTTGACTATTTCAGGCTTTTTGCGCGCGGCGCGGCAATTTACTCTATCGGCTCGGGCGTGTGGATTTCTTGTCACTTTGTCTATTTCAGGCTTTCTGCTCGCGGCGCGGCAATTTACTCTATCGGCTCGGGCGTATGGATTTCTTATCACTTTGACTATTTCAGGCTTTCTGCGCACGGCAAGACAATTTACGCTATCCGCTCAGGCGTATGGATTTCTTGTCACTTTGACTATTTCAGGCTTTCTGCACACGGCATGGCAGTTTACGCTATCGGCTCGGGCGGATGGATTTCTTGATGGCCCCGCGGTCGAATTTTTCGATAGTCTAGAACATGCATCTTCTGCCTTTTGCTGCTCCGGCCAGCCGTCCTCCAACGTGGCCCCCTAAATACAAGAAAAGAAGCGCGCCGAAGCACGCTTCTTGATTCATTGCCATCCTTACCACGGTCTCTTGCCGCCGCCGAGCTTCGTCAAAATCCCGTCATTTGCCGCATCGTATGCGGAGAATATTTTCGCCGCGATCGGGGAGGCGCCGTAGCGTCCGAAACCGCCCTCGGGCACGACGACAGCTACGGCCAGCTTCGGATTCTCGACAGGTGCGAAGGCGATGAACACCGCATTTTCGACAGTGCCTCCGGATACGACTTGAGTGGACGTCCCCGTCTTGCGCGCCACGTTGAAAGGCAGGTCATCGATGCCTTCGGCACCGCTCTTCATACCATGGACGATTGTATTCCAATCGCTGCTGGAGAACATCGTCGACGAATCGTCCAGCACTTCCGGCTCGATTTTTTTCACCAGCTGCCCTTCATAGCTTCTGATCTCATCCACAAAAAGCGGCTTCATCCGCTTTCCGCGGTTAGCCAGTGTCGCTGCGTATTGCGCAAGCTGCAGCGTAGTCGTCTTCTCGTTCTGTCCCCAGGAAGCATAGACCATGGCCGATTGGTAGCTGTCTTTTTTGGCATTTTTGGCAAAGTCGTTCGATCCGGGAATTTCTCCGGGAAGTCCGCTTCCCGTTTTAACGCCGATGCCGAATTTCGCCAAATACTCCGCCCATTTATCGGTCACCGCCTGAGTTTCTCCGCCGTATTTTTTGTAGAACGGAATACCGATCATTGCCGACATGTAAGTGTTGGACGAATGTTCAATAGCGGAAGATGCAGTCAGTGGCCCGTATGCCGCCTTATCGGAGTTGGTAATCGTACTTGCGCTGCCTGTTTTGCCGAAACTGAAGGAACCGGTGTCGTAATAAGTGTCGCCTGCATTAAACAGCTTCTCTTTCAAACCGATTAGCACGGATAGAGGCTTGATCGTAGAGCCCATAAACACGATGGACGACGGATGCTTCGCATTTTCCTTTTCGGTCGGATATTTGGTCTTTGCGGTCGTAATCGAGCCGTTGGATATATAGGTGCCGATTTCGTCGTAGTCGTTCTGAGAAATCCCGCCGGTCCACACGTTCGCGTTATAGTCGGGATAGTTGGCCATTGTGACTACGCGTCCCGTATCGACTTCCATCGCTACCGCAAAGCCCGACGCGGCGTTCGTCCCCCACTTCAAATAAGGATTGCCCGCATTGGAAGGACTCTGCAAAGATTTGATATGATCCTCAAGCTCTTTTTCCGTTGTCTTCTGTACATCCTTGTTGATCGTCAAATACAGGTTGTTCCCTTTGACCGGTGCGGTTACGGTCGCTCTTCCGATAATTCGCATGACTGCGTCAACCGGATAAACTTTGCTGCCGTTCGTCCCCCGCAGCTCATCCTGATACATCCGCTCGATCCCGTCAAACCCTACGTTCTCGGCATCCAAGTATTCGGACTTTTCCGGGTTGTCCTTATACATATCTCTCGCCGTCTGCGTGGAGTACGACTTTAAGTACCCGATCAACTGCGTGGCGATCGTCGTTTTCCCGTCGTCATCCATTTCATACGTGCGGATGCTTTCCTCGTTCACTTCCAGCCATTTGTACTCGTCCCGGTGCTCCAGCAAATACGCGATTTCCGCCTGGGACAAGTCGGCTTTGATTCTGCGCGGGACCTGAAAATAACTCGGCGGCTTCGTATCCTTTTTGTTGATGTCGTAGCCCAAATCCATAGAAAGGATGATGTCCGCAGCCGTCAGCTTTTTGGCGTCCGGCTTGCCGTATTTGTCGAAAACGTCCTTCAGCTTGTTGGCGAGCGAAATCAAGTCATCCTTGTTCTGCTGCCCCGGCTCGATGCGGAAAAACAGCGACTGGATCGGAATCGTATAGGCCAGCGGCGATTTGTTGGAATCGTAAATATTGCCGCGGATCGGGGCAATTTTCGTTTTCGTGTTCGTGTTCGTATTTTCGGCCGCTTTCAGCTCCTTGTACTGCACGAACTGCAAAATCGCCAGCCGCACGATCAGGATGGAAAACAGCACAAATGTCAAAAAGAAAAAGATGTTGATGCGTAAGGAAAAGTGCCGCTTCTTGGTGATCTCGCTTTTTTTCGGGTCATCCATCGCTGCCGATGACTTCATTGCTTTTCAATCCTTTCTCACACACTGACATGTTCTTCGAACAGTTGAAGCAAAGAGCGGATGCCTTCTCCCGTGTGGTAGTCGTAGCGAAGTATTTTTACGGCATCGATACCCGCCTGGCCCGGCGCCCAAATATCGTTGGTCTCATGATCTCCGATATAGAGAACGTCCCGGGGATCGATATTCGCCAGCTTCAGGGCCAAATGAAAAATCGCCGGGTCCGGCTTCTCCAGACCGACCTCCGTGGATACGATCACGGGCTCGAAAAAATGCAAAATGCCCTTGCTTGCCAAAATCGCTTTAAGCGTAGGAGCAAAATTGCTGACGATCCCAAGCCGGAAACCCATATCCCGCAAACGTTCCAGACACGGAATGACGTCGTCGAACAGCTCATAGTACTCCGGCGCCGTATAAATATCGTAGAGTTCGTGGCAGCAAGCATGTATTTCGTCAGCCGTCCAGGTTGCATGCGCGTCCAGCTTGTGAAGCACGTATTTATACAGGTCCACCCAAAATGCGCGGTCGGATTCCGGGGTGCAGGCTTCAAAAGAATCCGTCTTCTTCCCGTAATAAAATAGACGAAAAGCTTCCGCGAATAGTTCACCGATGTGCGCTTCATCCCTGTCCAGGGAACGATCCGCCAAATACTGCTTCAAGATGGCTTGAGCTGCGGGAATCATCAGCAGGGTGTCGCCTGCATCGAAATATATCATTTTATACTGCCGAATGGGTTGTCGCATTGGATCTCCTTCATGATGCTGCTCATAATCATATTAACAATTCCGCTATTAAGTGTACCACAATTGCTTAGGAGGAAAAAAGAAGCCGCGCCCTTTGAGTGGAAAGGCTGGCTTCCGGCGAATCCGCTATATTTTTGCTATGCCTCTTTAATGTGCGTTTGATCGAAATTCGGCGGGTTGAACCAGTTGCCTCCGCTTGCAACCCAAGTCGAATCGAGCGGCACCCAGCGCTCCGATTCCTTCAAGTAAACTTCGTTCCAGGCATGAGGCCCGTAGCTGCCCCTGCCGTCGTAGCCGAGACCGGTCACGACCTTCACATCGAGCCCGACGGACCGCGCCATCAGCGCATACAACCTGGAATAATCGATGCATACGCCCTTGCGGGTGCTAAACGTATCTTCCGGCGTCTGCTCCTTCCAGATGCGCTGATCCTCATACAGCCTCACCTTGTCCCAATCGTACTGCACCCGAGTTCCGACCCATTTGTACAGGAGCCGCGCCTTCTCCTCGTCCGATTTGCCGGGGGCCGTCACTTCCTTGGCCGCTTCGGCTATGTTGTCCGGTATATTGGCGTCCAGCACCTCGTATCTGCGCTGCAAAATGTTCGAGAACTCATTTTCGACCGCCCTGGTAAATACAGGAACCTTGTCGGCAATAAAGTCGCCCGTGAAAGGCGAGATGACTTCTTGTGCGCCCTTTTGATACATCTGCGACGATTGAATGTACGACGTGAGCGGCGAATGCGGGAACAAGGTTGCAAAAATAAACAGCGCCGCGATCAGCATCAGCGCCCTGGCGAATCCCGCAACGGCGCCTATAGCCCCGCCGGCCAAAGAACTGAGCAGCGATCTCCGACCCGCGCCGTAAGGATGACGTCCGGCCAGCCAATAGCGGGCAACCGGCTCGAACAAAAGATACAAAATGTGCTTCACGATCATATAGCCGAGCAAAAACAGCACGCCGAACCGGAGCAGCGGAAAATCGCGGATGCTCGTTACCGCCGTATAGTAAATCTGCTGCCACATCGTGATCTCCCCGGCGGGCAGCCGCAAATTTTGCGACTTGAGCCAGGTTTGAATAAGCGGGGAAACGAGCTGCACGCTCTTCCACGCCAAAAACATGCTGATGATAACCGTGAGCCCTTCGACGACCATGTAGACGAGATGCTTGGCCGAACCGGAGCCGCCGCGGAAAAAGCCCTGTATGACAGCGGCCGCAAACGTTAAAACAATGGCGATCGATATGAGATTAATTGTTGTCCATTTTGCGAGCATCATATCCGCCATAAGATTTCCCTCCTATTTTAAGCTAAGGCTTGGCATTTTTTTGCGCCTGCTCCACAAATGCGTTGATCGCCGCATTCGCGTTCATCGTAAACGTTGTTCCCATAAAGGTAACTTTCACTTCTTCCGAGCCCGCTTTTCCCTCGACCTTCAAGCTTTTGGTCGTGATCAAAAAGGAGCCGTCCGGATTCGCCTTGAACTGCGCGTCCTTGGCTTCGGAGGCCAATGCGCTTACGGCTTTGTCTTTCACCTCGTCGCCCACCTGGCTGACAACGCTTGCTCCTATGCTTTGCAGCTTATCCTTATAATTGGCTCCATATACGACCAGAGCCCCGACAATGACGATAACAAGTATCCATTTCATGATCGTTTTAACGATTCCAATAACGATAAAAAGAACAATGATCGCCGCAATGAGCAAATACCAGCGGTCCTGCGCGAAAGAAATCCATTGATCCAAGCGAAAATCCCTCCATTATTAAAAAAAGTACCTTTCCTAATCATACTACAGCGCATCGTTATTGTTCATCTCTTTTTTTCCTTAATTCCGCTAGCTTTTTCTGGATTTCGCCGCTCTTGTCGGTGTAATTTCTTGAGGAGCGGATGGACCGCCTCAACCGAAACAGGAGATACACGGCCGCGGCCGCCAGCAGCAGGATTACCATAGAGTCCATGCGGAAGCTCCTTTCTTTGGAAATGTGTCATTTATGCAGAAAGGTCATATCCTGCGGACAAGTCGCGTACATCTTAGAGACAAGACTCCTGAGTCAACATATCAAAAATGGGCGGTGAGATTTTTGAGAACGGCGATTTGGTTATATTTGTTTATGTTTGTTGCGTTTTTCGATCTGCACGCGCAGTATCCGATCTTGTCCCCTTTCGCTTTGTCCCTGGGCGCGGCGCCTTCTTTTATCGGCTTGATTATGGGCGTATACTCGATCACGCATCTGCCCGGAAATTTAATTGCCGGCTACGGTGTGGACAAATACGGCAGCAAGCTTTTCATCATCTTTAGCCTGATTGTAGCAGGGATCATCCTCTTATTTCAATCTATGGTCACAGACCCGTGGCATTTGCTGTACATTCGCTCCATCAGCGGATTTGTGCTTGCGTTTCTGTCGCCGGCGTGCCTCTCCCTGCTGGCCCGGATTGCCAAAGACCGCATTCACCAGAGCAAGCTGATGACAGGCAACGGCCTCGTCCATACGCTGGCTTCGGTCGTGTCCCCGGCAGCCGGAGCGCTGCTGGTCGCCAAAATCGGGTTTACGACCGCTTTTTCCGTGCTCGGCTGGGTACTGATCGTCACCGGGATTCTCGCTATTTTCGGCGTTAAGGAGCAAAAAGCTTCGGTCACGGCAGAGCTGTCCGATACCGCTCAGCCGCTGCTCGTCGATCACCATGGCCATTCGCTCCCGGAGCGGCCCGGCGACGTGACTCCGCACATGCCGATTCCCTGGCTTTTCTTTTTGATTCCGATGGCGATTTCTTGTTCGCAAGGCATTTTATTTTTCGAGCTGCCGCTTATGCAGGCATCCAGAGGCTCCATTTTAACCTCCGGCGTATTTTTCTCCCTGGTCAGCCTGGGGGCGCTGTGCACGCTGAGCATGTGGTTTTTGAACCAGGTTTCGCCTTCAATCCGTACTGTAGCGGGGAGCTTGTCGCTTGCTATCATATTTTTCGGCTTGGCCGTCAAATGGCCTGTACCGCTTTCAGTGTCGCTGTTTCTCATCGGGATGGCCAAAGGCGTCATCTTCCCGTCGCTCGCGGCGCTGCTCGCCGGCATCACAAGCAGCAGCCGGTACGGGCGCGTCTTCTCGCTGCTGTCGATTTCACACTCCATCGGCGCCTTCTTCGGACCGACGCTGGCTGGACAGCTCCGCGATCAAATCTCATCGTATTTCATCGCCTTTTTCATACTGATGCTGGCCCTTTCGCTGCTGCCCCTCCGCACCTTCAAGCTTCATGTAATACCCCATAATTAATCGGAAAACGGAGCCCGCAAAATCGCGAGACTCCGTTTTTATGCTGCGGATGCATGTTTCCTGCCATCTACTCACTGCAATCGCAAATAATCAAAATCGACAAAACCGCCGGTTGATTTAGTAGCATAATTGAACAAAGCAAAACGGTATCCCATAAAGTGAGGCAGTGTATAAGACATCTGAAGCGTGCTGCCTATAGCCGTCCAATTTGTGCCGTCAAGACTGTAGTAAAAATAGGCTTTATCTGTCTGATTTTTAAAATCACAGAAAAGTTTAAGGTATACTCTGTTCTGGGTGACGGGGACGCTCGCCACTTCAGTCATTGTTCCCGAGCCGGCATTCGCCATCACAATGGATTTGGAAGTCCCGGACATCTTTACGCCGACAAATCCGTATTTAGCCTGAAACGCTGCAAGACCGGCATAATCGCCGTCCTTCATGCCGCTTGTTTCCAATGCAACGGTTCCTGTAGATTGCGGTCCGAATGTCCTTTGGGTAAGCGTGTTTCTGGCATCAAGAATGCTCGTGCTCACTTTTCCGGTCGTAATTCTCATGAATCCGGGACGCTGTGTAAGGGACCACTTCGTATTGTCAGGATTGTGGTTCCACTGCCACACCTTGCCAAGAGTCGTATTTGAAAATTCATCGGACGCATAAACCTTCTTGGCCGGATAACCTTCGACGGGAACATTCATGGTAAGGGGAACTTTACCGTTGACACCGAATACCGGCCAATTATTGGACCATGTAACCGGAACAAGATACGGCATACGTCCGATTGCCCCGCTGTCTTTAAACAGCATACCATACCAGGAGCCGGAAGCCGTATCGACAATGCCTCCCTGTGCAATGCCCGAATCCTTCAATACAACTTGACCTGTATACGGTCCGGTCAAGCTGCTTGCGCGGTAGCATAATTCAGTGCGGCCGCTTCCCGACGGCCAAACGATCAGGAATACATAGTACATTCCGTTGATCTTTTGGATGTGCGCGCCTTCGGCCTTCACTATGAAGCTGGAACCGGCAATATTACTTGAATTGGGGATAATTACTTGATTAAGCCCCCCTGATTTGATCGCTTTGGCGTCTGCCGTAAGCTCGATAATGCTGATGTTATCGCTGCCATAAACCAGGAATACGCGTCCGTTATCAAACAGCAGCGATGCGTCATGGTAATAGCTGCCAAGCACTGACGATGTCCATGGGCCGGTTTCTATATTGTTCGTTTGATAAATGTAGGTTTTGCCGGTAGAATTCGAGCCAAAAGAAACATAATAAGTGCCGTTATTATATCTAAGGCTGCTTGCCCACGAGCCTCTTCCGTATTCGTTCTGCCCGTTGTTCAGATTTTGTGCGTCATTGTTGGCATACGTATCGTAAACATAATTTACGATTTCCCAATTTACGAGGTCGTTGGATTTCATGATCGGGACTCCAGGGTTCATATGCATGGTCGTGCTGGTCATATAATACGTATTGCCTACCCTGATCACATCGTTGTCCGGTGCATCGGCATATATAAACGGATTTGTAAAAGTAGTGGCTGCAAATGCGGTATAATTGGGCATCATACTCATGAATAATGTGAAAACCAATAAGAACACGCCTATTCTCTTATACATCATACAATCGCCTCCTTATAGGAAAATTGGACTGTAGACAGGTTTTTTGGCAGCTGCTTCAAAAAAGATGAATGACGTTCGGAAAATGAACGTTAATTTCCCGAACGTCAAAAACGTTACTCCTTTATTCGTGCTGTAAATTCACGCTGCTCATGATTAGCGCGAAAACTGCCAGTAATCAAAATTAAACAAATAATCGGTTCCTGCTCCCGTAAACACGAAGAACACTTTGTGGACACCCGTTGCACCGCTGACATTGGTTGTTACTTCCTTCCAATTTTGCCACCCGCCTGTAGAAGGTACGGGAAGTGTTCCAACAAGAGTACCGGTTGGACTGTCAAGACGTATTTCAATATTGCCTCCTGTAGTCGCCGATGCTACATTTGCTTTAAACGTCTTCGCTCCGCTGCCAAAGTCAGCATTTCCTACAGCTACCCAGTCCCCGTTATTTATATATGCTACATTTTGATTATTTACCGGTCCGCCTGCCGCTTGACTATCCTCAGTTTGGATACCTGCATTCCATCCGATCGTTTCAGCCTCAGTCCTGTTGTACGGATCCAGATTGGCGATCTGGGCTATGCCTGCCATATTTGCCTGAACTTCTTGTATCGTTCCATTCGAATTATACACAAGCTTATTGATATGCGGGGATCGGTATCCTTTTCCGCTTCCCAATTGAGCCGTGGCGACAGTTTGGGTATGGTACACGACATACCACTGGTTATTAAAGTTAAATACGGCATGGTGGTTGTTTCCGCCGCCCCCGAAAAATGCGCCCGGATTTTTCAGGAAATGCCCTGTATACGTAAAGGGCCCCATAGGACTGCTGCTCATCATGTAGCCGATCTCGCCTGCCGGATAAGCGGCCGGGTGCGTACCGGAGAAATTGATACAATAAGAGTAGTAATATTTGCCGTTGTACTTATGAATGCCGGAGTCTTCAAACATGTAAGGAGCATCAATGGTTACTGCGCTTCCAACAATACTCGTCATATCGGCGCCCAATTTCAAAACTCTGGCTGTTTTGGGATTGGCAACCGATGCCGGATCCGAGGTATTGGGTATTCCCCCGCCGACATACAAATACCCTTGACCATCATCATCCACAAATACGGCCGGGTCAAAAAGCCATGTAACTCCGGCGACTCCGGGCGTATTGCCTGTAACAAGAGCTTTTCCGAGCGGATCTGTCCATGGTCCTAGCGGAGAATCCGCAGTCAGCACGCCAATACCCGATGCGCCATTTGCAAAATAAAGGAAAAATTTCTCCTTGCCGTTTATCGTTTTGTGTGTGGCAGCCGGAGCCCATGAAAGTGACGCCCATTTGGCAATACCTTTGCCGTTATTGCCGCTATTGGCTCCCGCTACCGGAATGGAACCATGATCTGTCCAGTTCACCATATCAGCGGAAGATATGACATTAACTTTATACAATGCGCTAAAATCATTTTCTTTAACAGTCCCGTTGCTATTATTTACATACGCATCGCTTGACATATAAATGTAAACCCTTCCATTATAGACCATCGCAAACGGGTCTGCCCCCAATTTATGGTCCATAAGCGGATTTGAATTCCCTGGAAGTTTTGCAGTCGCACTGTTGGCGGCATATGCAGACGTCAATGGCACAGCACTGAGCGTTAATGAACAAGCCAATACAATCGCACTTAATTTTTTTAACATAATACATTTTCCTCCTTTTAAAATATCGCTTGCCGCTTGCGCGGGGTATACAGCACTGCAGAATTCGGCGCCATAGCAATCGGTTGTCAGACGGTGTCGGCGCAGTTGTTCCCATCGTTCATGCAACGACAGAATGTTTGGAAAGAGCTCGTCGGTTGACTTCGAAAGCGTTTGCATAATACTTTTCGGGTTAACTTCAATATTTCATAGCAAGCGAATCTGAAAAGTCCGTTAAAACTTTAGAACGTTCAACAAATTTTATCTCTCCTTTCTAAGTTTTTTAACGGATCGTTCATTGCAAGAACATTGCATGCGCACTCCTTTCACTATATTTGGCAATAATCTGGTGAAGCAACTCCATTATAAAGCGCTTTCTTTTTTGAAAAAATAGAATTTATTTGGAATAAATTGTGTTATTTTATGAATTTTGTGCTAAAGAATCAGAAAGTTGGTGATGTTCATTGACAAATCAATGATATTGCTTGATTTTACCTTAGAATGTCCGCAAAGAGTCGATTGATAAAGAGACCTTCTATGCACCTCAAAGAATCCTGCTTTCGAAAAGTTATTTTACGAAAAAAAGTGCTGCGACGTCTTTAGCGGATCGGTCTGTCAACGCTTGTCATTTCCCGGGAAATCCGCACATGATTTGCCTGAAAATCGCATAAAGGGCTTGGATCGCTCGCCAAAACTGGTTATAATACAAAAAAAGCAGCGAGGGGGCCCCTATGTCGATAGCTATAATTGTCGAAGGCAAAAATGACAAAAGCCGATTGAAACGAATCGTCAGCGAGGAAATTGCAATTTTCTGCACATACGGCACACCCAACTCGGCGACGCTGGAAGATTTGAAGAAAAAAGCAGGCGATCGCCAGGTTTACATATTTACCGATAACGATTCTTCCGGAAAGCGGATCCGCGCTCTGCTGTGCGACGCCTTTCCCGACGCCGAGCAAATCTATACGCGCAAAGGATATGCCGGAGTGGAAGGAACGCCCGAAGAATATCTGATCCAGCAACTAGAAAAAGCAGGGCTGGAAGAGTATATTATATACCCTGATCCAAGCCCTGCTTTGGAGTAAAACCGAGGTTAATCGGACGGACTCCCGCTTCCCTCTTGCGTATTATTTGCCTTTGGACAACGTAATGACGTCCTTCACTATGTAATTCGCATCCAGCTTCGGATCGCCCGCATCGTAATAATTGCGGAGCACCCCTTTCGGATCGACCAACAGAATAGCGTTGGAATGCGAGAAATCCCCATTCTTCTCTTTGATCACCATAATGCCGAAATCTTCGGCAAGCTTCTTCGTCTCCGCCTCGTCACCGCGCAAAAACGTCCATCCTCCCGGCACAGGCTTCGATTCGAACCTGCTGCCGAACTCCTTCAACACAGCCGGGGTATCCCTGGTCGGATCAATCGTAATCGAAAGAATTTCCGCCTTGCTGCCGAGAAGCCCTTTTTCCTTTAACGATGCTTGTACGTTGGAAAGGATAAATGAAGTCGGCATGCATACGTCAGGGCAAAAAGAGTAGAAGAAATACACGAGTCTGACTTTCCCGTTCAAATCCTTGGATGAAACCGTCTTACCGTCCAAATCCGTCAATTGAAAATCCGGGGCCGGCTTCATCGCCCTAAGCCGCTCATCGCTTCCGTCCTGCTGAAACCACAGCTTATATGCAAAAGACGCAATCATTGCCACCAAAATGATGCCGATGGCCATTTTAAACCAGTTTTTCGCTAAAAACACATTCATTCCGCTTCTTTTCCCCCATCCCATGTTCAAAAGCAAAATAAAATCCCATGTCGCCATGGGAAGTCGTAAATCCGCTCTGCCTTACTTCATTGTACTGAACACCATCAAAATGGACAACAGCGTTAAATAGTTAAGCGAGTAAATAAACATGCCTTTTGCCCATTTGATTTCGGATTCGCCGTGCATGCCAAACCCTCTTACCGCCATAAACACCCAAATCAAGCCAAGCGCTGTCGAGACGATCAGGAACGTGTAGCCGAGATAGCCGAAAGCCGTCAGCATAACCGTAACCGGGACTAAAAGAACAACGTAGCGAAGCATGCTGACTTTCGTAACGTAGAAGCCTTTCACTACGGGAAGCAAAGGAAATCCCGCCGCGCGGTATTCTTCCGACCTGCGAATGCCAAGCGCCCAGAAATGAGGCGGCTGCCAGAGGAACAGAAACAAATACAGCAAAATTGCTCCAAGATCGAACTTTCCGGTGACTGCGCAGTAACCGATGATAGGAGGCACCGCGCCGGAAAATGCGCCCACGAACGTGCTCCATACGGAAGTTCTTTTAAACCAGGCCGTATATACCCATACGTACAGGAACAAACCGATCAATCCAAGCAGCGCCGCCAATGGCGAGTTCGCCAGCAAGTACAGTGTGCCCAGTCCGAGAACTCCGAGAATGATCCCGTATGCCAGCACGACGTTCGGCGCCATTCTTCCGCTTGGCAGGGCGCGATTGCGGGTCCGCTCCATCTTGGAGTCCATATCCCGATCCAAATAGTTGTTCAACACGGTGCCTGAAGCCATGACGAGCGCCGATCCGAGCAGCGTGTAAAGCAGCAGCAGCCAGTTCACATCCCATTTGGATGCGACCCAAAAGCCTGCGAACGCAGTCATTGAATTAGAATAAATCAACCCTGGCTTCGTCAACCGATAAAAATCTTTAATAGAAACAGGCTCTGCCGAGGTTTGAACGGCGCCGGCTTCGTGCGCTTCCGGATGTTCGGCCGTTTTGACCGCCGCGTTCGGAACCGACTCGTAGCTTACTTGCTTTTCCACGTAATTGCCCTCCTGTATATGAACTGCCGAGCAAATCAATAACCCTGATTTTCAACAATCTAATCATACCAACCTGAATCCCGTTTGACAATGAAACGAGCGCAGTTGTCATCATTTTGTCGATTCTCTTTCCCAGTATGCGTGTAAAAAGTCACAGCCATTCTATTTTCGTTAACAATGTCCGATTTCCCGCAAAAAACGCGCTGCAGCACCTATTTCAACCGGTGGAGTGTACCCGTTTCACTGCTTTCCACGCATACCGGGGAATAAATTCCCTCATCCCGCCCGGGAGCTTTTGTACCTGGCCGGTTAAAGGCGACGCTCGGCGCTCCACGTTGGGAATGGCTCGGGAGTGGGCAATTCCTGCAAAAACCCCCATGCCGCTGGGCGGTACACATGAAGGCGAATTTAGTGTATAGCTACCGGCATCGAGCTGGCCGTCAAAGACGGCGCTCCACGCTCGGAAGTGGCTCGGGAGATGGCAATTCCTGCAAAAGTGCAGGCTTTTTCGATGGAAACGGATCGTTTGGAGGAAAAGCCTGCGTTTGTGCAGGAATTTACGCTCATGACGGGCATGAGCTCGCTTTTTAGCGTAAAAACCTGCAGTTTTGCAGGAATTGTTCGGGGTGAGAGCTGGTGGGGAGTGAAAAGATGTACTTTTGCAGGCTTTCCCGTTCAAACAGGGGGGGCGAGGATTCAGCAGTTCCCGGAGAAGCGCCGCGGCATCGAACTGGCCGTCAAAGACGGCGCTCCACGTCGGGAATTGGCTCGGGAGAAGGCGATACCTGCAAAAATGCAGGCTTATTCGATGGAATCGGCTCGTTTGGAGGAAAAGCCTGCGTTTGTACAGGAATTTACGCTCAAGTCGGGCATGAGCCCGCTTTTTGCGTACAGGCTGATTCTATTTATTAATAGTTAATGGCATTAACGATAACAAACTGGCGCGAATCGCGTTCCATGCCGTACCGAGCGTGTGCTGAAGTTCCCAGGCGTGGTTTCCCAGCGCCGACACGACGATCCCGTACTTGTAGGCGAGGCTTGCTCCGAACCGGACCGAAGGCGTCGCTGCAAGATTCAGCTGCTCGATCACCGCGTCCAGATGCTTTTGCCCGATCCGGTCGGAAAAGATGAGGAGGCTGCCCAGATGGGTTTCCGTCCCCCAGCATCCGGGCGAGGACAAATCCATCGCGGACGGCACGATCCTTTGGTTTTGGCAGTAAACAAGCTCCCCGCCGTACCGGACTTTCATCCGGCTTTCGCAGCTGGCGTACTGGAACAGTTCGCCCCGCCGAGCGCGTCCCGGACATAAAATATCCGACATGACGAGAACCGAGCCGGAGGCGGCGTCCACCTCCGTATCGGCGGTAAACCGCGCGTCCGTGTAAAGCATCACGGGCTCGGGGATATATTCCAGCACTGCGCCCGCTTCCAAACGAATCCTTTGGCGCTGCGTGCTGCCGGCGCCTTCAATTGAAGGATGAACCTTCGTAAACGACTGGTTCGTCAAAAAAACGCGGGCGCCGGGTCCCAGGCGCCACTCCAGCTCATATTGATCCCCGGCCATAAGGCCTGGGGAGCAATCCATTACATAGACGCCGAGCTGATCCTCCGGATCGGCGCCAACGTTGAGCGTTTCGTTCTCGTAACGAAACGTTTTGGCGATTTTGAACGGGGAGGTGTGGTATTTGCCCGCGAGCTGCGTCCTGCCGCCGCGCAGCGCAAATTCCGCACGAATCTCCCCGGTCATGCTAGGCATGGGTATACTCCCGCTCCACCCATGCCACAATATCGTCCAACCCTGTGCCGCCCATCAGGTTGGAAAAAATATAAGGACGCTCGCCGCGCATCTTTTTCGTATCCTCTTCCATCACATCGAGGCTGGCGCCGACGTAGGGGGCCAGATCGATTTTGTTAATGACGAGCATATCGGAGCGGATGATGCCCGGGCCGCCTTTGCGCGGAATTTTTTCCCCTTGCGCCACGTCGATAATATAGATGAAGCGATCTACCAGCTCCGGGCTGAAAGCCGCGGCCAAATTGTCGCCGCCGCTCTCGATGAAGATGATATCCAGCTTCGCGAAGCGCTTCTCCAGCTCTTCGATCGCTTCGAAATTCATCGAAGCGTCCTCGCGGATCGCCGTATGCGGGCAGCCGCCGGTCTCTACGCCGATGATCCGCTCTTCCGGCAAAGCCTCCGAACGGATCAAAATTTGCGCATCTTCCTTCGTATAAATATCGTTCGTAATGACCGCGATGCTGTAATGGCGATTCAGCTTGCGGGCGAGGCGTTCGACGAGCGCCGTCTTGCCGGAGCCGACCGGGCCCCCGATACCGATCCGCATCGGACGCGAGCGGTCCACCTCGGGTTTTTCCCAATGATGGTGATGATGTCCTTGACCTTGGCACATATGAATTCCTCCCAAAATGAATATTGGCTTTTATTTTCAAGATTTCAAGACATAAACAATCGGGAATACAGCGTTTCATGCTGCATCATGGCGAGATCGGCGGCCGGCGAGGCCGTGTAAGCCTCCGTCGGGTCCAGCCCGGATGCCTGCTCCCATGCACTGCGCGTTAACGGCAGGAGCTTGGCGAGCAGCATTTGCCCCTGCGTCTGGCCTATCGACATGAGCCGCAGCGCGCTGTTGATGCACGTGACGATGCAGCAATAGAGGTACCCTTCCGCCGCTTGCGCCAGCGGAACGTGCAAATGATAGCACGCCCAGCCGTGCACGAGCGCATGGGTGCCGAAGCAGCGCTCCGCCTTCACGGCTTCGTGAAGCGGCTCCCACGCCAGCTCCGGATACATCGACTTGGCGAGCTGCAGCAGCCGGCGGCCCATTTTTTGCGCGCCCGCTCTGGCTTCGCTGGAAGCCCGCTGGACGTGCATCATGCGGTCGACTTCCCACAGCCGATCCCATTCCTGCGCCGGAATGTGCATATAGGCCGCTTTGATCGTCAGCGCATCCGATGTCGACCAATTGCAAGCAAGCATGGAGCGAATGTAGGCTTCCAGCTGCTCCATCGTCGTCAGCCGGCCCTGCTGCACCAGCGTTTCCAAGCCGAAAGAATGGGAGAAGCCGCCGATCGGCAGCGCCGAATCGAGCAGCTGCTGATAGGCCAGCCAGTGAAAAGGGGGAGCGGTAGTCATCGGTATCACCTGCCTTGCATCCTTTTAGAACAAAAAGTAGCGCTGCGCCATCGGCAGCTCCGCCGCCGGTTCGCAGGAGACCGGCTCTCCGTCCACTTTGACTTCATACGTTTCCGGATTTACCTCGATCAACGGCGCCAGATCGTTATGAATCATGTCTTTCTTGGAGATGCTGCGGCAGCCTTTTACGGGCTCGACGCGTTTTTGCAAGCCAAGGGAAGCTGCGATTCCACGGTCATATGCCGCCTGGGACACAAACGTGATGGAGCTTTGCGTCAGCGATTTGCCGAAAGCGGCGAACATCGGTCTGCCGAACACAGGCTGCGGCGTCGGAATCGAAGCGTTCGGGTCCCCCATCTGCGCGTAGGCGATGCTGCCGCCTTTCAGGACAAGATCCGGCTTGACGCCGAAAAACATCGGGCTCCAGACGACAAGGTCCGCGAATTTCCCGGCCTCCACCGAGCCCACAAGATGCGAAATGCCGTGGGTGATCGCCGGATTGATCGTATATTTGGCGATATACCGTTTAATGCGGAAGTTATCGCTGTCTTCCGTATCCTGCGGCAGCGGACCGCGCTGCTTTTTCATCTTGTCGGCGGTTTGCCAGGTGCGGATAATGACTTCCCCGACACGCCCCATCGCCTGCGAATCCGAGCTGATCATGCTGAATACGCCCATATCGTGCAAAATATCTTCCGCGGCTATCGTCTCCGGACGAATCCGCGAATCCGCGAAAGCGACATCCTCGGGAATGCGGCTGTCGAGATGGTGGCATACCATGAGCATATCGAGATGTTCCTCAATCGTATTGATCGTAAAAGGCCGCGTAGGATTGGTCGAAGAGGGCAAAACATTGAGCTCGGCGGCTGCGCGAATAATGTCCGGCGCGTGTCCTCCGCCCGCTCCTTCGGTATGGTACGTATGAATCGTCCGGCCCTTGATCGCGGCCAGCGTATCTTCCAAAAATCCCGCTTCATTTAATGTATCGGTATGAATGGCGACCTGGACGTCGTACCTGTCCGCGGCTTCCAGGCAGGCGTCGATCGCCGCCGGCGTCGTGCCCCAGTCCTCGTGGAGCTTGAGACCGATGGCTCCCGCTTCGATCTGCTCGGTCAGCGGCGCGAGAAACGCCGCATTCCCTTTGCCGGTGAAGCCCAAGTTCATCGGAAACGCTTCGGCCGCTTCCAGCATCCGGCGCAGATGCCAAGCCCCCGGCGTACAGGTCGTCGCATTCGTCCCCGTCGCCGGCCCCGTTCCGCCGCCGATCATCGTCGTCACCCCGGAAGAGAGCGCCGTCTCGATCTGCTGCGGGCATATGAAATGAATATGCGAATCGATGCCGCCGGCCGTTACGATTTTGCCTTCGCCGGCGATCACCTCCGTACTCGCGCCGACGATTAACTGAGGATGAACCCCGTCCATAATGTCCGGGTTGCCGGCTTTTCCGATCGCGACGATATGGCCGTCCTTAATGCCGATATCGCCTTTGACAATTCCCCAATGGTCGATAATGACCGCATTCGTAATCAGCGTATCCAGAACGCCCTGATCGCGGGTCGCGCCGCTCGACTGCCCCATGCCGTCGCGTATCACTTTGCCTCCGCCGAATTTGCATTCGTCTCCATATACCGTGAAATCGCGCTCGATCTCGGCCCACAGCCCCGTATCCGCCAAACGGACGGCGTCGCCCTGCGTAGGCCCGAACATCAGCGCGTAGCTTTTGCGGTCAATTTGACTCACCGGGCTTCCCCTCCCATGCTTTCCATCGTTCCCGAACGTCCTCCGGCATGCTGCCATGCTCGGCGCGTCCGCGGCTCAAGCCGTTGAGCCCGTAAGAAAGTCTGGCTCCGCCCAGCTCGACAAGCCGGACCGGCTTCCGCTCGCCGGGCTCGAAGCGGACCGCGGTTCCCGCCGGAATATCCAGTCTCATTCCGTATGCCGCTTCGCGGGAAAATTCCAGCGCACGGTTCACTTCAAAAAAATGAAAATGCGAGCCCACCTGCACAGGACGGTCTCCCGCGTTGGCCACGTTCAACTCGACTGTCTTCCTGCCTACGTTCAATGCAATAAAGCCCTTCCCGGTCCGAAATTCTCCTGGAACCATAGTTCTGCTCCTCTCGATACTTTTTGCCCCCGCGTCGGAAAATTTGCGCTTCATTAAAAGTGCCGGGGAGTCCGTCCGACGGAGTCACTTTTGCACATGCCCACAAACTCCCGGGTCTTACTCGGCAATAGGCTGATGCACCGTAACAAGCTTGGTGCCGTCCGGAAAAGTCGCTTCCACCTGCACTTCGTGTATCATTTGCGGAACGCCTTCCATCACTTGGCCTGACATCAAAATTTTCGTTCCGTACTCCATTAATTGAGCCACCGTCATGCCGTCCCTGGCGCCTTCCATAATCTCCGATGTCAAAAGAGCGATGCTCTCGGGATAATTCAGCTTGACGCCTCTGGCCAACCGGCGGCGGGCCAAATCGGCAGCCACCGTAATCAGCAGCTTTTCTTTCTCTCTCTCCGTCAGATGCACGTCCTCACCTCTTTACGAAAACCGAATAATGGCAACTTGATACCCTCATTATATTCGTCAAAACCGGCAAAGTAAATATTCATACGTCAGATTTATTCACATAAAATAAGGTATATGCTTAGGTCATATTTCGTATTTATAGTAAATTATCCAATAAAAAGAAATTAAATTGTTCATTTTCACAATAATTCACTTTTTATGTTATATATATTGACATATAATTCGATTCCGGCTTATCATTGTCGGTGTAATCCAATTATTACTATAAAGGGAGTGGAAATTGTATGACAGAGAAGCGCAATTTCGGCAAGCTCACAGTCGCTTTAAGCATGGCTTTTATGATGGCCGCCGCAGGCTGTGCGGCAACCGAAACCACCACTTCATCGACGACTGCACCCGAAGCCGCCAAAGACGACACAATCCCCGTAGGGATTTTGCATTCTTTGACCGGGACTATGTCCATCAGCGAGGTGTCCGTACGGGACGCGGAACTGATGGCGATCGAAGAAATCAATGCCGCAGGGGGACTTTTGGGAAAAAAAATCAAGCCTGTCATCGAAGACGGCGCGTCGGATTGGCCGACTTTTGCAGAGAAGACAAAGAAATTGCTGCAAAAAGACAGCGTCGTGACGATTTTCGGCTGCTGGACTTCGGCAAGCCGCAAAGCGGTGCTCCCCGTCGTCGAGCAAAACAAAGGCCTGCTCTGGTACCCCGTGCAGTATGAAGGCCTCGAATCGTCGCCGAACATTTTCTACACGGGCGCCACGACGAACCAGCAAATCATTCCCGCAGTCACCTGGCTCTTGCAAAATAAAGGCAAAAAATTTTACCTCCTCGGCTCCGACTACGTATTCCCCAGAACCGCCAACAAAATTATTAAGGAGCAGTTGAAAGCCGAGGGCGGCACGCTTGTCGCCGAAGAATACACGCCTCTCGGACATACGGATTACAACACGATCATCAGCAAAATAAAAAAAGATAAGCCTGACGTCATTTTCAACACCTTGAACGGGGATAGCAACGTCGCGTTCTTCAAGCAGTTGAAAGACGCCGGCATTACGTCCAAAGATATAACAACGATGTCCGTAAGCATCGCCGAAGAAGAAGTTCGCGGCATCGGCGCAGCCGTTCTGGAAGGTCATTACACCGCCTGGAACTACTATCAGACTACCGATACGCCGGAAAACAAAAAGTTTGTCGAAGCATACAAAGCCAAATACGGCAAAGACCGGGTAACGGACGATCCGATCGAGGCGGGCTACACCGCCGTGTACCTCTGGGCCGCAGCGGTCAAAAAGGCCGGGTCCTTCGATGTCGAGAAAGTGAAAGCGGCGGCCAAAGGCATTGAATGGAACTCGCCGGAAGGCAAAGTGACCGTCGACGGAGAGAACCAGCACATTTCCAAGACCGCGCGGATCGGTCAAATTCAGGCGGACGGCCTGATTAAAGAAATATGGAATTCAGGCCAGCCGCTCAGGCCAGACCCGTACCTCAAAACGTATCCTTGGGGCGCAGAAGTGACCAAGAAATGAGTCGAAGCCAGGGCTGCCCAACGGCAGTCCTGTATGTCATCAAAAATGAGGTGATGTCATGAGTCTGCTGCTGCTGCAATTGTTTAACGGCCTTAGTCTCAGCTCGATTCTGCTGCTGATCGCGGTCGGTCTTGCGATTACGTTCGGATTGATGAACGTGATGAATATGGCGCACGGCGAATTTATTATGATCGGCGCCTATATGGCGTACCTCGTCCAGCAATGTTTTCAGCGCTGGCTTCCCGCTTCCGCGTTCGGCTGGTACTTCGTCGTATCGCTGGTCGCCGCCTTTATTATCGCCTTCGCCATCGGCTGGCTGCTCGAAGCGCTTCTCATCCGCTTCCTGTACGGAAGGCCGCTGGACAGTCTGCTCGCCACCTGGGGCGTCAGCCTCGTGCTGCAGCAGCTCGCCCGCACGCTGTTCGGAGCGCCGAACGTGGCCGTCAAAGCTCCGGGCTGGCTGGAAGGAGGCCTGCATGTTACGGCCGATCTCATCCTTCCGTACAAAAGGCTGTTTATCATCGCTTTGGTCGCCTTTTGCATACTTGCCATCTACTTGTATTTGTACCGCTCCGCCGGAGGCAGACGGATGAGAGCCGTCATGCAAAACCGCGAGATGGCGGCCTGCCTAGGCATCTCCACCCGCAGGGTCGACGCCCAATCGTTCGCGTTCGGCTCGGCCATGGCGGGAATCGCCGGGTGCGCCTTGTCGCTGCTCGGACCGATCGGCCCGACGATCGGTACCTACTACATCGTCGACGCCTTCATGGTCGTCGTGCTCGGCGGCATCGGCAAGCTGGTCGGCACCGTCTCCAGCGCTCTGGGCATCGGCGTGCTGGGCACGGCACTGGAGTACACGACCAGCGCGACTTTGGGCAAGGTGCTCGTGTTTACGCTCATCATTGCTTTCCTGCAATGGAAGCCGATGGGGCTAGTAACGATCCGCTCCAGATCTCTAGATTGAAGAAAGGAAGTGGCAACCGCCCATGACGGCTTCCGGAACCGCCAAAGTGAAATTTATCGCGTATGCCGCGTGTTTGTTTTTGATCGCTCTCGCGCCGCTTTTTCTTTCCGAATTCCGCCTGTCGCTGCTCGGCAAATTTCTCGCCTATGCGATAATCGCGATGGGCATCGATCTCATCTGGGGGTATACGGGCATTCTCAGCCTCGGACACGGCGTATACTTCGGGCTCGGCGCCTACTGCATGGCGATGCACCTCAAGCTGGCGTCGAGCCCCGGGCAGCTGCCTGACTTCATGTCATGGAGCGGCGTCGACGAGCTTCCCTGGTTCTGGGTTCCTTTTCATAACCCCGGCTTCGCTTTCCTGATGGCGCTGCTCGTGCCGATGGCCGTCGCCTTCATTCTCGGCTACTTTACGTTCCGCAACCGGATTAAAGGCGCTTTTTTCTCCATTTTGTCGCAAGCGCTGGTCATTATCGCCGTGACCCTGTTCGTCGGTCAGCAGGGCTATACCGGAGGAACGAACGGACTCACGAATTTCGAATCTTTCCTCGGTCTGAATTTGCGTTCGCCTTCCACCAAGCTGCTGTTGTTTTACATCACCCTGGCCGTACTGCTGCTTGTGCTCGTACTGTGCAGCTTCCTCGTATCCAGCCGCCTCGGCAGCATACTCACCGCCATCCGCGACGGGGAAAACCGGGTCCGCTTCATCGGCTACAATCCGGTCGTGTATAAAGTGTTCATTTACTGCTTGTCCGCGGGTCTTGCCGGTCTTGCCGGCGTGCTCTTCGTTTTGCAGGAGGGCATCATCTCCCCGGCGCAGATGGGCATTGTCCCGTCCATTGAAATGGTGCTGTGGGTCGCCATCGGCGGGCGCTCCACCATCGGCGGAGCCGTGCTCGGCGCGATCGTGACCAACTCGGCGAAAACAACGTTCAGCGAAGCCTACCCGGAATGGTGGCCGATTATGCTGGGCGCCATGTTCATCATCGCCGTCCTGTTCCTGCCGAAAGGAATCGTAGGCACCATCGCCCACTACATGTCGAATTGGAAAAAAAGCTTGCTTCCAAAACCCGTATCTTCGCAAGAAGCCGGCTGAAAATATGCAAATTTGAAAAGGAGGAGTTTCCAATGCCTGGACAGCTAGCCGCGCAATCCCCGATTCCCGACAGGGAAATTTTGCGCGTGGAACAGCTTGAAGTGAGTTTTGACGGATTCAAGGCGCTTCGCAATCTGAATTTCTCCCTGCAGGCCGGAGAGCTGCGCTTTTTGATCGGCCCGAACGGAGCCGGCAAAACAACGCTGCTGGATGTCATCTGCGGGAAAGTAAAGCCATCCCGCGGCCAAATCGTATTCAAAGGCGCGACCGATCTTTCCAAATACCAGGAGCATCAGATCGCCCGGCTCGGCATCGGCCGCAAATTTCAGGCTCCGTCGGTATTCACGACATTGACCGTTTTCGAAAATCTCGCGCTTTCGATGAAGCAGCAGCGCGGCCTGCTCAGCGCGCTGTGGGCCAAAACGACGAGCGAGCAGCGCGACCGCCTGCTGCACAGGCTGGGCATGATCGGCCTGCAAAACAAGGCCAAGGAAAAAGCCGGCTCGCTGTCGCACGGCGAAAAGCAATGGCTGGAGATCGGCATGCTGCTCATGCAGGAGCCGGACCTGCTGCTGCTCGATGAGCCAGCGGCCGGGATGACGGACAGCGAGACGGAGAAAACAGGCGAGCTGCTGCACGAAATCAGCAGCAGCCAGACGATTATCGTCGTCGAGCACGACATGGAGTTCGTCCGCCGGTTTGCCAAAACCGTCACCGTACTCCATGAAGGAACGCTGCTTCGCGAAGGCACGATGCAGGAAATTCAGGCTGACGACAAGGTGGCGGAAGTGTATCTCGGAAGGAGAGTCGAGCGCGATGCTTAGCCTGGAAAACATCGAAGCCGGATACGGGGACAGCATGGTCATCCGCCGCGTCCATATGGCCGTCCGGCCCGGGCAGATCGTCTGCCTCATGGGACGCAACGGGGTTGGCAAGTCCACGCTGATGAAAAGCATCATGGGGCTCGTCCGTCCCCGTTCAGGCGCGATCCGCTACGGGAATCGGGACATAACGGCCGATCCGCCCGACCGCCGGGCGAAAACCGGGATCGGCTACGTGCCGCAGGGACGGGACATTTTCCCCCAGCTGACGGTCGCGGAAAATTTGCTGCTCGGTCTCGAAGCCGCGGCGGACGGCCGCAAGAAGCTGCCCGAGTCGCTCTTCGAGACGTTTCCCGCGCTGCGCGGCATGCTTAGCCGCAAAGGGGGCGACCTTAGCGGCGGACAGCAGCAGCAGCTCGCTATCGCCAGAGCGCTGGCGTCGTCGCCGAAGCTGCTGCTGCTCGATGAGCCGATGGAGGGCATCCAGCCGTCGATTGTGATGGAGATCGAGGCGATCATCGCGTCCATCAAAAAAAACCGGAAAATCGCCGTGCTGCTCGTTGAGCAAAGCCTTGAATTTGCGACGAGCATCGCCGATCACTATTATGTGCTTGACCGGGGAACGATCGTCGCGGAAGGAAGCGCCGAGGACTTAAGCGAAGACCAGGTAAGGAAACATTTGACCGTATGAACGGCAAATCGCCGATCCTCCCAACAGAAGAAGCCGGATGATCTGACCTCTTACCCAGGTTCAGATGCATACCGGCTTCTTTTTTTGCAGCAAGCTCACCGCTTGTTTGCGGCTGGACGGCATAAAATGGATGCAGTATAGTTAAATGGACAGCTTTTCAGGGTCGAATTTGCGCCGGCATATCGATCACCGAACCTTTTGATCGGAAAGGAGGGATACGTTTATGTCAAAAATTTTAATTGTTGAAGACGATCTGAGTATCGGGGAAATGATCACCATGTATTTGGGGGAAGAGGGCCATGAGGTCCGGCGCGCGGAAAACGGCCGGCAAGCCGAGCAGCTTTTCCGCAGCTTCGCCCCGGATATGATCGTGCTCGATATTATGCTTCCGGATGTCGACGGCATCCAATTATGCGCTTTTTTTCGAAAGTTTTCCACGCTGCCGATTTTGATGCTATCCGCCAAGAGCGAAATCACGGACCGTATCCGCGGCCTGCAAACCGGCGCCGACGATTATTTATGCAAACCGTTCAGCATGCGGGAACTGTCCGCACGAATACTGGCCCTGTTGAGACGTTCGCAGTCGCTCCAGTCCCCCGCTGCGCCTTCCGCCATTGCGACAGGACAAGCTCTTCGCCTGGATTTGGAGAAGCGCTGTCTGTTCGTTAACGATCGCGTTGTCGAGACGACATTCTCGGAATTTGAAATCATGACTTTATTTTGGCAAAATCAGGGCCGGGTATACAGCAGGGAAGAGCTGCTTAACCGCGTGCGCGGATTCGATTCCTACGTTACCGAACGCGCCATCGACGTGCACATCGCCAATCTCCGCAAAAAGATCGAGCCCGACCCGAAAGAACCGAGATACATTAAAACCGTGTGGGGAGTCGGCTACAAATTTTTGTTCGACACCCTGCATTGACCGATACTGACGAAACTTCAGCTCCGCGAGGGGCTTTTTTTATTTTCCGAAACAGTCACCAAATAGGCATTCGCACATATGATAATTATGAAAATTGGCTCAGCGGCTTTTGCCGGGGAAAAGCCAATGCATCCGATGCCAGTGCTTCTGGCGAAAACTAGGAGGAATCACGAACATGTTAAATAACTCTTTCAAGGCAGGAATGCAGGCTCCTTACGGCTACAGCCATCCGGCTTATCCGACGCCCGCAGCCGCTCCGACCGCCGCCTCTATGCCCGGTCCCTCGACGTATGTCGGAGGAGCCGCGCAGCCCGGAGGCAACGTTCCCGGCGCGCTGCCTTTGGAACAATCCTTCATCGAAAATATTCTTCGCCTGAATCTCGGCAAAATGGCGACTCTGTACATGACTTATGAAAACAACTCCGAATGGAACGCCAAAATTTTCAGAGGCCGGCTCGAAGCGGCGGGCCGCGACCACATTATTATCAGCGACCCCTCTACAGGCATGCGGTACTTGCTGCTCATGGTCAATCTGGATTACATCACCTTTGAAGAAGAGCTGCAGTACTACTATCCGTACACCGGCGCCACCAGAGCGATCGGAAGATAAATCCCTCATACATGAAAGCCGTGCGTTCCTCCTGCGACCGCGGCTTTTTTATTTCTCCGCCGGCGTGAAATGCCACATGTGCAGCTTGCGGAGTCCGCCCTCCAGCCATCGCTCCCAATCCGCTTCCCCCGCTCCAGGCTCCGCCTTATCCGTGCGCTGCCGTTTGAGCTCCCGATACTCCCCGTACTCCACGCCGTTCCAAATTTCCACGAACAGCCCCGGCTGATCCGTGCCCTCCAGAAGCTCCAGCCGCCCTTCCCGTTTGCCCCACTCGCGCATATAGTTAAGATAAGATTCGCGTTCTTCCGCCTTTATAGCATATTCTACAAAAACTTTGCACATTTTTGGTTCTCCTTCTGATTTATTTTTTGCTCCAAAATGGTAAACTAAAATAGAGCGACGCTTATGAACGAACCAAGCATTCGCTCACGATGACAACTTTCCTATGGAAAGTTCTTAGGAGGTACCTACCTTTGGACACAGGCACACATCTTGTTATCGGCTTAGGGCTTGCCGGTCTGGCTCAAATTGATCCGGTTGTAGCGGCAAGCGATGCGGCGACAACCGCTGTATTCATCGGCACTGTCGTCGGCTCGCAAATCCCGGATGTGGACGGGCTGCTGCGTTTCAGGGGAAACGCTTCATACATCCGCAATCACCGTGGCCGATCTCACTCCCTGCCCGCCTTGCTGCTCTGGACACTGCTCATTACCGGCGTTTTGGCTCTCTGTTTCCCGGCGCTCCCTTTGCTGCACGTCTGTATGTGGGTCGGCATAGCCGTCTGTTTCCATGTGTTTACAGACTTGTTTAATACTTACGGAACGCAAGCGCTGAGGCCTTTTTCGGAAAAATGGGTATCTTGGAATATTATACACATATTTGACCCTATCATCTTCTCCAGCCATTTGGTAGCGATTTTTATGTGGACATTCCACTTGGCCAGCCCGACGCTTATATTTCCGGTTTTGTACGGAGTTATTGCCATCTATTACATCTGGCGGTCTCTGGATCATTACATTTTGGAAAAAGGGCTTTTCCGCAAAGATCCGACATATCAGCCAGGCGAAAAATATACGTTGATCGCAACGTTCAACCTGTACGTATGGAATGTGGTAAAACGGAGAAACGACGGCAGCTACCAGCTCGGCGAGCTGCGCAATTTCAAATTGAAATGGGTCGACGTCGTCAAGCCTGAATCGCATCCCGCCATCGAAGCTTCCAAAAGCCACGAGAACATCAAGGCGCTGCTGTACTTTTCTACCTACGCCTGCGCGGAAATCAAGGAACACCGCTGGGGCTACGAGGTCAGATGGGCCGACGTCAGATACCGTCACCGCAAGCAGTATCCTTTCGTCGCCGTCCTGCTGATGGATCACAACTACCAAACGCTCGACTCCTACGTCGGCTGGGTGAACGACACACGCCTCGAGAAAAAGCTGCGCGTCGATTTGTATTGAAAAAAGGCTGCCTTTGGCAGCTTTTTTGTATACGAAACCTCCTAGTTCGACTGGGGGTTTAGGAAGATTCGAGCCGATCTAGCAACCGCTGCTACTTGTGAAGTGTCGTCGGCAATTGCGCCTCGCTCCCGTTCGCTCCGAGCGCTCAGGCCGCCGAAGCGCGGGGCAGGCAAATTGCCGAGTTGGAAATCTGTTCGAAATTTGCGGTGAAAACGGGCAGGTAAAAGACCCCTTTTCAGGGACCTTTCACCTGCCCGTGTTAACGTGGCAACCACGCGGTTGGCAAGCCTTTAGTGCTCCTTAGAGATGCTTGCTTGTAACAGGCCCTTATAAATGGTCTGATGGGAACCATCGGCTAAACCGGTAGTTATGACTTGTGCCGCTCCAAACATTCCTTTACAGGAATATTCCTTCCTTGTATGATATACATAAATTGTGAAACCTTACATACGGATCATCATCAACCCGGAAAGGAGAAAGGGAATTTTATGAATCAGGATGTAACCCCCACCGGAGGTCGGACACGGTCAGCTTTATGATTGTTCACGCGGCCGGTCTCGAATTCCATTTCTCTGTTCAAGTTTCGCCGCAACAGCCCGCTGCAGATGACAGATAAATATAAAGCTCATCCTGGTCCCCTTCACAACGTGCATATGAACAACATATTAACTGTTCTTGCCGAACCGAACCGCTTGCATATCGTGGAACTGCTGCGCGACGGCCCCTTAACGGTAGGCGAAATCGCCGAGCGGCTCCAACTTAAACAACCTCAAGTCTCCAAGCATTTGAAAGTGCTCACCGAAGGCGGAATCGTCGAAGTGAATCCGGTTGCCAATCGGCGAATATACAAGCTCCGGCCCCAGCCTCTGCAAGAGATGAACGCCTGGCTGCAAACTTTTCGCGGCATCTGGGAAGAAAGATTTGATCGTTTGGACGATTATTTGCGCGAACTGCAACGAGACGACAAGAAACAAAACCTGTAAGCCGCCTCGCCCCTGACGAAAAGCCAAGCATAACGAGGCGCTCAATCAAAAACCACCGCGAACTTCGAAATTCGCGATGGTTTTTGTATTGTGGTACCATTTATTCAGCCGATATAAATACAAGCCCAGAGGATTCCCCCTGAGCTAATATCGTTACGATAGCTTCCGATTAACGGAATTGTCCTGCGAGCGATTGCTCGGCGATTTGCACCAAGCGACGAGTGATGTGACCACCGATTGCGCCGGTGTCACGAGTAGCCATATAACCATAGTAACCATCTTGAGGAATTTGGATGCCCAGTTCTTGAGCAACCTCATACTTCAATTGCTCCAAAGCTTGATTGGCTTGCGGAACTACCAGCACATTACTGCTACGAGATTGTCCTGTACCCATTAGGATCAGACTCCTTTCAGTCAGCTATAATCTTTGATGTATTTGCAAGCTTGCAATCATAGTATGCGGAGGAAATTAAATTATATGCACAGCGCCCGAAAAAAGTTTAAAATAAGGGTACGCTATTCGAAGAAAGCAGGTGACATCATGAGCAAACCGCTCGCACTTCTTTTTGCAGTCGTAGGCACGCTGCTGCTGGCCTCCATCAGCCTGTTCATCACACTCAGGCAGCCTTGGCTCGTTCTCCTTTGCACAGTCGTCGCACTCGGCTTTATCGGTTACGGATTCGCGGTCAAAGCCAAGCTCCGCAAAAGAGACGACCAGAACCGTTGACACGGACTTGACTTGAACGCTATACTTTTCTCACAAGAGTCTGCAAAACAACCTAAAGAAAGTAGTTGTCCATACTACTTTTTTTCATCACCTTTATTACCAAAATGAAAATATTTTATTATCGAAATAAAATTAACAATTTGTAAAGAAATGTGGTGAATTCATGTTAAAAATCGGCATTTCTTGTTATCCGACGCTGGGCGGCTCCGGAGTCGTCGCTACCGAGCTCGGCAAAATGCTGGCGGAAAAAGGACACGAAGTTCATTTTATTACCGACCGGATGCCGTTCAGGCTCGGCCAGTTTCATACTAATATTTTTTACCACGAAGTCGAGGTCAGCGACTACTACGTATTTCGCTACCCGCCCTACGACCTGGCGCTGGCCAATAAGCTCGCGCAGGTCGCCAAGCAGGAGAAGCTCGACATTTTGCACGTGCATTATGCCGTCCCTCACGCCATCTGCGCTTATCTCGCCAAGCAAATGGTCGGCGACCATCTGAAAGTTGTGACTACGCTGCACGGCACGGACATTACGATACTCGGCCACGATCCGTCGCTGCGGGACTTGATCCGGCTGGCCATCCATCAGAGCGATGCCGTCACTGCGGTGTCCCAGGACTTGATCAACGAAACGTACGAAGTGCTTTCCATCGAAAAGCCGATCGAGCTCGTCTACAACTTCGTAGACCCGCAGGACTACATTGCTCCGGCAAATCCGCAGCTTCGCGCCCAATTTGCCAAGCCGCACGAAAAAATATTGCTGCATATGTCCAATTTTCGGCCAGTCAAGCGCATTAGCGACGTCATTGATATTTTCGCCGGCATACATAAAAAGGTGCCGTCCCACCTTGTTTTTGTCGGAGAAGGCCCCGAGCTGGCGAAAGCTGTTAGCCGGGTCAAAGAGCTGAAGCTTACGAGCCGGGTTCACTACCTCGGCAAGCAAAACAATGTCGCCGAAGTGATCGGTTTGGCCGATCTGCTGCTGCTGCCGTCGGAAAAGGAGAGCTTCGGCCTGGTCGCCCTGGAAGCGATGGCCGGCGGCGTGCCTACGATCGGCTCGAATACGGGTGGGATTCCGGAAGTCGTCACGCACGGCGTCAACGGTTATCTCGCCCCAGTCGGACACACGGCTGAAATGTCGGAGCACGCCATCAAATTGCTGACCGACTCCGCCTTGTACAGCGATTTTTCTTTGGCAGGCATACAGCGTGCACGCGCTTTCTTTTCCGCCGATGCCATCGTCAAGCAATACGAGCAAATTTATTACAAAGTAACCGCGGCCGGCGATCTCAGCATGTTGGCCTGAGCCGCTGCACACACCGCAGCCTTACGGCGGCATACAAGATACCTCCCGTACATGTCCCGCCGTTTTCCGCCATTGGCCAGGGGCCCGAAAAACCTGCGAAAGTGCAGGTTTTTCCTCCTAAATTGGCTTATTTTGACGAAAAGCCTGCAAAAGTGCAGGAATTTTCGCTGAAAGTGAACCTGAGCCCATGTCCCCGCTGAAAAGCCTGCACAATTGCAGGAATTGTTCGTGGCTAGCGGATCGCGGGCAAAAATTCATGTATTTTTGCAGGTTTTCAACAGTCTGAACAATACAGGCATGACCGGTTCAACGGGGTAGACTTTGTTTCCCCCAGACCCATGTTAAAAAAAAGGAGCTCCGACAGCCGATGCGGCGGTCAAAGCTCCTTTTTTCGATTCTTTTACAACACCAGGAAGCCCATTCGTTTCTTCACTTCCGACAAAGTTGCGTCGGCGACTTCCGCTGCGTGCTGCGCGCCTTTTTTCAGCACGTCGTACACTTCGCCCGAACTGCGGATCTCGCGGTAACGCTGTTGAAGCGGCTCCAGGACGGCGACCAGGTGCTCGGCCAAATCCTTTTTGAACGGGCCGTACCCCTGGCCCTCGTATTTCGCTTCGATTTCCGCAACGGTCATGTCGGCAAAATGCGAGTAAATGCCGAGCAGATTGCTGACCTCCGGCTTGTTTTGCGGATCGTACTTCACCTCGCGGCCGGAATCCGTTACCGCGCGGCTCAGCTTTTTGCGGATAACGTCCGGCTCATCCAGCAGCGCGATATAGCTGCCTGCGTTCGGATTGCTCTTGCTCATTTTTTTCGACGCATCGTCCAGGGACATGACCCTTGCGCCGATCTCCGGCATATAAGGCTCCGGCATTGTGAAAAAATCGCCGAAACGATTGTTGAAGCGGTGCGCCAAATCGCGGGTAAGCTCCAAATGCTGCTTCTGGTCGTCGCCTACCGGGATCAGGTCGGCATTGTACAGCAGGATGTCAGCCGCCATCAGCGAAGGATACGTGAACAAGCCGGCGCCGACGGATTCCTTGCCCGCCGATTTGTCTTTGAACTGCGTCATCCGCTCCAGTTCGCCCATGTATGTCAGCGTCGTCAGCATCCATCCCAGCTCGGCATGTGCGTGAACGTGCGATTGCAGGAAAATCACCGCTTTGGCCGGATCGATCCCCGCCGCCAAATAAAGCGCCGCGACGGATTCCGTCTGCTCCTTCAGCGCCGCCGGCTCCTGGGGAACCGTAATCGCGTGCAAATCAACAATCATAAAAAAGCATTGATGCTGATGCTGTAATTTCGTAAAATTGCGGAGCGCCCCAATGTAATTGCCAATGGTCAGCTGTCCGCTCGGCTGAATGCCGGACAATACTCTTTTCATAAACGTAACGCCTCCTTGTATCGATCAACAACAAAAAGGCCTCCCGCCGCAAGGGACGAGGAGACCGTGGTACCACCCTAATTTGCCTTCGTGCGCGCCAGACGTGCGCCAAAAGACCTTCAGGCTCCGTTAACGGGGAGCGGCCGCTCAGCATACTAGCCGGATGCACATTCAGCATTCCGGCCCGGGTTCCGGAAAAGCGCGCATCTGCGTTCAGCGTCAAGCTCAAGGATCCATTCGGCTTGCCGGTTTCACCGGTTCGCACCAACCACCGGCTCTCTGGGAAACTTGAAGTCAAGCTTACTTGTTCCTGTCATCGCATTGATTTTCTATTATTATACACGCTCCCCGGGTAATGTCAACCGCGCATGTTGTCCTATCCGCTTTTCCTCCCACATACAATAGAAGCATATCCAATCGTCTCATAAAGGGGAAATGCGCCTTGTCTACGGCCTTTTACCGGTGGAGCCTTCCGGCTTCCGCCGCGATCTGCATGCTGCTTGCATTTTTAATCGTGACGACCAAAAAACTCCCAGGCATCATCGCTTTTGACGGAAAATTGCAGCTGGTGGCGCACGCGTTCATGGGCATTTTTCTCGATGCGCTCCCGTTTATGCTGCTCGGCATCGTCATGTCAACGATCGTGGAAACTTACGTTCCCGAATCGTTCATCCGCCGCATGACGCCGCGACACCCGCTCGGCGGCATCCTTTTCGCCTGCTTGCTGGGCGTATTGTTTCCGCTGTGCGAATGCGGCATGATTCCGTTCGTCCGCCGCTTAATGAAAAAAGGCATGCCCGTTTACATAGCGGTCGTATTCATTCTCGTCGGCCCTATTCTCAATCCGGTCGCGTTCGCATCCACGTACATCGCTTTTCGCGGCGAACCGGCGATGGCCTACTCCCGCATGGGGCTGACGTTTGTCGTCGCCCTGGCCGTCGGCCTGCTGCTGACCCGCTTCCTCGTTTATAACCCGCTCCGCCATTCCTTACAGGCAAGCGGCGCGAAAGCGGCAGACCACGACGATTGTCCCGGCGGACCGGCTCACAACCACGACCATCGCGATCACGGCCACTCCCATCAAGGAGGCGGAGCTGCGGTCATGTTCAGCCACGCTTATTCCGAACTGCTCGAAATGAGCAAATACTTAATGCTCGGAGCGTTGATTACCGCCCTCATTCAAGTACTCGTTCCCAAAGAAAGCTTGGCCGCCCTGGGCCAAGATTCCTTGACCTCGCACATGTTCATGATCGGCTTCGCCTACCTGCTCTCGCTCTGCTCGACGACGGACGCCTTCGTGGCTTCCTCCTTCAACGATACGTTTTCATCGGGCGCGCTGCTCGGATTTCTCGTCTTCGGCCCCATGATCGATATAAAAAGCACATTCATGCTGCTCTCCGTCTTTAAAGCGCGGTTCGTGCTGCAGCTCGCCCTTATCGTAACAGTGGTCGTATTGGCCGGTTCGCACCTGTTCGAGCAGTTATTTTGGCCATGACCGGGACCCGGACCGGGACGAACATTCAGTTCACCGATTTCTTTTGAAAATGAAGCAGACCCGACGCGAAAAACAAAACAAAGCTACCCGCCACTCCTTCAGATGAAACGGCTTCGTCAAATAATCGTCGCCAAACTGCAGGCCATCCAGCTTGTCATCGACGGGGGCCCGGGCGGACAGCATCAGATTCGGAGTATCCGGCGATATCTTCTTCAGCCGCTGTCCCACGGTAGACCATCCACCCCCGGCAGCATCATATCCAAAATGACGAGCTCCGCTTCCTTCACCCTGCTGTTTGCGCCATCAGTAGGTTCCGTCAAATACAGCTATGCAAAAAAAGAAAAAGCTCCGCCCGCAAGCAGCGCAAACCGCTGCTCACATGCAAAGCTTTTTATCGGTAGATGATTAAATTTTCAGCACGCCGCCTGCGCTTGCGTTAGTGACAAGCTTGGAGTAACGCGCCAAGTAACCGGACTGGATTTTCGGCTCGAAGCCTTTCCAGTTCGCACGGCGTTTCGCCATTTCCTCGTCGCTGATTTGCAGCTCGATTTTGCGGTTGTTCATGTCCAGCTCGATGATATCGCCGTCTTCTACGAAAGCAAGCGGTCCGCCTTCAGCCGCTTCCGGCGAAATATGGCCGATGCTGATGCCGCGGGAAGCGCCGGAGAAGCGTCCGTCGGTGATCAGACCGACTTTGGCACCGAGGCCCATGCCCACGATCTGGGAAGTCGGAGCGAGCATTTCCGGCATGCCCGGTCCGCCCTTCGGCCCTTCGTAACGGATTACGACGACATGGCCTTCTTTGACTTTGCCGTTTGCGATGCCGTGCAGCGCCTCCTCCTGGGAATCGAAGCAGATCGCCGGTCCGACGTGGCGGCCGCCTACGGATTTGTCCACTGCGCCGACTTTGATGATACTGCCTTCAGGCGCCAGGTTGCCGAACAGCACGGCCAGGCCGCCTTTTTCGCTGTGAGGATTATCCAAAGGACGAATGACGTCTTTGTTCAAAATCTCGCAGCCCGCTACGTTTTCGCGCAGCGTTTTGGCCGTAACGGTGATGCGTTCGCCGTCCAGAGCGCCCGGCTTTTTGAGCAACTCGTTGATGATCGCGCTCACGCCGCCTGCCAAATGCACGTCCTCGATATGATAATCGGAAGCAGGAGCGATTTTCGCCAAATGCGGAACGCGTTCCGCGATTTCGTTAATGCGGGCGATCGGGTATTCGATACCCGCTTCGTGTGCGATAGCGAGCGTGTGCAGAACCGTATTGGTCGAACCGCCCATCGCCATATCCAGAGCAAAAGCGTTGTCGATCGATTCGATCGTTACGATATCGCGCGGCTTGATGTCTTTCTCGATCAATTCCATCAATTGGCGAGCCGATTGCTTCACGAATTCCTTGCGCTCTTCGGCCACGGCAAGAATCGTGCCGTTGCCCGGCATCGCAAGACCGAGCCCTTCGGCCAGGCAGTTCATCGAGTTTGCGGTGAACATGCCGGAGCAGGAACCGCAAGTCGGACAGCCATATTGCTCAAGCTCTTCCAAACCTTTTTCGTCGATTTTGCCCGCTTGGTAAGCGCCTACGCCTTCGAATACGGAAGACAGGGAAATCGATTTGCCGTTCTTGTCTTTACCCGCTTTCATCGGCCCGCCGCTGACCATAATCGTCGGGATGTTGACGCGCAGCGCCCCCATGATCATGCCGGGCGTAATTTTGTCGCAGTTCGGGATGCATACCAGACCGTCGAACCAGTGCGCATTGACGACCGTCTCCAGGGAGTCCGCAATAATTTCGCGGCTCGGCAAGGAATAGCGCATGCCGATATGTCCCATCGCGATGCCGTCGTCAACGCCGATCGTGTTGAACTCGAAAGGCACGCCGCCCGCTTCGCGGATCGCTTCCTTGACCAGCTTGCCGAACTCTTGCAAGTGGACGTGGCCCGGAATAATATCTATATAAGAGTTGCACACCGCAATAAACGGTTTGCCGAAATCTTCCTCTTTAACCCCGGCTGCGCGCAGCAAGCTGCGGTGAGGAGCGCGGTCGAATCCTTTTTTAATCATATCGCTTCGCATTTTTTGATTAGCCATCGTTGACCCTCCTGGATTTCATTTCGCAAATCTCGCAAACATTGAATCTATCATATCACACTTTTCTTCTTTTTTCTCGCTTTAGTCATTTCACGCGTCAAAGTCATTTTTTAAATCCTTACAAATTTCATCGGATTTATGTGTTTTTAGCCGGATTTATGTTATAATAATCCTAATCAAATTCAACATTAAAGAGGTGATCTCTTTGAAAGAAGTTCCTCTTCCATACGTCCGCGCCAATCAAGCCTCCATGGTTCTGCTCATCGTGCTTGCCCTGATTTGGCAGCAGTCTTGGCTCATTGCCGCCCTGCTGATTATCGAAGCCGTCGGCCTGTTCTTCGGGCTGCGCGCCAATTTGTTCGTGCTGTTGACCAAACCCTTGCTTCGGACAGCCGCGGCCAAATCGGAAACCGAAGCCCCAGAGCTGCTCCGGTTCAATAATTCGATCGCCGTCATTTTGCTGGTGCTTTCCCTGCTGTTTTTCGCGGCCGGCCTGAATGTGTGGGGCAGCATTTTTGCCGGGCTTGTCGCACTAGCGGCTACCGCAGCTTTGCTCGGCTACTGCATCGGATGTACGCTTTACTACCAATTCAAAAAACTGCGCGCCCGTCGTGCGTAAATTAAAAAGCGCTGGATTTTCCGACAAATTAGCCTCCGGGCCACCTCAGGCCCATCATTGGCCGGCACCGCGCGCAGCTCTAGCGCGCGGTGTTGCGCTGCATGGCGGCGGTCAGTCGATCGACCACACGTGAATTCCTGCACAATCGCAACAGGCCAGGCCCGTTGATAAGGAGGCCACATGCCGGGGCTGATTACCCTCCTGCCCGGGCCGATACCTCACGCCTGGGCTGATTACCCTCTTGCCCGGGCCGATACCTCACGCTAGGGCCGATTTACCCTCTTGCCCGGGCCGACACCTCTCGCTAGGGACGATTACCCTCTTGTCCGGGCCGACACCTCTCGCTAGGGCTGATTACCCTCTTGCCCGGGCCGATACCTCACGCCTGGGCTGTTTACCCTCTTGCCCGGGCCGATACCTCACGCTAGGGCTGATTACCCTCTTGCCCGGGCCGACACCTCTCGCTAGGGCCGATTAGCCACAATCTGCCTGACCGCACGAAGAATTCCTGCAAAAATACATGAATTTGCTTCCTTGATCGCTGTACACGAACAATTCCTGCAAAAGTGCAGGCTTTTCACCTAACACTTAGACTCATACTCACTTTCAGCGAAAATTCCTGCACTTTTGCAGGTTTTTCACCAAAACAAGCCAATTCGAGAGGAAAAACCTGCACTTTCGCAGGTTTTCTCCCTAACAAGCGGCTTCCTGCCCAGTTGTGCAGTTCCACGGCCTGCACCGGGAGAGGATCGCGCCCAGAAAAACCGGCTGAGCCACACTTGTTCCCCTAGCCCTCACAGAGTATTGCAACTTGCTCGGGCAGCCTGAAAAGTGTAGTTTTTTGCTTGTTAATACCCTGATAACGAAACATTCCTGCAATTGTGCAGGCTTTTCCTTCAAGCCGACCGCTTCCGTCGAAAATGCCTGGCCCCAGCCGAGCCCTATCAGCGCTTTTTCCACAGAGGCCAAAATCAAAGTTACCTGCGAGTAGGCAGCAAGCACAAAGAACCCACACCGGTCTGCGAAGATCCGGCAAGTGGGTTCTTTTGGGGCGTGTTGCTATGCCTTGCGGCGGTTCAAATGCACATAAGTGATCGCCAGTGCAAACACGAGCACCCCGCCCTTGACGATGTCAAAGCCAAAGTAAGGCACATTTAGCATCGTGAGCCCGTTGAGCAGCACGCCGATCAGGACGGCGCCGAAAAACGTGCCGATGACGTTCGGCTTCCCCGCCCCGAGCACCGAATAGCCGACAAATACCGATGCGACCGCCTCCATCAGCACGGGAACGCCGGCATCGATCTGCCCGGAACCTACCCGCGAAGCGTACAAAAGCCCGCCGCATGCGGCGAAAATGCCGGAGAGCACGTAGGCGAACAGCCTGATTTTGTTCACGGAAATGCCCGACAGCCTGGCCGCTTCGCGGTTGCCTCCTGTAATGTACAACTGTCTGCCCCAACGGGTGTATGTCAAAAATATATGCACGGCAAGCACGGCGATAATCATCAAAATGACGGAAACCGGAATGCCGAGCAGCTTGCCTTGTCCGATCCACAAGAAGTCGGGCAAAAATTTCCCTTTTGCCTGGGTGCCGTCCTGAAATCTCATATTGTTGTAAATTGAGAATCCCGAAGTGAACGTTTTTTGCACGCCGCCGATGATGTACATGACCGCAAGGGTCGCCAGCAAATCCGGGATGCGCACCTTGACGATCAAAAATGCGTTGAGCAGGCCGATGACGGCCCCGATCACGATGGGCACGACGATGACGACGAGGAGCGGCTGCTCGTACCAAACCATCAGTGCGGCCGAGACGACCGTCGCAAGCGAAACCGTAGAGCCTACGGATAAGTCAAAGCCGTCGACGATTTGAGATAAAGTGACTCCGATCGCCACGAACGTAACGATGGAAATCGAGCGCAAAATATCCGCGATATTGTCATAGGTCATAAAGTTTTCATTAATGAACGAAAATACGACAAATACAAGTGCAATGACCAGCAACGCCCCGTATTTAAAAGAAAACTCCAAGCTTTTTTCCTTCATCTTACTTTGCCTCCCCAGCGCTCGCATAAGTTAGTATCAAATCTTGCGAAGCCTCCGCCCGGGAAAGCTCCTTCACCACGGACCCATAGCTCATAACCAGTATGCGATCGGCGATTCCAACGATTTCATTTAACTCGCAGGATAAGTAAATAATGCCTTTCCCCTGTTCAGCCAGCGAACCGATCAGGCGGAAAATGTCGCTTTTCGCTCCGACGTCGACCCCTTTGGTCGGCTCGTCGAACATGTACACATCGGAAGGCGTCGGCAGCCACTTGCCGACTGCCACCTTTTGCTGGTTGCCGCCGCTCAAGTGCTTCACAGTCCGGTTCGGATCGCGGGGGTTCACGCCAAGCTGCTCCACCATCGACTGCGCATGCGCATTCTCCTCGCGGCGCTTGACAAAACCGAGCGCGCTCAGCTTGCGCAGAATCGGAAGCGACAGATTGCGCTTCACCGTCTCCTCCACGAGGACGCCCTGCTTGCGGCGCTCCTCTGGCACGAGCACGATGCCGGCACGCACGGCATCCTCCGGCTGGCGCAGCTTGAGCTTGCGCCCGCCAAGCCAGATCTCGCCGCCGTCCGCAGGATCGGCGCCGAAGAGCAGGCGGCTCAGCTCGGTTTTCCCTGCGCCGACAAGGCCGACGACGCCGAGGATTTCCCCCCGGCGGAGCGTAAAGCTGACGCCGCGCACTTTGGCACCGCGGCTGAGGTTCTTCACCTCGAGGAGCGTTTCGCCGATGGGCACATCGGCTTTGGGAAACTCCTCGGTGAAGGTTTTGCCCAGCATCGCCTCGATGACTCCGGCGGTGTCCATTTCAGCGGCCGCCTGCGTCAGCACATGGCGGCCGTCGCGCATGACGGTGATCCGGTCGCAGACATGGAACACCTCATTCAAGCGGTGGGAGATAAAAATAAGACCGACTCCCTCCTCTTTCAAGCCGCGCATAATCGCGAACAGGCGCTCCGATTCCTCCAGACTCAGCGGCGCGGTAGGCTCGTCGAAGATGATGATCTTCGCTTTATGGGCGATCGCTCTGGCGATCAGCACAAGCTGCTTCTGCGAAATGCTCAGCTCCTCGATCTTGCGGCGAACCGGGAACGCAGCGCCGATTTTCGCCAAAATCGCCTCCGCCTCCCGGTTCAGCTTTCCCCAGTCGACCCAGGCTCCGCCTGAAACCAATCTGTCCATCATGACGTTCTCCGTCACGCTGAGCTCCGGCACGAGAGCCGTGTCAACCTCCTGGTAGACACAGTAAATCCCTTGCGACATCGCGTCTTTGGGCGTTCGAATCTGAATAGGATTCCCGTCAACGATGACGCTGCCCTCATCGGCGAAATAAGCGCCTGACAAAATTTTCATCAAAGTGCTTTTCCCCGCTCCGTTGGCACCGAGCAAAGCATGAATTTCCCCGCTGTGCAGCTCGAAATGAACGTCCTGTAAAGCCTTTACGCCCGGGAACGTCTTGGAAATTCCCTGCATGCGCAGCAAAGGCGCAGTTACACCACTCTTTGACATGCTCTCCCTCCCCGTAACCAATCTGAAAGTCCCATCGCAAGTAGCCGATGGGACTTAAGCATAACATCGTTATTTATTTTTTCGCCTGTTTTTCGGCTTCTTTCAACCAATCCGTGTAACCTTGTTGACTGCCGCCCCAGCCTTTGACAAACTCGCCAAGCTGTGCAGTGGATACCTGCTTGTCTTTAGGCAGTTGATCTCTGGATACGTACACCGGATCCAGTACGACTTTGTCCGGCGTTTGGTCGCCATGCAGCTTTTGGTACAGGTAGCGCACTTGAACCCGTCCGATATCTTTCGGATCGACGGCCGCCGATGCGATCCAAGGGCTTTGCGGATCCTGCAGCAACTGCAGGTCTTCGTCGCTCAAGTCGATGCCGTATACTTTAATTTCCGTGCGTCCCGCCTGTTGAATAGCGCGTGCTGCGCCTTTGGCGAACTCGTCCCATGCCGCCCATACGGCCGTAATGTCGCCTTTGTTCGGATACTTTTTCAGGATGGCTTCCATTTGTGCTTGCGTATCCAACGCCGGGTCTTTGGCGGTTCCGAATGAAGCAATTTCTTTAATGTCTTTATACTTGTCCTGGAAAGCTTTGTAAGCAACATCACGGCGCTCCATAGGAGCAAAACCTGCAACCCACACCTTCACGATGTTTCCTTTGCCGCCCGTATCTTTTGCAAGCTGCTCAAGCGTAGCCTCGGCCATTTTTTGGTCGTTTTGCTCCAGCGAAGTCACGCCCGGTACGGACAAAATCGCATCGAACGCGATAACAGGAATTTTTTTCTCCAGCGCTTTCCTCACTCCGGCTTCCAGCGCATCGGCGCTGCCGTGGTCGATCAGAATGCCGTCAAACTTTTGGTTAACAGCCGCATCCAGATTCGAAGCCATTTTGGCGAGATCGTTGTCGGAAGCGAATACCGTCACTTTGCCGCCGAGCTTTTCAACCTGCTCTTTAACGCCTTCTACATATTGTGCGGAAAATGTTCCGGTATTGAACTGCATAATAAGCGCCACTTTTTTACCGGACAGATTAACGGCTTGTCCAGCCGCCGCAGTCGCTTGGGCCGTATCCGCAGTGCTTCCTGCTGCCGGCGACGATGCTGCGCCATTGCTTTGCGGTTTTGCGCAAGCGGCAAGCAAACTTCCTATTAATACGATCATAACGATAAAGCTGAAAAGTCTTGTCTTTCTCATGTTTACCCTCCCCAATCAAATACGCACATCGAATTCCCATTTATTCCCTCGGATTAATATACCAAGTTCTCTACTAGGAATTTAATTCGTATAATAGCATCTAAGCGCTTGCCGCGTCAATCCTTTTTTCGATTCGTTTCTCCAATTTTCAGCAAATCTACTTTCTGCCGAAATCCGCTTTAATCTCTCCCCACTTTCGCGTGTCCCATTTCACGATTTTGTTCGTGTACGTATTCGTTTTCAGCCACTTCAAAGCCCGGTCCACCAGGCTCCAAATTTCTTCCGTCGAGGCGTCTCTGACCAAATTCGTAGACACTTCCTTCTTGCGTATCCAGCTGAGCGCAGTGACGGAGTCCGTGTAGATCGTCTTGTTGCTCCCCTGCTTTTTCAAATAGGCAAGCCCATGCACGATCGCCAAAAACTCCCCCAGATTGTTCGTCCCTTTGGCAATCGGCCCCTGATAAAAAATGATCTCCCCCGTGCGCGTGTCCACGCCCTTGTACTCCACAACCCCGGGATTGCCGGAGCAGCCGACATCGACGGAAATGCTGTCATACTCCACTTCGGGAGGCGTCCCGCCGGCGGACGATGAGCCCGAGCCGCTCGCAGCGCCCGTTTTCCCCGAAAAATCCAGCGACTTTTGCCAGCCCCGCTCATAAGCCTTTTGTGCTTCCGCTTCCGATTCGTAGGACTTGAATTTCGCCTGAGGGTACCCTTTCGTCTGCGCCTGGCAATCCGCCCATGTTCGGTATATGCCCGGCTTGTGGCCGACCCAGACTACATAAAATTTACTTTGCGCCATCTTCCACACTCCGCACTTTCTCTTGTAATTGGCCGACCAATTCGGACACCACTTTAACCGTATCGGCAAAATAGGGTCTGTAATCCAGCCCTTCGATAAACCGCAGGAACGATTCCCCGATCCGCAGCACTTCTTTCCTGTATGCCGCCGTGTCGAGAACGCAGCTTTCCAGCTCGCGGTACGGGCCGTCCTGCCGTTCTTCCACATATGTAAACTCCATATGCTCATGGTCTTGGTGATGCACCTTGAACGAAAATCCCCGGCACTCCGGATCGCCGCAGCCGCATACGAAGAACGGCATCCGCTGCCATTGATCCGCCGGAGCAAACCGGTTCGGCTGCGTGTCGTGCAGCGCGCTATGGAGCATGGCGGGAAGCCCTACATCGACGCACAGAGGCTCTTCGACCAAAATATCATCCTGCACGGTCAGCTTGACGTCGGCATGAATGATTTGCAAATCCTTATCGAACGACCAGCGTTCCGTTACAATTTCAAACATGACTTACCTCCGCACATAAATTAGGAATGCGTTGCCTGAACCTCTATTATAGCAAAGTCGGACGCGCGATGCCGGGACGATTCGATTGGTCGAAATTACCAATTTTCAGCGCGAGTATATTTTTCAAAAGCGAATATAATACCTATTACTGGAGGTGATAACAAATGGGTACAGGACAATCTCGCAGCAGCAACCAGCTAGTTGTTCCTCAAGCCAATCAGGCTCTGGAACAATTGAAGTTTGAGGTAGCCCAGGAACTGGGCATCCAAATTCCTCAAGACGGCTACTACGGCTACATGGCTTCCCGCGATACAGGAGCAATCGGGGGTAACATCACCCGCCGTCTCGTGCAAATCGCCGAGCAGCAGCTTGCAGGCAAATTCGGCGGCAGATAAAGCAACTCCCTATACTTACGTACAAGGGCTTTCCTTTAAGCAGAATTTGCTTAAGGGGACGCCCTTTTTCGAGTTCGGCGGCGCAAATGCAAAAAAGCCCTCCGTTCACGAATGAACCGAGGGGCTGCCTTGCATGTTCTTACGGCTTCACATCGTAAATCTTATACAGATCGTCAAGCATAATATTCGCAGCCTTGACGCCTCCGGCCGTGTTCCATGTCGCATCGTTGACCTTGATCAGCTTGTTTTCCTTGACAGGCTTCAAATTTTGCCAAAGCGGATCGTTCATCCATTCCTGCTCCTGCTTGGTGCCTTTGCCGTCACCGGTATCATAGGTGAAATAGAACACTTTGTCGGCTGTGTCCAGCTCCGTCAGACGTTCTTTCGTAATGTCCTCGAACGATTTTTCGTCGCTTTTCGGATCGTTGCGCTGAATGCCGATTTGCTTGAAAATGACGCCCGTGAACATGTTGCCGTAATAAAACCTCGTTTTGCCCGCCATGAAGCGGACGACTGCGACTTTCTCTTTCAGCTTGTCGCCGGCTTTGCTTTTGAAATCTTCAATTCGTTTATCGAAATCGGCGATCACCTTGTCGCCTTCCGCCTTTTTGTTCAAAGCATCCGCATAAAGCTGAAAATTATTTTTCCACTCGCCGCGGAGCGTTTCGGAAAAGACCGTTGGGGCGATCAGCTTTAATTGATCGTAAACTTTTTCTTGGCGCATTTTGTTGCCGATAATGAGATCCGGCTTCAGCGACGCAATGACTTCCAGATTCGGCTGGGATTCACCGCCGACAGTCGTAACCCCCTGCATATCCGCTTTAATATGATCAAACCACGGATTGCCGTAAAAAGACTCGACGGCTCCTACGGGTTTGACGCCGAGCGCAAGCAGCGCTTCCGTGCCTTCGTTCGTCAAAATGACGACCCGCTGCGGATGCGCGGGCACAGACGATTCGCCCATAGCGTGCTTGATCGTCCGCAAGCCTTCCGCCTTCGCCGATTCCGCCGGCGCCTGTGTCGCCGCCGATGGCGCAGCCGGCTTCTCGCCACAAGCCGTCAGCCATACGGAAAGCATCAATATAACAAAAAGAAGGGCGGCCCCTTTTGTACGAATCCGTATTTCTTTCCTTACCATTAAACGTACCTCCGTATTATGTAATTTCCTTGGATGCCAATCAGTGATAACGATTATCATTATCCATCATATATTACTGGAAGAACCCAAGGTTTGTCAACGGCAGGGCCGTATTGGAAGGGATGCAGTTGATTGGGGAATGAGGCACCGCCTGCAAAAATATTTTTACAGACCCGCTTCTTTTTGTTTACAAAAAATGAGAGGCTATCACTCAGTCATTTTCATGACTTATGGGACAGCCTCCCTTGAAAAAACTCCTTTGATGTTTATTGCCAATTAAAGACGTTCATTAACATAACCACAACTTCTGCTCTTGTTGCGCTGGAATCCGGCTTAAAAGTTCCGTCGGGATAGCCATTAATCACTTTATTTGATGCTAAAGCCGCAATACTTTCCGATGCCCATGCCGGGAGCGTATCATCGAAGGATTTAAAGTTTTTACCATCAACTTTAAACTTATACGCATTTTGAATTAAAACTGCTAGCTCAGCCCTTGTTATATCGGAATCAGCATTTACATGATACGCTCCGTTAACTAACGAACCGTCAATCAGCCCATGCACATATGCCGCGGCAAGATAAGGCTTGCTCCATTCCGGTACGCTATCCCAATCCGCAAAATGCGATGAGGCTTTATCCAATGCGGATTTATCGCCGATATCCAGCTTCTTGGCTCGGACTAACATGGCTATAGCTTCATTCCTGCGTGTATGACCGTTTGGTTCAAAAGTAGTAGCTGTTCTTCCGTTTACAATACCCAGCTTATAAGCTTTTTCAATGGCTGCTTCTGCCCAAGGAGTTTCCGTATGTACATCATGAAAGACTACATTCATAGATCCGCTACTTTGCGTCGTGTCATCAGTTGGAGTCGGATTCTGAGATGTACCGGATGCGCCGCCGCCTGAATGTCCAGACATAGAAGAACCGGAACTGTTATTGCTTGCGGTTCTTGATATGACAACATCATCTTGCGTAAAATTCCCCGCGGAATCCAATGCAGTTATCGTACTGTAAGCCTGACTTCCACTGCTTAATGTTCCCTTAATTGTGAAAATGCCGTTCTTGTCGGACGTTACCCGATTTGCGAAATTATCCATAACTGTAATATTCGGCAGGGTACTTCCCTGAATCAGATAATTGCCGGTTTCGTCGGTATATACCGTCCCTTTTGCATCCGTATTAATGAACAGTACAGGCGGCAAATCATTAACATTCACCACAAGTTCGCAGTTCGACTTATCGCCGTTTTGATTTTCGGCAACAATGTGAATGACGCTTGAAGGGTTTGTATCGCTTACCGAGACAGGTACTGAAATATGATTCTCGAAATCGCTGCTGCTGTAAAGGGTCCTAAAGTTTGGCATACCCGTTGCATCATCATAGGTTCCATCGCTTTGAGATACGGTAAACTTGCCGCTCATGCTTTGAGCTGTCCCGTCTGCTTGATTGACATGAGTGGAAGAAATACCGAGCTTAAAGTTCCCGTTGACAACCAATACCTGATTATTTTGAGCATTTGTTGTCATCTTTCCTATATCAGATGAAACATGGATGATCGGATAATCAGGAACAGGCACAAACGTAATGTTTGAAACCGTCGGATTCCCATAAATGACAGGTGAATACGTGCCGGTTTTTTCAACACTTGCATAAGAAGTTACAGCAAGCTTGTAACTGCTGCCGGCTTGCATGCCTCCAAAATCAAGGGTAAACACACCTTTTACCGCTTGATCTGATGTAATATTATATTCGATAGCTTTGCCTGGATGAGAGATTCGATTGCCCGTTAAGTGTCCTTGATCGTCAATCTCATCCGTATAGGTTAGAGGCGACATGACGGCTTTACCTTGATCATCATACAAGCTAACAACATAACCGTCAGCATTCGGAACCGCATTCCATTTCGCTTCAATGGCTCCGCCGCCGCCCGCCTTCACGGATACGGAACTTACCGAACCCGGCGCAAGAGGATTCGTTACCGTTAACGGCTGCTTCGCGTTCATGCTGGAATATGGAATGGCACTCTCCGTACTGCTCTTAGGTATGGCGATCAAAGTCAGCCTTGGATAATACTCGCCGCTCTGCAAATAAGCCAAATCCTCCGGTTTGAATGTATAGCTGCCGCTTGCTCCACCGCTCACAACAGAAGCCGGGTCAATAGGAACCGTGTTGATTAAAACGCCAGGGCTTGCGTTTAATCTGTCTTCGCCGCTATCCTTTGACAAACGTACTTCAACTTGATAGCTTTCTTTGGCTATATCCAAACCTGTAAGGGCAAAGCTTACCGTATTGGAACCCGCGGCATAGGTCGTACTGTCTATTTCAGGAATCGGATTCACTGCAATAACAGCACTTGCAAAAGGCCGGCTGGACGAAATGCTCCAGTTCCCTGGCTCTCGTCCCAAGTTAATCATGAGGGTACCCGGTTTATCAGCAGCTTGATCCGATACAACCTCAGCATTGGCGTTCGGATCATTATAGAACATGGATCCGTCGGCCAAGGTTCTCGGATAAGTTAATCCGTAAGGATTGCCATTCGGGTCTTGCACAGAGATATCATTCGGGTCTGCTTTTACCAGGATCGCATAATCCTGCGATATACCGTCAGGCATGGTTATGGTATGAACCGTACCGGCATCGTTGGCGCTTATCGTTGGTTGAGCAGAAACCGATAAAGCCGCGACTTCATTCGCTATCGTTCCCGAAGCATTCGGCACACTTGTTGCTACAAGCGAGACATTAGATAAAACCTGATACTTCCCTACATTTTTACCATCTTCATCAACTACTTTTATCGTATTGCGAATTTCATTACGCTTTGCGGATAAAATGGAAACCCCTGCATTACCGCTTTGGTAGTTGTAGTGAGCCCCCAAACCGTGACCTAAAATACGAAATGAACCGTAAGCATCCGTTTTGCTCATTCCTACATCTATATTGGCGAGCGTTTTAGGTCCGATCGTAAGGTCGCCTAACGGGGAACTTACAACGTTAATTTCAGGAATCTGAATGGCAGCATCTAAATGACCGTTGACATTGTAGGAAGAATCCGAATTTAACGTAACATTTGCACGCCCACTTCCCTTTATGACTTGAAAGTTTTTAAGAAATGCGGCATCTGCAGCTACGTCAAAGGAAACGGACGACGGTTTCAGATAAATACCCGCTTGAAATTTTTGAAACACATCTACGCCCAGAAGCACAGGGTTGCCTGACAGCTGAATTTGTGAAGGACCAACCGAAAGCTCCATATCTTCAAAGCTCAGCAGTGTCTTTTTTCCGACATTGCCGACAACCATTTCGCCATTCAGTAGAAGCCTAATAGGAGGTATAGCGTCATAATTTCCTGATATCGTGTCCGCCAAGCCTGAAAAACCACCGCCGATTTTTGTAATATGACCAACTGGCGTAGCAGGCGTAACCGGAATCCCGGGTTCTTTCAATCCCATAATAATCTTGACCGTATCCGGAATGAAAGTGCCGCCACTGTTCTGCTTTAAAAGCATACTTGAGGAAAAGGATCCTATTTTTGCATCCAGATCAAATCCCAATCCGTATTCTTTCTCGTAAGTATTCACGGATGCATCAATTTTTGCGTTGACAGCTTCACTTTGTTTAAATCCCGGAATGATATTGGCGAACCCTTCTGGAGGGCTGATAGTGGCCTCGGCCTCTGCGCCTTTAAACACGATATTGCCTTTTAGGTCCTTACCGAATTCAAGCCTTTTGGCTTCCACAAAAAAACCAATTTGGCCTCCGCCCGGCTTCGTCACCCCCATATTCACTTTGCCTTCAAACATGATGGAATCCTTAAGCAAAAATGCGCCGTCTATTCTAGCGCCTAAACCGGAGCCAAGCGCTATCACACCAACGGTATACTTAATTTTCAATTCAATATTTTGTTGACTAGAATCCAACAAATCACCGGTTTCCGGGTCTTTTGCATAGGTGTCGATGTATTCTATGCCGTTCTCAAGGGAGATCGCTACATCCGCATTCGTCACAAAGGTCGTTCCGCCCGCAAGCATCTTGACATTATGAGCATCGACTGTAACATCGCCAACTCTTGAAACCGTGACAGTCATTGAACTGGTGCTGTCAGTCAAATAGCTGGTTACCATCGAGTTGATCATGGACGTCCCGGTAATCGTATACTTGTTGGTATTAGAATCATAGGCAACATGACCTGTAATGGTAAGGATCTTCGTTTTATTGCCCAGCATCTGATTCAACTCTGTATCATTAGCCGCGAGAATAACGGATTTGTTGTTAGATCCATCCGATACAACAACGAGTTCTCCAAAAGTTTTGTGCGATAATGTCTCTTTGGAATAAATGGTTATGGCTCTCTGCGCGCCGTTTATAGATATATAATAGGTCACGTCGTTGTTGCCCCGCGGCAGCATGTTTTGCGGTACACTGACAACCAAAGAGCTTGACGTTGCATTGGATACCGCAGCGCGCTGTGTCGGATTAGGCGCTGTGCCAATGTACACCTCGCCGGTTTGATCTATATTCCTCCCGCTTACGATGATGGAATTGAATAAGCTCGCCAATTGTGAATTTGGACTAATCGAAGTCATGACTTTGCTTTTTGGATCCTTAATCCCATTGACCACTACAGTAATGCTTTTAGGACGTCCTGAAGCATAAATATCCGAATTAACGCTGTATATGCTAATGTCCGAATTCTTTGGGTCTTGACCCTCGAAGGTACAATTAAAAGTAGTTTTTACGTCCGCCTTGTCGGTAACAATCACTTGTGCCGTATAGGAATCATAGACGTCAGTCGGTGTTTTAACCGAAAAGGTAAAGGGTTGACTCATCTGCACGACAGACGGAGTTGTCGCAAATGTGACACCGGAATTACTGCTCGTATTTACAGGGATTCCAGGGTCATAGCTAAACTCGGCTACAACGGTTATTTCATCGTCAGCATTTAAAATCGTTGATGCAGGAATAACTACTTTGCTTATGTTAATGGTTGAGTTGTAATTATCACTGTCTTTACTAAGCGTTACCGTTTGAGTAAAATTATCCGATTTCCGAATAAACAGTACGTCCTTCAAAGGGTAGCGAGGATATTTATTTGTAATTGTAAAGCTTAGTGTATCTCCCGGGAAATATTTCTGCACATTACTTTCTACTGGGACATAGTAGGGGATCCCTTTGGTCTGGGTGGTTATTGCATACCCCGGTATTGCTTCCACATGAACGGTAACGATGACATCGTTATACGGCATGGTAAAGCTGTATACGAAAGCAGCCTTTTGAGTCACTTGCAGGTTTTCATTTGTAAACGCCGACTTTACGCTGATCCCTGTAATTTTATAAAATTTGGAACCGTTCTGGTCCGCAAATTTACTAAGATCAACGGTTACCTTATCCCCTACATAATCCGTAGCCGGCAAACCTCCAGCCGAGTTTACGAACCTTGTTCCCCCTGACAGAATCGGAGCTACAACATTGTCTATCGTCGTTTTTACATGGATGTTGTGCGCCGAATTTGGATCGGTAGTTGATTTTACAACCAGTTTTACAGGCTCATTAGGCATTGTAAAAGTATACTGAAATTTATGAATCGTCGTGTCCATGGATGTCGTCGTCAAATCAACCGCTTTGGATGTTTGGGTCCCGATGAATTGGACGCCGCCAGGAACAATTCCGTTGGAGGAAAGACTCAAGGTTAATTGATCTCCGGCAGCAAAATACTTCGTGCTGTTGTACTGGTTCGGATATCCATTTCTTGAGCTGTCCACATAATCGATTGTGCTTGTGAAATTGCTTGCTGAGCTTGTGTCGATCCCATGAGCGGTGCTGGTTGACACCGTTATCGTTACCGTTCTGTCTGTTTGGCCATAATCCCCTTTAATGTTAAGATTCAAGCCCCAAGCACTGTTGCTGTTATTTGGCGTTACACTTAACAGCACATTGCGTCCCCGATCGTCAATAGCCTGAATGCTTTTAACCAACGCAGGATTTAATTGTAAGGGGGGGACCGCAGCATCAGCAGAAGTGTTCACCAATTCGATGCTGAAATCATTTTCGCCTGGAATATTTACCCCCTGAGCGGGAATGTCGGTGCCGTTATAATTTGCTTTAATGAAAGTTGAGAAGGCAGCGTTATCCAAATTTACGATTACCAAATTTTGATATGTCTCCGACCACGTGACGATGATGGTAAGCGTATCGTTGGAGGAAGCATTCGTTGATACTGTCGCCGTAAACGTGCCCATGCCTAAATTTGTAATTTGACTTGACAGGTCCTTCGCTTTGCCTTTCTCGTACACGCGCGCTGTCGGGTCAAAGGCATAACCTGCATCCGCTGTAAGCACATACTTGGTCATATATACTGTACCAAGCGCAAATGTGCCGTTTGCCGGTGCATAAGACCCTCCACTCTTGGCCCATGTTACGGCCGCTGTCGCATGATTGTATGTATTGGTTCCGTCAGCGTTAGCTGCTCCTGTGACAGGGGCAACTGTTCGGATCGATAGATCGGTTGGAGCTATTGTTGCCTGTGGCGTTGCATTCGCTTCGTTGGAGTAATCGCTGTTGCCCCCGGCGTTACTTGCTTGTACGACGAAATAATACCTCGTTCCGTTCGTTAGACCCGTTGCCGTGTAGCTGTTGGTTCCCCCGCTTACAGTCGCAACCGGAGTAGAACCATAGTTGCCCGCTACCGCCCCCTGGTAAATACTGTATGTATTTGTACCCGAAACACCGCTCCAGCTTAACGTCACTTGTCCGTTGCCAGCTGTCGCTGTCAGACCCGCCGGTACAACTGGCATTCTCTCTACTGTCACCGTATACGTTTGGGTCGTACCGCCCTGCGCCGTCACCACGACTGCAATCAGGTTGCTCCCAGCGTTCAAGGTGATGGCTCCCGATGCCGAGCCGCTCAATACGGTATTGCCGCCCACCGTCACCGTGGAGGCGCCGTCACTCACGGTCGGCGTTACTCGAATGCTGCTCACGCTGCTTGCCACACTTGCCGTGTAGCTTGTCGTGCCGGGCGCAAAGGCCGGACTCAGGCTGCCGACGGACAACGTCAAACCGCTCAAGCTCGCGTTGCTGCTCGATCCTCGCGTTACTGTCACAGTGTACGTTTTCGTCGTGCCATCCTGCGCCGTTACCACAACCGTAATCGGGTTGCTCCCCACGTTCAGGCTGATTGCACCAGATGCCGAGCCGTTCGTCACGGGAGCGCCATTGACCGTCACGACGGCGTTGCTGTCGCTCACTGTCGGTGTGACCGTGATGTTGTACACACTGTTCGCTACGCTTGCCGTGTAGCTTGTCGTGCCCGACGCAAACGCCGGACTCAGGCTGCCGACGGACAACGTCAAGCCGCTCAAGTCCGCATTCGCTTCGCTGACCGACGCTCGCGTCACCGTCACCGTATACGTTCGGGTCGTCGCACCATCCTGCGCCGTTACCACGACCGTAATCGGGTTGCTCCCCACGTTCAGGCTGATTGCACCAGATGCCGAACCGCTCGGCGCAAGCGTGCCGTTGACTGTCACCGTGGCGTTGCCGTCGCTCACTATGGGTGTGACCGTGATACTGTACACACTGTTCGCCACACTTGCCGTGTAGCTTGTCGCGCCCGGCGCAAACGCCGGACTCAAGCTGCCAACGGACAACGTCAAGCTGCTCAAGTTCGCATCCGTACTGCTGCCCGATGCCCGCGTCACCGCCACCGTGTACGTTTGCGTCGTCGTACCGTCCTGCGCCGTCACCGCGATCGTAATCGGGGCGTTGCTCCCTTCGTTCAGGCTGATTGCACCAGATGCAGAGCCGCTCGTCACGGACGTGCCGTTGACTGTCACCGTGGCGTTACCGTCGCTCGCTGTCGGTGTTACCGTAATGCTGCTCGCGCTGTTCGGCACACTTGCCGTATAGCTTGTCACGCCGGGCGCAAACGCCGGACTTAAGCTGCCGACGGACAACGCCAAGCTGCTCAAGCTCGCGTTGCTGCTCGATGCACGTGTCACCGTCACCGTATACGTTTGGGTCGTTGCACCATCCTCGGACGTCGCCACGACAGTAATCGTGTTGCTCCCCGCGTTCAGGCTGATTGCTCCCGAGGCCGAACCGCTCGGCACGGCCGTACCATTGACTGTCACCGTGGCGTTACCGTCGCTCGCTGTCGGTGTTACCGTGATGCTGCTCGCACTGTTCGGCACACTGGCCGTGTAGCTTGTCGTATCCGGCGCAAAGGCCGGACTTAAGCTGCCGACGGACAACGTCAGGCTACTCAAGCTCACTGCCCGCGTCACCGTCACCGTATATGTACGCGTCGCCGCCCCATCCTGCGACGTTACCACGACAGCGATCGTGCTGCTCCCCGCGCTCAGGCTGATCGCTCCCGAGGCCGACCCGCTCGGCACGGCCGTACCATTGACCTTCACTGTGGCAGTGCTGTCGCTCACTGTCGGTGTTACCGTGATGCTGCTGACGCTGCTCGCCACGCTGGCCGTGTAGCTTGTCGTGCCCGGCGCAAAGGCCGGACTTAGGCTGCCGCTCGACAAGGTCAGGCCGCTCAGGTTCACATCGTTGGATAGGCCGACTTTCCGAATTCTGTGGTTTCCCGTATCTGCGATATACAGATTCCCCTTGCTGTCAAAAGCAACGCCAAGCGGGAGTTGCAATCGAGCTCCTGCAGCAGCCGAGCCGTCTCCAGCATAGCCGGCAACCCCATTGCCCGCCACCGTAGTAATGGCGCCTGTCGCTTTGTCGACTTTCCGAATACTGCTGTTAGCATAATCCACTATATATAGATTGTCACTGCTATCAAAAGCTAATCCGGACGGGGTATCCAATGCGGCATTTATCGCCGGTCCTCCATCGCCATAATAGTCCGCATCCCCAGTACCCGCTACCTTCGTTGCGGTGCCTGACGGTACGACTTTTAGAATCTGACACATGTCTGCATCGGCTATATACAAATTATTGCTGCTGTCTACCGCTATCCCATACGGTCTGCCTATGGAGATCGACGTCCCGGTGCCCGCCACCGTGCTGATGTTCCCTGACGAATCCATTTTCAGAATCCTGGTGTTACCCGTATCCGCGATATACAGATCGCCGCTGCTGTCAAATGCTATTGCATACGGGGTTTTTATCCCGCTATCTGCTACCGTGCTCACGTTCCCCGACGAATCCATTTTCAGAATTCTGTTGTTGCCCGTATCCGCGATATACAGATCGCCGCTGCTGCCAATCGCTAAGCCTTTCGGGCCGTTCAATCCGGTCGCCACCGTGCTGATGGTCCCTGACGAATCCGTTTTCCGAATCTTGTTGTTACTCGTATCTGCTATATACATGTTGCCGCTGCTGTCAAAAGCTACTGCATCAGGGGAATTCAATTGGGCCGATGTCGCCTGTCCTCCGTCTCCCGAATAACCGGCAGATCCAATGCCCGCCACCGTGCTGATGATGGGGCCGCCGGCAGCATAAGCTGTTCCTTCGGACAGTGCTGGCAGTTGTGTCGACACCAACAGAAAAGTCAGCACACAGGCCATAATCTGCTTTACCTTTTTACACATTTTAGCTCCTCCTTATGAAACTATGCCGAGATCAAGTCTCTAGGGCGTGTCTGAATACTCCGAGGGCAGCAGATTTTGCCGAATTTCCGTTCCATGCAAGGAACTTTTGTGAAGGCGTACCGGGGGTACGTCAAGCAAAAGTGACGAAGCAGGGGGCGAAAAGGCGGTGAAAGATGCCCCTGAGCGGGTTTTCAGACACGCCCTAATTCAATTGCCCAAGATCAAGGTTGAGGCATACATTTAACATTCGAAGAATCATCGTTGCCGCCTGCTCGCGAGTAGCATAGGAGTTCGGGTAAAACTTGCCGTCATCCCCGCCTCTAACGATATCTGCGCCAGCCAATTGTTCGATATACGGACGAGCCCAACTGCTCGATATATCTGAGAAATGAATGTTTCCGACCGCCTGACCGAAAATGATCGCACGCGCCAGGACGGCCGAAATCTCAGCGCGGGAAATCAGCCGTTCTGGCTGGAACAGCCCCCCGCCTACACCGTCAATCACACCGGCTGCCTTCAGCGTGTCAATAGCCGGTTCGGCCCAGTGCCCCTCCGTATCGGAGAATGCTGCACGCGAGCCTCTCTTCGTGTCCAGATGCAGAGCTTTCACCATCATCGTAACGAACTCGGCGCGAGTAACCTGATCGCTTCCGTGAAAGCTGCCGTCAGGTCTTCCGTCAACGATGCCCAGTTGCTGAGCGAGTTGAATCGCTTCGAAGCTCCAACTGTTAGCGGGGACATCCGGGAACGGCTTGGGCGCAGTCAAATGCAGCGCAGCTTGAGCCGTTTCTGCAACCTTCCGAACATCCGTGATTTTGCCGTTGAGAACCGGTCTATTCGATACAACCGGTACTCCATGATCGCTTCCATTGCCGTCGCCGCCCGGCAACGTCGAGCCGCCCTGGTCCGCATTGCCACCATTGCTGTCACTACCGCCGCCATCAGTTGGAGCTGCCCTCGAAACCTTCACCGTATACGCTTGTGTCGTCGTACCGTCCTGCGCCGTCACCTCGACCGCAATCGGGTTGCTCCCCACGTTCAGGCTGATCGCTCCCGAGGCCGAACCGCTTGACACGGGCACGCCGCCCACCTTCACCGTCGCGCTGCTGTCGCTTACTGTCGGCGTTACCGTGATGCTGTACACACTGTTCGACACGCTGGCCGTGTAGCTCGTCGTGCCCGGCACAAATGCCGGACTTAAGCTGCCGCTCGACAACGTCAAGCCGCTCAAGTTCGCGTTGCTGCTTGACGCTCGCGTCACCGTCACCGTATATGCTTGTGTCGTCGTACCGTCCTGCGCCGTCACCTCGACCGCAATCGGGTTGCTCCCCACGTTCAGGCTGATCGCTCCCGAGGCCGTGCCGCTCGGCACGGTCACGCCGCCCACCTTCACCGTCGCGGTGCTGTCACTCACGGTCGGCGTTACCGTGATGCTGTACACGCTGTTCGACACGCTGGCCGTGTAGCTCGTCGTGCCGGACGCAAACGCCGGGCTTAAGCTGCCGCTCGACAGCGTCAAGCTGCTCAAGTTCGCGTTACCACTCGACGCTCGCATCACCGTCACCGTATACGCCCGTGTCGTCGTACCGTCCTGCGCCGTCACCTCGACCGCAATCGGGTTGCTCCCCACGTTCAAGCTGATCGCTCCCAAGGCCGTGCCGCTCGGAACAAGCGTGCCGTCCACCTTCACCGTCGCGCTGCTGTCGCTCACTGTCGGCGTTATCGTGATGCTGTACACACTGTTCGCCACGCTGGCCGTGTAGCTTGTCGTGCCCGATGCAAACGCCGGGCTTAAGCTGCCGCTCGACAACGTCAAGCCGCTCAAGTTCGCATCGTGGGAAAAGCTGACTTTCCGAATCCGGTTGTTATAGGCATCCGCTATATAAAGATTCCCGCTGTTGTCAACAGCTACTCCACCTGGATTGTTCAATTGGGCCGACGTCGCCGATCCTCCGTCTCCTGAATAGCCGGCATTCCCAGTCCCCGCCACCGTGGTGATGATGCCCGACGTATCTACTTTCCGAATCCGATCAGATCCGTTTTCCACAATATACAGATCCCCGCTGCTGTTAACCGCTACTCCGATCGGGGCGCTCAATTGGGCTGACGTCGCCGGTCCTCCATCTCCCGAATAGCCGGCAATCCCAGTTCCCGCCACCGTGGTGATGATGCCCGACGCATCCACTTTTCGAATCCGGTTGTTACTCGAATCCGCTATATACAGATTCCCGCTGCTGTCAAAAGCTATTCCATAAGGGTTGTCCAATTGAGCCGACATCGCCGGTCCTCCGTCTCCCGAATAACCATCACTCGCCCCCGTTCCCGCCACCGTGGTGATGATGCCCGATGCATCCACTTTCCGAATTCTGGCGTACTCCGATAAATATACATTCCCGCTGCTATCAACCGCCACTCCATGCAGGTTGAATATTCCGGACGATATCGCGGGTCCTCCGTCTAATGAATAGGAAATAGACCCATCGCCCGCCACTCTAGTGATGATGCCCGACGTATCCACTTTCCGAACCACACCGTTACCTACGTCCGCTATATACATATCCCCGCTGCTGTCGAAAGCTAATGCGGATGATTGGGGCGTCATGACCATGAGGACCAGTTTGGCCGATGTTGCGAGCCCTCCGTCCCCCGAATAGCCGGGCGCCCCTGTGCCCGCCACTGTGCTGATCGTCCCTGTCGCCTTATCCACTTTCCGAATCGTATTGTTATAACTATCCACGATATACAGATTGCCGCTGCTATCAACCGCTACTCCACCTGGATAGTACAATTGGGCCGATGTCGCGGGTCCTCCATCTCCCGAATAGCTGTGCGTCCCCGTGCCCGCCACCGTGGTGATGATGCCACTGCCAGCAGCGTAGGCTTTTCCCCCGGACAGTCCCTGCAGTTGTGCCGCCATCAACAGCAAAGCCAGTACGCAGGCCATAATCTGCTTTACCTTTTTACACATTCTAGCTCCTCCTTATGAAACTATGCCGAGATGAAGTCTCTAGTTCAATCGTTGAAGATCAAGGTTGAGGCATACGTTTAACATTCGAAGGATCATCGTTACCGCCTGCTCTCGAGTAGCATAGGAGTTCGGGTAAAACTTGCCGTCATCCCCGCCTCTAACGATATCTGCGCCAGCCAATTGTTCGATATACGGACGAGCCCAACTGCTCGATATATCTGAGAAATGAATGTTTCCAGTTGCCTGACCGAAAATGATCGCACGCGCCAGGACGGCCGAAATCTCAGCGCGGGAAATCGGCCGGTCCGGCTGGAACAACCCGCCGCCCACACCGTCGATCACGCCAGCGGCCTTCAACGTGGCAATGGCCGGTTCAGCCCAGTGACCCTCCGTATCGGAGAATGCTGCACTCGAACCTCCCTTCGAGTCCAGATGCAGAGCTTTCGCCATCATCGCAACGAATTCGGCGCGGGTAACCTGATCGCTTCCGTGAAAGCTGCCGTCAGGTCTTCCGTCAACGATGCCCAACTGCTGGGCGAATTGAATCGCTTCGGAACTCCAGCTATTAGCGGGGACATCCGGAAACGGCTTGGGCGCAGTCAAATGCAGCGCAGCTTGAGCCGTTTCTGCAACCTTCCGAACATCCGTGATTTTGCCGTTGAGAACCGGTCTATTCGATACAGGCGGGACTCCATGATCGTTTCCATTGTTATCGCCGCTTGGCAACGTCGAGCCGCCCTGGTCCGTGTTGCCACTGCTGCCGCTTCCGCCGCCATCCGTTGGAGCTGCCCTCGAAACCTTCACTGTATACGCTTGTGTCGTCGTGCCGTCCTGCGCCGTCACCTCGACCGCAATCGGGTTGCTCCCCACGTTCAGGCTGATCGCTCCCGAGGCCGATCCGCTCGACACGGGCACGCCGCCCACCTTCACCGTCGCGCTGCTGTCGCTCACTGTCGGCGTTACCGTGATGCTGTACACACTGTTCGCCACACTGGCCTTGTAGCTCGTCGTGCCGGGCGCAAATGCCGGGCTTAAGCTGCCCTTCGATAGCGACAAGCCACTCAGACCTGCGTCGCTGCTCAACGCTCGCGTCACCGTCACCGTATACGCCCGTGTCGTCGTGCCATCCTGCGCCGTCACCTCGACCGCAATCGGGTTGCTCCCCACGTTCAGGCTGATCGCTCCCGAGGCCGAACCGCTCGACACGGGCACGCCGCCCACCTTCACCGTCGCGCTGCTGTCGCTCACTGTCGGCGTTACCGTGATGCTGTACACACTGTTCGCCACGCTGGCCGTGTAGCTCGTCGTGCCGGGCGCAAACGCCGGGCTCAAGCTGCCGCTCGATATCGTCAAGCTGCTCAAGTTCGCATCATTACTGCTTGACGCTCGCGTCACCGTCACCGTATACGTTTGTGTCGTCGTGCCGTCCTCCGCCGTCACCTCGACCGTAATCGGGGCATTGCTCCCTACGCTCAGACTAATTGCACTCGATGCCGAACCGCTCGGCACGGGCGTGCCATTTACTATCACTGTTGCTTGGCTGTCGCTCACTGTCGGCGTTACCGTGATGTTGTACACACTGTTCGCCACGCTCGCCGTGTAGCTCTTCGTGCCCGACGCAAACGTCGGACTTAAGCTGCCGTTCGACAACGTCAAGCTGCTCAAGTTCGCATCGTTGGAAGGGCCAACTCTCCGAATCCTGTAGTTATTCGTATCCGCTATATACAGATACCCGTTGCTGTCAACAGCTACTCTCCATGGCTGAGTCAATTTAGCCCCCGTCGCAGCAAATCCGTCTCCCGAATAGCCATTACCCCCATTGCCTGCCACCGTGGTGATGATGCCCGACGTATCTACTTTCCGTATCGTGTTGTTCCCCGCATCCGCTATATACAGATTCCCGCTGCTGTCAATAGTTACTCCAAAAGGGCTATTCAATTGGGCCGACGTAGCCAATCCTCCGTCTCCCGAATAGCCAGCGCTCCCCGTGCCCGCCACCGTGGTGATGATGCCCGACGTATCTACTTTCCGTATCGTGTTTTGACCACCCGTGGCTATATACAGATTCCCGCTGCTGTCAATGGCTATTCCATATGCGCCCCCCGTGCCTGCTACCGTGGTAATGGTGCCCGATGTATCTACTTTCCGAATTCTGTTGTTACCCAAGTCTGCTATATACAGATTCCCGTCGCTATCAACGGCTGCTTCAGAAGGGGTATTCAATTGGGCCGACGTCGCCGATCCTCCGTCTCCCGAATAGCCAGTAGTCCCATTACCTGCCACCGTGCTGATGATGCCCGACGTATCTACTTTCCGTATCGTGTTGTTGTTCGCATCCGCTATATACAGATTCCCGCTGCTGTCAATAGTTACTCCAAAAGGGACACCCAATTGGGCCGACGTAGCCAATCCTCCGTCTCCCGAATAGCCACCAGACCCATTACCCGCTACCGTGCTGATGATGCCCGTCGATTTATCCACTTTCCGAATCCTGCAGTTAAACGTGTCCGCTATATACAGATTCCCGCTGCTGTCAATAGCTACTCCTCTCGGGTTAGTTATTTTGGCCGACGTCGCCGCGCCCCCGTCTCCCGAATAGCCAGCAGACCCCGTGCCCGCCACTGTGGTAATGATCCCCCTACTAGTAGCAGCATACGCTTTTCCCCCGGACAGTTCAGGCAGTTGTATCGCCATCAACAGAAAAACCAGTACACAGGCCATAATCTGTTTTACCTTGTTACGCATTCTTGTTCCTCCTTTTGAAACTTTGGCAAGAACAAGATTATACGAAAAGCGACAAAAGCACATCTATAGAAAGTTATAGACTCGACAAATAACGCTCATTTTGTCAAAAAAAGTCGATATCTTCCCTGATCAAAATAAAGATAGGCTGTCACCGATTTCCTAATGAAATCAGCAACAGCCCACCGTTTGTGAAATCGATTGAACCTAGTTCAATAGTTGAAGTTCCCTCGCCTTTTTGATTGCCTGCACTCTTTTATTGACTTTCAGCTTTCCATAGATGTTATTTGCGTGGCTTTTTACGGTTCCTTCCGTAATGTCCAAATGCAACGCAATTTGTTTGTTGGACAATCCTTCAGCCATGAGACGAACAATCTCCAGTTCGCGACTCGTTAGCAATTCGACCAGAGTCTCGTCTGCTTGATCTGCGTTCATAATGGAATTCCCATGGTGCTTTAATTGCCATAGCCTTAGATACACCATTCGCGAAAATATCATTTCCAGCACAACTAATCGATCTGCCGTAAAAGCATCGGAAATTAAATTATTTTCCAAATACAAGACCCCGTCCCGGTGGTCCAAGTATCGAACAGGCAAACACAGAATCGATCTGGGCCGCTTCTCTTGGATGTGAGGATCCGTTGCAAACAAACTATCACTTGCTTCACCAAGAATAACAAACTCCCTCGTTTTCATGACGAATTGAACGACCGAAGCCGCATAATCGCTCCTGCTGTCCATGAAGGCCTTCCGCTCGCGGTTGATCTCTTGCTGAGCCTCTATGACCAATTTCCCCTGATTGCTGAGTAGGACCAGTCCTCTCTCGGCACCGGCATTACGGATAGCCAACTGCAGGAAGGTCTCCAGCAACTCCGTTTCTGCCAGATCCCCAGATTGGATTTTACTGGCTTGCCGAAGTATCTCCATATCCAGTTCTCTTCCCAGTTCAGCATGGAAATTGCCGTTCCCCTGCTGCATCTCCATCGCTGTACTTCTATCGGAAACTTCAGTCTCGTCCCACTCATGGAATGAAAGTGCTGCAAGTGCCGGAAAGCGCTTCTGTAAGCTATTCAACTTCCCGGTTGCCCCCCACTTGAAGTAAGCCTTGCAGGCATTCCGCAGATACGCTTCCGCCAATGGATGATTGTTCAATGCCAGGTGAAAGTTAGCTGCCAGTTCCGCGGCAATCGCTTCATCTCGTGGATAGCCGCTTTCATGAGCCCATTGAATGGCTTGATCATACAGCTTCGCTGCCTTCGCATGATCGCGATTGAGACGTGCCCATTCCGCCAGCATCAGCTTATATTTGGACAAGGTGCTTTCCGGAACGACCTTTGTCCATACCTTCATCCGAGCCAGCAATTTATTTAAAACTTTACGATAGCTGCTTTTCACAGGATCCGAAGCGTCGGGATATTCAGCCATGATTGCCAATGCATGATAGAAACAGTGTCTCTGATTGAAAGACAGCACGCTTTGCGTCTCGAATTTTACGGATGCTTCAGCAAGAGCCACAGCTTCTGAATAATTGGCATATAAATAATTAACCTCAAGCTTGCAAGTGTAATACAAATAGAGATTTGATTTGTACGTTTCGTTAACGATTTCTTCACGCAGCAGCTCGTCCTCATCGAAATGCTCACTGTTGAAAGTCATTTTCGAATCGGTGGCGCTTTGTAACATGTATACGTATTGCTTGGTTAGGTAAAGCACCCTTTGGGTCATTACGTCTAGCGATCGAATCGCTTTTTCCTCGTATACATGACATAGATGATTCAAGTGCCGCAGATCTTCGCTGCCCGTAATCAATTGTGAAGATATCGCGTAACCTGCATAAACCATATCTCCGCCTTCCAAGCTTAACTGTCCCGCTTGCTCAAAATAGCTGTCCGACTGTTGAGGCCGTAAAAATTGCAACATCAGTCCCATGATACAATGCATTTTTCCTTTTAATAACACACTATCTATTTTCTCCGCATGATGAAAAGCAACCTCGGCTAAACGCAATGCCGGTTTGTAGAGTTTTAATCCGAAGCACAAAGCGATCGCATAAGAACCGAGCGCAATGGAAAAAGCCTCCGAATTGCCATGCTTTAAAGACATTCGTACATATTTGGCAAACACAATGAAAGACAATTCCTTATTGACAATATACAGAATGGGCGATGAGGCCATGACAATATCCGCAAGTGCTTGCTGCCTGGGATTGCGGCTCATCGGCAAGTCCTTTAAAAGCCCCCGTTTTATCGAAAGCCGTAATTGCGTCTTCGTAATCTCAGCCAGGATGGAGAGACTCGTAGATTTCGAAGGGATATGCAAACCAAATTCCGCCATCGCTTTTAGGGCAATTTGACAGGCTTCACCCTCTCTTTTGCGAAAAGCATACATCGCAATCTGGATGACATAGATTTTGGCCCGATCCGCCGGATTTCTCGCATGCAGCAGCAATTGATCCAGAACAGCCTCCGCTTGCTCAAAATAACCGCAATAATATTGGCATTCCGAGCTTTCAAGCAAGAGATTAAAATACAGTGCATCCTGCCGGGACCCCCCCTCGCCCTCAACCAATCGTGCCCCCTTGTTCAATAGTTCCAATGCTTGGCTATATGCGGCGGAAGCTTTCGCCCTCTTTCCCGCTTGCAGGTTAAGATGAGCCAATTGGTTCACTTCCGCTGGCTCCGTCATGTACTCGCTGCCCGCATTCAAATGATGGACGAGCTCGAACAAACGGTCGCCGGCGTTGTCCGGATGAAGAGACTGCAGCATAGAACGACCGATTTTTAAGTGAACCCGCTTTTTTTCGCCATCCGACAGCAGATCGCAAGCAGCTTCCTGTACTTGATCATGCAGGAACCTATATCCGTGTTCTTCGGCCACTATCAATCCTTCGCTTACCGCCGGCAGTAAGTCTTGTTCCGTGCGCAGGTTGGATTCCCCATACAGAGCTGAAAGCATCCTAAGATCAAAAGAGCTGCCCAAACAGCCCGCCAACCCCAGAATTTGACGAGTTTCCTCCGGAAGCGTTTCAAATCTTTTCATAATCAGATCAGTGACATCATGAAATCCTTCCAGTTGCCTGATCCCCTCAAGATTCCAATCCCAACAAAGCTCATCGGAGTTAAAAAAGAGGAGCCTTTGATTATAGTACGTTTGCAGCATTTGTGTGAAATAAAAGGGATTCCCCGCTGTTTGCCGATAAAGGACCTCCGCCAGCCGTTTTACTTCGCTTGCATCGTTATGCAGCATATCCGCGACATATCGGACAACGTCCGAATGCCCAAGTGCACGGATATTCATAAAATGATCACCGGTATTCAAGGAATCGGAAGATTCGAGAAATAACGTTCTGAAAACGTGACTCTCGTCAAGTTCGTCATCCCGATACGTCCCGATAATCAACACATGCTTCAGCGAGCCATGGTTCCATAAATCCAGAATCAGCTGAAGCGAGGCCGAATCCGCCCACTGCAAATCCTCTAGCCCGATCACGAGTGGATGCAGCTCGTCTGCAAAGGCCTTGATCAGATTGCCAAAAAGCACCCGGAACCGGTTCGTCGCTTCCAATGGAGACAAATTCTCGACCGGCCGCTGCTCTCCGATCATCCAGGTTAACTCGGGAATCACCTGAGTAAGCACGCTCCCGCTTTGCCCAAAAGCTTTTAACAACTTCGTTTTCCAGCGCGCTTGCTGTTCCTCCCCGCCCGCCAAAATCTGCCGAATCAGACCTGATAAAGCCGTAATGAGCGCGGCGTAAGGTTTGGATTCCTGATGCCATTCATATTTGCCGAGGGCCACATAGCCCTTATTTTGCATCACGTGCGTTTGAAGGGCTTTGACGAGCTTGGATTTTCCGCTCCCAGCATGACCGCCTATAAACAATAGCTCTTTGGAGCCTGAGCAGGCGCGTTCATACGCACCTATGAGCTGCTGCAACTCCAAGTCCCGGCAATAAAGCCGATCAGGCAACCGAAATCGGCCGCGTTCATCCACTTCTCCCAATAGAAAGGGATCGATTGTTCCTTTCTCTATCCATTGATCCGCGCATTTGTTCAGATCGTCAAGAAGACCGTTCACGCTTTGATAACGATCTTCGACTGATTTGGAAAGCAGCTTCATGACAAGGTCATTCAACACTTGCGGAATATCAGGGTTAACCGTCCGCGGAGGAACTGGCAGCATGGCCATGTGGGCATGTATCCAATCGCTGGCCGAATTTGCCTTCAGCGGAAGCTCTCCCGTTAGCAGCTCATAAAAAATAATGCCTGCTACATACAAATTACTGCGTAGATCAACTTTCCTCTTTATACGGCCTGTACGCTCCGGAGAAATGTAGGCAAGCTCTTCATTAGAAGCGCTTTGCCGGAGCGACCGCCTAAGCGTCAATTGCCCGTCTTCGAAGCGTACAAATAAATCTTCCGTGGTAATTGGGAGAAAGCCAACGTCGTTTTGATGCCACTCTCGAAGCATCTCCACGACTTGCAACGCTATGGAAAAAAATTGTTCGACAGTAATCGTATTGGTCTTTATAAACGATCTTAGCGTCAGTTCATATGCCGCATTCAAACCTTTAAATCCCCCATGTCCATAGTGCCAAGTGCGTTTTGCTAATAACTCTATTCTATCTCTTTTGGTCATAAAGCGCATCTTTCATCTTTTTGCAAGAACAGAAGAAGAGGCTATCCCATAAGTCACGGAAATGACTGAGGGATAGCCTCTCATTTTTTGTTGGCGTGATTGTCACAAAAATTAAATCGATTTGTAAACGTTTGCCATATTATAATTGCTTTCGAACTGGATACTGGCTGCCAGCAAATTGTTTCGAATCGTAAAATCGAAAAATATTTCTCCGTGCGTCCAGTTTTTCTTGTACTTCAGCGACTCGATCGCCATTTGGCGAAACGCTTGATACTGCGAATCGCTTAACCCCTTGTTGCTTACGATAAGTTCACCACCCTTGCCTTCAAGCGGCAAGTGCTTGATGCCAAACTTTCCGATCACGTTATTCCGAATTTGAATAAACACGGTACCAGAAGAAAGATAGATTAATTCTTCTCTGATTTCCCTAAAAACCAAATCAACCTGTCTGGCTAAGGGCAGCTGTTCTAGGTTCATCATTCCCCTCCTTCACTTTATCATATTTTCAAATATATGTAATTTCTGAGGCTGTAGACCTATTATACCTATTGCTTTCACAAATTTCAACACATTTTTACAATGTTTTAACAATCATTTAACATACCTATGAAAAAAGACCCATTCACTTGCGTATGAAGATGTCGTCGAGCAGTGTGCTTTTCGGTTTTTTTCATACATATTCGCGAGCTTTCCGGTGCAGCTTCGCCTGCTCTGCAGGCGCGTATCGCAACAAGAATTCCGGTCATATAGGCACAATTTCCCCCATGATTACAGTTATTTAGTACTATAAATATCCTCTGTAATTAAGACTTATCTGCTCTGATTTATAGTATATTTATCCTTAACGGGCCAATCGTTTTCTGTAAAATTATGATTTTATTTGTCGTAATGTTATAGAATCTTTCCCGAGACAGTGCTATAATTTCAAACATACATCCTGAAATTTCCTACATACCCATTTACTCATTTCGCAGAGGAGTCGGTAAAATGAACCAATTATCTTCACTGTCCTTCAGGAAAAAACTGCAGATCGGCTGTTACTCGCTAATCGGTTTGAATGTGATTTTCGTCCTGACTCTTTTGCTTTTCCCGGATTGGAACCGCTTACTTGGCACCATTTTCCTAGTCCTTTTGGTCGTAGGCAGTTACCCTTTCATCTCTGTTTTCGAAAAGCAGCTTACCGAGCCTGTCGCCGAGCTGTCACGCATCGCGCTTCAAATCTCGAAAGGCGATTTCTCGCAAAAAGTAACCGTCTCCTCCGACGACACACTGGGCCAGCTCGGGCAATCTTTTAATAAAATGATTGACAAGCTGAGGGATATTTTGCAAGAAACCGGAACCATCACCAAGCAGGTGTTCAACACGAGCAGAGACATTTACGTGAAAAATGAAAACTTCCGCCTGGTGCTCGAACAAGTCAGCGTATCCGCCCACGAGCTCGCCTCGGGAGCGGGACAAATATCGGAGGAAGTATCCGGCGCCTCCATTACATCCAAAGAAATCGAAACGAAGATCGAAGTCTACGCCGCTTCGGCCGATGAGATGAAACAGCGTTCGGATCAGATGATGAGCCTTGTGGAAAAAGGCCGCACTTCCGTCGAGAGCCAGGGCATAGGCATGAAACGGAACGTGGAAGTTACGCAACAAGTTGCCGAAACGATCGACTTGCTGGCAAAGCAGGCCGCCGGGATCGGCAATGTCACCCGGTCGATATCCGATATCGCCGAGCAGACGAACCTGCTCTCCCTCAACGCTTCCATTGAAGCGGCGCGGGCGGGTGAGCACGGAAAAGGCTTCGCGGTAGTCGCCCAGCAGGTGCGGAAGCTGGCTGAAGAGTCCACCTCGCTGACCCGCGAAGTGTTCGGTTTTGTCAAAAGCATCGAGCAGGGCATCCAGGAAGCGATCCGCAGCATCCAGATCAATGAGGATGTCGTCAACAAGCAAACCGTCTTGATCGATCAGACGGAAAAAGTTTTTGCCGAGATTGTGGACAGCGTCGGATTTATTTCCGAAGGAATTACCCGCTTCGCGAATGAAACCGCTATCATGCTCTCCAATTCGGAGCAAATTGCCGCTTCCATGGAGAACATATCGGCGATTACCGAACAATCCGCCGCCGGCACGCAAGAGGTGTCCGCATCGATGAACGAGCAGATCGGCACTGTGCAGGATATCGTCAAGCAAACGGAAGAGATGACGCGCATCGTCACCCAACTCCAGCAAACGATCCAGATTTTTAAGCTGTAGCCATTGCTGCGGAGGTAGCGATACTCGCTTTGCGCGGCTACGCCCCGGACGATGCGGCTGCCTTTTTCTCGGGCAGCATGCCCTTTTACCCGATCCATGGGGCTTTTGAGAAATTTGCCTTCTAGAGCCGGCGATTCACTGGCTTCACGTGCAAAAACCTGCGAAAGTGCAGGCTTTTTCCTTAGAAATGGTTCGTTTTGGCGAAAAGCCTGCGATTGTGCAGGAATTTTCGATAAAAACGAGTCTGAGCCCATGTTCACGGCGAAAAGCCTGCACATTTGCAGGAATTTGTCGTAGCCGGCGTATCCATCGAGCAAAAACTGTATTTTTGCAGGTTTTCTTCGCGCGACCCGGCAGATGGTGCGACCGGCTCTAGCGCGTGGGTTTCTCCACCGCCTGACTTTCGCAGGTTTTACCGCGCTCCGGCCGCCGGGCGATCGTTCACAGGTTTTGCCGCGCTCCGGCCGCCCGCGGCGAGCATTCGCAGGCTTTGCCGCGCTCCGGCCGCCCGCGGCGAGCATTCGCAGGTTTTGCCGTCGTCGTTGGCGGCCAAGCGAAGCCCGTTGCTTTCGTCCGGCTCCCCCAAAACTTAAAACGAACCCGACTCCACCTCTCCGGGTGTGCCAGGTTCGTACGGTCATACTTATACTTTGTCCGCCGTCAGCTCCATAAACTGCCGAACGTCGGCAATCGCCATGTCCACTGCGCTTTGCCAGAAGTCGGGTTCCGTCAGGTCGAGGCCCAGATGCTTTTGCGCCAGCTCTTCGACATTCATGCTGCCCGTATCCCTGAGCAGGGCCACGTATTTGTCTTCAAAAGCAGGCCCCTCTTCCGCGGCTCTTGCATAAATGCCTGCGCTGAACAAGTACCCGAACGTGTACGGAAAGTTGTAGAACGGAACGTCAGTCGCATAAAAATGCAGCTTCGCCGCCCAAAAATGCGGATGGTAGCTGCTCAGCGCATCTTTGTAAGCCGCTTTTTGCGCGCTGACCATCAGTTCGTTCAAGCGGTCGGCGCTGACCAGCCCCTGGCGGCGCTCTTCGTAGAAATTCGTTTCGAAAATGAAGCGCGCATGGATGTTCATGAAAAATGCGATCGAACGCTGAATTTTATCTTCCAGCAGGATGATTCGCTCTTCGTCGGAAGCGGCTCCCTTCACTGCGGCATCTGCGACGATCATCTCGGCGAACGTAGAAGCGGTCTCCGCAACATTCATCGCATACTGCTGAGCCAGAACCGGCATGTCTTTCATCACATGCTGGTGATAGCCGTGGCCGAGCTCGTGAGCCAACGTCGAGACGTTGTTGGCCGTGCCGCCGTAAGTCATGAAAATGCGCGTCTCTCCGGCCACCGGAAAGGATGTGCAGAAGCCTCCGGGGCGCTTGCCCGGGCGGTCCTCCGCCTCGATCCAGCGGTTGTTAAACGCCTGCGCGGAAAAAGCCGCCATCTTCGGGCTGAACCGCTCGAACTGGTCGATGATCAGCCGGGCGCCTTCGTCGTAGCTGATTTTTTTGGCCGCGTCGCCGAGCGGTGCATCGACATCGACCCAGGCGAGCTTGTCGACGCCGAGCAAGCGGGCCTTGCGGTGCAAGTAGTCCACAAACACCTGCTTGTTGCGGTCGATAACGTCCCACATGACTTGGAGCGTTTTATCCTGCATGCGGTTAATATCCAGCGGTTCCTTATGTACGTCTTTCCAGCCTCTGTATTTGTAAACTTGCAGGCGGAATCCTGCCAGATGGTTCAGAGCTTCGGCGCAGTAATCCGCTTTGTCGGCCCACGCGTTCTCCCACTGCTCGAACAACTTCAGCCGCTCTTCGCGGTTTTCCGTGTGCAGCTTGTTAAAAGCTTGCCCCGCCGAAAGTTCGGTCGTCTTGCCGTTTTCTTCCACGGTCATGCGGAACTGGCTTACCGTCGTGTTGTACAGGTCGCCCCAGCCGTGATAGCCGTCCACCGCCAGATCGTTGATGAGTGCCTCCTGCTCCGGCGGCAGCTTCTCCTTGGCGAGCGTGCGGCGCTCGTTCAGCGGGAAAGCGATAGCCTTGAACGGCTCTTTGGCCAGCAGCGCCTGCCAAACGGACTCCGGAATGCCGGTTAGAACTTGGTCGAACAGCGTCAGCGAAGACAAATATTCGGCATAAAGACTTTTGACCTGTCCGCCAAGAATGGCCGCTTTTTTATCGGCCTGGTTGTCGGCGAGCAAACATCCTACGAATGAATCCGCTTCGCTGAGATTGCCAAGCATTTGCTGCAATAGCTGCACAAGCCCTGTCAGCCATGCGGTGTCATCCGCGCTTTGCGGAGCGGCGGCTGCGCGCACAAGATTTTGAAATTCCGATATGGAAGCCTGCAGCTCCTTTAAAAAAGCCGAGAATTCGGCAGACTCGCTGCCTCCGGGAAAAAAGGAAGCCAGATCCCAGGTTTGACTTAAAGGCGTATGAAGCAAAATAATCACCTATCCTTTCATTTCCTATTAAAACATACTCCGGGTGGAACTCCAAATCGCCAAACTGATCATTGCTTCCGGGTACAAAGTATGATATCTATTAAAGTAATGGTTGCAGCATTTTTGAAAACGGAAGGTGGACCAATGATATGAAACCGTTGCAAATATCACCCGAAACAGCACAAAAGCTGGCCGAACAGCTGAAAGTGCCGTTAGAGCATCTCATGCACATGCCTCAGCATATTTTGCTTCAAAAACTTGCCGAGCTGGCCAAAGATCTTCCGTCTCCGAACAGCGGCGACAAGAAACCGGAGTAGTTCTTTGATACCATTCGCTAATACATGGCCGTATGAAATTATTATGAAAGATGTGTATGTGACGGAATGCCCGTTCTGCCATAGCCCCAATGTGCTGCTGCCGCTCAAAATCCATGAACTGGAATCCATTCGCGAAGGAAAGAAAAAGCTGCTTGTGTTCCCCTGCTGTCATAACAAGCTGACGGTCATCGATACGGACCGCGATTATTTATTGGCCGACCGCCGTCTGCGTTAGGCCTTAATCGCAGTTTCCGGGCTTAAGGAGTAAATTGGCCCTTATGAATGAATACCTCGCCCCGCTTACTAACGCTTGCCTACTAGTTACTCTCAACTATATCGCCCTGAAAATACGCGGCAAAATGATTATCGAACCTTACGAAGGGCTGCTCGCTCCCCTGCTGACAGGAATCGCCAGTATGCTTATGATGCTGGAGCCGCTGCCTAAGGCACTCGGGCTGATCGATTTGCGGTCGCTGCCCATTTTTATGGCCGGCCTGCAGTACGGACTTCCCGGCGCTCTGCTCTCCACCCTTGTGCCTGCCGGTTTCGGTCTATTCCGGCAAGATGACAACGGGATTTCGGTTATCGTACAGGAACTCGTCATTCCCGCTTTGTTAAGCGCTTTTTTTCATAATAAAGAATACCGCCGCGGTTTTCTGGACATCCCGGTGCGTCATGGCGTGCAAATCAGCCTCCTCGTCTTTGTCGCGAGGCTGCTGATACATGTTTTCAGCGAACCTGTCTTATCCTGGGATTATGCGGCGAATCAGATTTTTATGCTCCTTATCGCATCGGCGGCTTTCATTGTGCTGATTGTGATGTTCAATGACGAGAACACAAGCTGGCGGCTCCAGCGGCAGCTTGAAATACAGGCGAACCAGGACGGCTTGACCCGGCTTCCGAATTTGCGCAGCTTCACCGCCATAGCCGAAAACGTAATGAAAAAGCGCAAAATATCAATTTTCATGATCGACATCGATAATTTCAAACATTTTAACGACCAGTTCGGCCATCTGGAAGGTGATCAGCTGCTGCGCGATATCGGCGCTTTGCTCAGAAATTCCATCCAGGAGCAGGATTATGCGGCACGCTACGGCGGGGAAGAATTTATATTGCTGAGCACGGAGACCGATCCCGACCGGGTTGTCCGGTACGCTGACCGGCTTTGCCGGACGGTAGCGCACCATTTTCGCGAGAGCCGCCCGGATTCAACCATGCCGATAACGGTATCGATCGGAATCTCGACGGCGCGGTCGGTCCAGGATGAGCTGCAGCGCATCGTTTCCGAGGCGGATCAAGCCTTGTATGCGTCCAAGCATTCCGGCAAAAACCGCGTCACCCTGTTTGACGGCCCGACAGACCTGACAAGCCAGACTGGCCATGAAGCAAAAATGAACGCTTACTGATTCCGGGAGCTTCCAGTCCCTTCAGAATCGATAAGCGTTCATTTTGTTATTGCAGGCAGATCCGCCTCAAGCATGCTTCATTTCTTCCGGCAGTTCCAATCTGGAGGCGAGCATGTCCTCACGGGTGGCGACCCACTGCTCGCGGCTGGCGCGAATCATCGCGGCATCCATAATTTTGCGGTCGTTGATAACCCGTGAAAACCATTTGACCGCTTCATTATAGCTGCTCAACCGCCGGTTCAGTTCGCCCAGCAAAAACATCAATCTGGCGTTGTTCAGATCCATTCCTTCGCTTTCGAACACGTTTACGTAGGCGTCCAGCGCATAGGCCAGGAAGCGTTTCTCCTGCTCTTTATCTTCCTTGGAACGATAAAGCCAGGCGATATGATGCAGAAGTCCTGCCACCACCCGCGGCTTCTCCTCCTTGATCTGCGCGCAGAGCAGCGCCAGCTTGTAGCTTCGCAGCGCCTCTTCCCAAGTGCGCTCCCCGCCGAAATCGCGCATCGACCAATTTTTCACCACTCTGTCATGGAATTGTTCTTTATGCACGGGCTTCCAACTGCCGGAGAAGTTCTCGGTATGCGCGTATCCGCAAAAAGGACAGATCCGGACTACATAATAATCGGGATTCGTACCGTTATAATGCACGCAGAAATCCGTATCGGTTTGCTTCGCTTTTTTGAAGCTGGGACGCACTTTGGAAGTTTTGAACGTATTGTCGCAGTATGTGCATCGCACATTGATTTCGTAAAGTGGTTCGACCATGGGGGCCACGCCTTTCTATTCCGATTCGGGCGTATTGACAAAGTGATAAGCAGATCCTTTCAAACGTTCCAGCAAAAAGCTTCTAAGGTCCTGCGGCAAACCGATTTCCTCCATAGCCTCGGACATGCAGCCCAGCCACGCATCCGCCCGCTCGACCGTAATCGGGAACGGCATGTGCCTGCCCCTCATCATCGGGTGCCCGTATTGATCGGAGTACAAGGAAGGCCCTCCGAAAAACTGGGTGAGGAACAAATACTGCTTCTCCATCACAGGTATAATATCTGCGGGGAACAGAGGCGCAAGCAGCGGGTGCTGCTGTACTTTCGGATAAAAGGCCTCCACGAGCTTGCGGATCGTCTCCGCTCCCCCCATCGCTTCATAAATCGTACCGCGTTCCTTATCTGTCATTTGTTTCAAACCTCTCTAACCGGTAGCAGTCTAGTAATTCTCCCAATCTTCATCCGCTGCGTTCATTAACATTTCTCTGATGACGAACACAAAAGCACATACGAGAAGTCCGGCGATGACACTTGTCATATGAATCACTCCCGCGGCCCAAGATATAAGACTTTATTCAATACGCTACTTAGTTCTATTTTACCATAAAAACCGATAGAAAACAGTCCAAAGTCCAATTTTTCAGAGCGGAATGTATGTCCACCCCCACTCATATATTTGATGTGTAAGCTTATGTTCAGCTTTTAGGAGGCGCTGTCCCATGCAAAATCGGAATGTTACCTCGGCTTTTCTTACCGCCTTTGTCGTCATGGCGATCGGCACATGCCTGTTTTTTTTCCCGAACGAAGGGCTGGAAGCCGCTTTGCGCGGGGTATCCATTTGGTGGGACGTGCTCTTCCCGGCGCTGTTCCCGTTCTTTGTCATATCGGAGATTATGCTCGGCTTCGGCATCGTCCATTTTTTCGGGGCGCTGCTCGATCCGATGATGCGGCCGGTCTTTCGCATTCCCGGCATCGGCGGCTTCGTCATGGCGATGGGCTTTGCCGCCGGCTACCCGGTCGGCGCCCGCTTGACTTCCCAGCTTTGGGAACAAAAGCTGGTGAACCGCGAGGAAGGCGAGCGGCTGGTCGCCTTCACCACGAGCTCGGACCCGATCTTCCTGATCGGAGCCGTGTCCGTCGGTTTTTTCCATGATGCCGGCCTCGCCGTCATTTTGGCCGCCGCGCATTACGGCGGCTCCGTGCTCATCGGCATCATGATGCGGTTCCACGGCCGGAAGAGCGAGCCGTCGCCGCAAGCCCCCAGAACCGCAGGAAACATCTGGGGCCGGGCGTTCCGTGCGATGCACCGGGCCAGGCTCGCTGACGGACGGCCGATCGGCGCATTGATGAGCCAGGCTATTTTGCAATCGCTCAACCTGATTTTCGTTGTCGGAGGTCTCGTCGTCTTTTTTTCCGTCGTGCTGGAAGTGCTGACAACCGCTCATGTCATGAACGCCATGTACGTGCTGATTCGGACTCTGCTTACGGCTTTCGGCCTGCCGAGCGAGCTTTCGCAAGCGGTGATGAACGGGTTGTTCGAAGTCACCCTCGGGACCAAAGCCGCCGGAGCCGCCGCAACCAGCCTCGCCCTGCCCGCCAAGGTCGCGATCGCCGCTTTTATTTTGTCCTGGGCCGGGCTGTCCGTTCATGCCCAAATCGTCAGTCTGCTGAGCCATACGAATATGCGGTATTTGCCCTTTTTCACCGCCAGGCTGGCGCACGGCTTGCTGTCCGCCGCACTTGTACTCGTCATTTGGGAGCCTATGCAGCAATTTCGCGCGCAGACATCCGTATTTTTACCCGATTTCGATACGGCATCCCCCCTTTCCAGTTTTGCCAAACAAGTGCTGCCCGCAAGCGGAACGGTATTCATTGCCGCTCTTGCAGTCATCGTGCTGCTGTTTGCCGCATACTCCTTTCTTAGACTGATGTATGAAAAGGTTGGTGGAACAAGATAATATGGGTATTCATGAAAATTCAAACAAAGGAAGAGGACAGCAAAATATGCAAGCTGCGTTTACTTCAGGTGCAAGAACACTTCCGCCGGCCATCCAGCGCCTTTCGGACATTGCATATAATCTTTGGTTCAGTTGGAACCATGAGGCGCTGCAGCTCTTTGAACGGATAGACGTCGCCAAATGGGAGCAATCCGGGCACAATCCGGTCCGCCTGCTGGAGGAGCTGGACGGTTCGCAGTTGGAAAGCCTCGGCCGGGATGCCGATTTCCTGGAAGCCTACGGCCGCGTAACCGCACAGTTGGATGCATACTTGAATGGCAGCACCTGGTTTCAGGAGAGCTACGGGGATAAAGGCTTCGTGCAAATCGCCTACTTTTCCGCGGAGTTCGGCTTTCACGAGTCGCTGCCGATTTATTCCGGCGGGCTCGGCATTTTGGCCGGGGATCATTGCAAGTCGGCCAGCGATCTCGGCCTTCCTTTGACCGGCGTCGGGCTGTTGTACAAAAAAGGCTATTTTACGCAAAGGCTCGATGCTTCCGGCGGCCAGCAAGCGGAATTATTTTATTATGATTTTGCCAAGCTCCCCGTTCGCCCTGCGCTTATAGACGGGCAGGAGCTGATCGTGTACGTGGATATGCCCGGTCGCTCGGTCGCCTTGAAGGTATGGAACGTGCAGGTCGGAAGAAACCCGGTATATTTGCTGGATGCCGATCACGGCGCCAATAGCGCTGCCGATAAGGAGCTGACCTCCCAGCTGTACGGAGGCAATCAGGACACGCGTATTTCCCAAGAAATATTGCTCGGAATCGGCGGAGTCAAAGCGCTTCGCGCGCTCGGAATCTATCCGAACGTCTATCACATCAACGAAGGCCACGCGGCTTTCCTGGCCCTTGAACGGCTGAGAGAGCTGCTGAAACAGGGCCTGGCTTTTCATGTCGCCGTGGAAACGGTTCGCGCTGCAACCGTCTTTACGACGCATACGCCGGTTCCCGCCGGGCATGACGCTTTTCCTGTCGGGATGGTGGAGCATCATCTGGGGCCACTTTTCTCCGAGCTCGCCGTCCATAAGGGAGAGATCATCGAGCTTGGGCTCGATAAGCGCACAGGGCTGTTCAACATGACCCATCTCGCCTTGAATACGTCCGCGCTGCGCAACGGCGTCAGCAAGCTGCACGGGCAAGTTTCCCGCGAAATGTTCCGCGAATTTCACGGCAACATCGAGCCGGGCGAAGTGCCGATCGATGCGATTACGAACGGCGTTCACCTCGATACGTGGATGGCTCCCGAATGGAAGGAGCTGCTGGACCGTTTTCTTCCCGGCTCGTGGAAAATCCGCCAATCGAGCCCGCAGCAGTGGGAAGGGATCGCCATCATTCCGGACGAATCCATCTGGAAGGTGCACCAGCAGCTCAAAATGAATATGATCCGGTTCGCGCGCCGCAATTTGATGGAACAGCGGAAGCGCAACGGCGAATCGGCCGAGCGGATCGACGAGGTGCGGCAGTACTTGAATCCGAAAGCGCTGACGATCGGCTTCGCCAGACGGTTTGCCACCTACAAGCGGGCGAATCTTGTTTTTAACGATTTGTACCGGCTGAAAAAGCTGCTGAACGACCCCGACCGGCCGGTTCAGTTCATCTTTGCCGGCAAAGCGCATCCGGCCGACCATCCCGGCCAGGAGCTCATCCGCGAAATTTATCGCGTGTCGCAGATGAAAGAGTTTGCCGGAAAAATCGTCATGCTCGAAAATTACGACATCAATATGGCCCGCTACCTCGTCCAAGGAGTCGACGTATGGCTGAACAATCCGCGGCGCCCGCTTGAAGCGAGCGGAACGAGCGGCCAAAAAGCGGCGATGAACGGAGCGATCAATTTCAGCGTCCTCGACGGCTGGTGGGAGGAAGGCTACAACGGTTCGAACGGGTGGGCGATCGGTTCGGCGGGCGAAGCGGATTGGGCCGCTCAGGAAAGAGAAAACACGGCCGCTATTTATCGCATCCTGGAGCAGGAGATCGTCCCGCTTTATTACAATCAGGGGGATGTGCCCCACCAGTGGATCAGCCGCATGAAGCGTTCGATGGAAACGCTCAGCCCGGCCTACAACACGCATCGGATGGTACAGAACTACGCGGAGCTTACTTACCTGCCGACATCCGACCGCGCCAAACGCTTCGCCCGGGACGGATACGACCTTGCGGTCAAAGTCGCCGATTACAAGCGTTTTATCAAAAACAATTGGCATCACGTAAAAATACTCGCGATTGACGACCGCTCCGCCAAAAAATCGACAGAGCTGCCTCTTGGGCAAGAGGGCCAGCCGGCCATGAAAGAGATTTCGGCGGATGTTTTTTACGGTCCCGTATGGCCGCCGGACACGGTCGTGGAAATTGTTTACTACGAAGAAAAAGGCGGCGCGTGGGAGCAGGTCATCGTGGCAATGGAGCCTTCGGAGCCCCTCCTACAGGAGACGCAGCGGTATAAAGCGGTGATACCCGAGCATCTTTTGCACGGGCCCCATTTTTCGGTCCGCGTCCGGCCCATCAGCCCGAACTTCGCCCACTCCTACGAGCTTCCTCTGGTGACGAGCACCTTGCACAGATGATGCCTGTTCTGTACGCTTAGCGAGCGGGAACGGCGGCGTGGAAGGGCTGCTTCGCCACGGGCTTGCTCTCGCTGATGCATGCCTGTTATGCGCGCCTGGCGAGCGGGAACCGGCGGCGCGGCAGGGTTCCTTCGCCACGGGTTCAATCCTGCTGATGATGCACATTCTGAGCATTTGGCAAGCGTGACCGGCGGGCTGAAGTGCTTCTTCGCCACGAGCTCACTTTCGCTGATGAATGCCTAGGGAGTGTAGCCGGCCGAGGTAGCTACCAGCGGTGCGTATCTTCTGCGAGAGTTCCAATCTTCGTAATTTCTTCGCTCGAGCGAGGCCATTCGGATACGTTCCGGATGGCCTCGTTTGCTTGGAACGTGCATCCGCAATCGTTTTTTCGCGGCACCTCATCTTTTATTTGCGGACTGGCGCTCGAACGGTTCTGACAAGCAAAGTTTGTCTTCTTAAGCCATGGTTATTCGATGCCGGTTTTATTTGCTGTTTGCTCGCAGGAATGCCTCGTTCCTGTGCCGTCAAAGATGGCCCGACAGTTGCGAAGTTTTTGGCTCGGCCTACAAATACAGCAGCTTGGCTCAACTTGCGATACAGCTGCTTGCCCCGGACCAAAAACCTGCAAAAGTGCAGGCTTTTTTGGCGGCGGAGGCTTGTTTGGCAGAAATACCTGCAATTGTGCAGGAATATTCGCTCAAAGTGGCTCTGGGCCTGAATTTCGGCGAAAAAAACTGCATTTTTGCAGGAATTATCCCGAGCCACAGTATCTGGGAGCAAAAAGATGTACTTTTGCAGGTTTTCTGCGCATGGCCTGCTCAGTTCTTGGCCCGGCCTGCAAATACAGCTGCTTGGCTCAACCTGCAGGTACAACTGCTTGCCCCGGACCAAAAACCTGCAAAAGTGCAGGCTTTTGGGGCGGCGGATGCTCGTTTGGCAGAGATACCTGCAATTGTGCAGGAATATTCGCCCAAAGTGGCTCTGGGCCTGAATTTCGGCGAAAAAAACTGCATTTTTGCAGGAATTATCCCGAGCCACAGCATCTGAGAGCAAAAAGATGTACTTTTGCAGGTTTTCTGCGAATGGTCTGCACGCTCGCACGGCCTACTGCAACGATGCAAAACAGCTTTGCAAGCGGGGGCGCGGCCCTCACACTCTGCTGCACGGACGGTTTTCATCGTTCCATGCAGAGATGGGTGCTTTGCGGGCACGCGCGCCGCGCGCTCACACCGTGCCACACGGATGATTTTCATCATTCCGTGCCAATCCCCGGCCCGCCGCAGAGCCCTTCTCTGCAGCCGCCGGCGGCTTTCGTATTCAGCCCCTTTCCTTATTTCATTTAATTGATTATTATGAAAGTAGTTGTCACGTTATGTTCGTGCCGATGATGTATGTAAATCTGCCTGCTTGGTGATGCTATGGACTGGAATAAGCTGCTAGAATTGGGGCTCTTGAAACCGAACGCCGAATGCCGGCTCATCATCGTCGGCGAAGCGAAGGATGGACAGCCCTTTTGCTATGAGGAGAGCTTTACCGTAGAGAAAATCAGCGAATCTTCTTTTACCGTTTTATTGGAACTGCCCGGACTTTATCCATTCGAAAAACTTGAACACGTCACATTCATCGAGTTTTCCCTCCGGGACCGGAGCCTCCTGTACGCGGGTTCTGTCGATCTGATCCAACTGGACAACAAAAAAACGTGCTGCATTCTGACGCTCTCGATACCCGATGACATTCATATTCATCAGAGCCGCCGGCACAGCCGCATCAAGTTGTCCGTCAGGACGCCGATTACGCTTCAGGTCGTCGGCATACGCGGAATATCCGCCCGCAAAGGGGTCGCCTTTACCGGCCAATTGCTTGATATCAGCGCAGGCGGCCTGTCGTTCATTACGACGAACCGGCTGTTTTATCCGTTGTTTTTGGAGGTAAGCTTCTTTTTGCCCCAGCATCCGCAGCCGATCTCGGCATTTTGCGAAATTGTCCGCGTAACGAATTTTAGCCATGATTCTTACCGGGTCGCGGCCGAATTTAGAAATACATCCGAATCCATACTTGGGCAAATCGAAAGCTACTGTTTGGAATGTTAAGGAGGAAAAATTTTGAAGTACAATGTGATTGACCGGGGCGATGAAATTTCTCAGGAGTTGGCGGAACGTTTTCATTTTATTGCATCTCACCATGGAATGCCAAGAGATGAGGAAAATCCCGACATCGTCCTTTCGATCGGCGGAGACGGCACGATGCTTCAGGCGTTCCATCAATATGTCGGGAAGCTGGACAGCATTGCTTTCGTCGGCATCCATACGGGGCACCTGGGCTTTTTTGCCGATTGGAAGCCGTATGAGATGGATCATTTGGCGGCGCTTATGCTCAACACTGCAGGCCCTGACGGGCTGAGCATCGTTCAATATCCGGTGGTCGAAATCGAAATTACGACAGCGGCAGGCGTCGAAACTCACCTGGCGCTGAACGAGTTTACGCTGAGAGGCATCGAAGTTTCCCTGGTGGCCCGGCTGGACATTAACGACGAGATGTTCGAAATGTTCCGCGGAGACGGCATTTGCATCTCTTCGCCGGCCGGCAGCACGGCCTATAACAAAAGCTTGGGCGGCGCGATGGTTCACCCTTCGCTCGAAGCGATGCAAATCGCGGAGATCGCCTCCATCAACAACCGCGTGTACCGCACGCTCGGATCGCCGATTATTTTGCCCAAGCATCACCACTGCGATATTTATCCGAAGGCGAACCAGAACATGCTCTTATCCCTCGATCATCTCTATATGCAGCGCAACGACGTCATATCGATCCGCTGCCGCGTAGCCGCCGACGTCAAGGTCAAGTTCGCCCGCTTCCGCCCGTTTCCTTTTTGGAACAGGGTCCGCGAGGCGTTTATCGGCTTCGATGTCAAATAGCCGCGCTCAAAGCCCGGCAGTGCGCAAGCTGCGCCTGCCGGGCACACGGCTCAGGCGGTTCAGACGTCTCAGGCATACACTGGAAGGCTGATCCGAAATGACGTCCCTTCCTCCTGCTTGCTCTGAATCTGAATCGAGCCTCCATGCTGTTCGATGATTTTGAAGCTGACCATTAAACCGAGACCGTTGCCTTTTTCCTTCGTCGTATAAAAAGGTTCCCCCAAACGGCGGATGCTCGCCTCCGCCATGCCGCTGCCCTGATCTGTAATCTGCACGACAACGGAGCGTTCGCTCTGCAGCAGCTCAACCCGGATTTCCCCTCCGTTCGGCATCGCTTCAATCGCATTTTTGATCATATTGATGAATACTTGTTTCAACTGGTTTTCATCGCCCCTGATCCCCGAAGCCGGCAGCGGGCAAAAGTACGCAAGCTGCACCCCGTTCAAAATCGCCTGCGCCTCCAGCAGCGTTATGACCTGCTTTAGCATCGGGCCCAGATCGATCTCCCGCACGTTCATCTTTTGATCCGGCTTGGCCAGCACAAGCAGCTCGCTGACGATCAGCTCAATTCGGTTGATTTCGTCGAGCATAATGTCGAAATGTTCTTTTTTGCCCCCGGCGCCGGACTGGATAAACTGCAAAAATCCTTTCAGCGACGTAAGCGGATTGCGAATCTCATGGGCGATTCCGGCTGCCAGTTGGCCGGCGATATTCAGTTTCTCGGAAGCTTTCAACAGCTCCTGCGTATGATTCCGTTCAGTAATATCCCGCAAAATCGTATGTACAGCCGGTTCGTTCCGGTAAGTCGTCGGCAGCGATTTCACTTCCGCATGGATAACGGACCCGTCAAAACGAATGAACTTATGTTCCAACAGTTCCGGGACTCCGCCCTGCTCGACCTGCCGCAGCCTCTCAGCGATAACGTCCAGATCGTCGGGATGAATGCAGCCGGACGCCCGCTCCAGCACCTCTTCCTTGGACTTCGCCCCGAGCAGCTTGACGGTCGTAGTGTTCACATACAGCCACTTTCCCCCCGAGCTGATAATTACCGCGTCGGGCGAATGCTCAACCAGTTCCCGGTAGCGCTGCTCCTGCTCTCTCAGCTCGTCCTCCGCCAGCCTGCGGTTCGTAATATCGCGGGAAATGCCGAATACTTTTTCGATCCCGCCCTGCTCATTCCGTATCCCCTTGATCAGAGACTCGAGCCAGACGTAGCTGCCGTTCTTGTGGCGCATTCTGAACGTATACAGCATTGTATCGGAAAAACGGAAAAACTCCATTTCCTTAATACGGCGCAGGTCGTCGTCATGAACGAAATCCAGCACCGGCAGTCCGATAATCTCATCAGGCTCGTAGCCCAGCAGCGCAGGCAAAGCGGGACTTGCATAGCGGAAAGTGCCGTCAGCCGATACGTAGGCAATCAAATCCTGCGCATGCCCGGTAATGATGTCGAACAGCTCCTGGGAAAGCTTCAGCTGCTCTTCCTGGCGCTTTTGCTCCGTGATATCGCGGAATACGCAAATCGTCTCTATGGGCTCGCCATATTCGTTTTTGACGACGTTGCAGGTCACTTCGATCCAAATGAAGCTGCCGTTTTTGCGGATTAACCGAAACCGCTCCTGTGTCTGTTCGGGAAATTCCCGCATGTTCTGAAAAAATGAAACAATCTCTCCCGCATCGTCGCGGTGAATGATCGACCACGCCTCTTTGCCTTCCAGCTCTTCCGGTTCGTAGCCCAGCATCGGCTTCAGAACCGGGGATGCATACAGGAGCCGGCCATCCACGGAAATGCGGCAAATCAGATCCAGCGAGTGCTTGATTAAAAGCTCGTAAGTATCGTGGAGCCGCCCGCTTTGCTGCAAATAGACGAAAAACACAGGCCGGTCGTCTCCGGTTTGCAGAGACAAGTCGATCGTCGTACCGATCGAATGCCCTTTTTTATGTATGAACCGTTTGTGAAACCGGCAGGAGCTGCGGGCGCCCGTTTGCAGGGCATCCATGCAGGCGGTTTCAAAATCATGGTCCTCTGTCGGCGAAATGCTTTGAAACGTTAAAACGAGCAGTTCATTTTCCGTATATCCGGTAAAGCGGCAAAACGCTTCATTGACATATATCCAGCGGCCGTCAAGATCGGCGATGCCAATCCCGTCAGGGGCCTTTTGAATCACGCTTTCGATAGGCAATTGCTGCGGCATCCTCATGACTCGTACTCCTCATCATTGTGCACGATTAGGCTTCCTAATATTAACCAAAGCATAAGACGAAAGCCGCCAATAATCAATAACAAGTTAAAAAAAAGTAAACCTTGGAAGAGGTTGCCTTCACAAGGTTTACTTGAATTCGGAGCACAGCGCTCAAACTGTCGTTGCCGCCGTTCCCTGAGCCGCCTGATTTTTGACGTTGACTTTCTCGATAATAAAATAAGCGCAGCCGAAATTGCAATATTCGTTTAAATAATCCTGCAAAGAAGCGATCGAGCTTTCCTTGGTCGCTTTCGGGTGATTTTCCTTAAAAAAGCCCCGCAGCCGCAATTGATTGTAGCCCCAATCGCCGACAATATAGTCGTAGCGCTCCAGCACTTCGCTGAACCGGTCCCGGAATACCTCGAAGTTCCAGCCGTTTTTGTGGTCGGTAACAAGCTCGTATGTTTTATTCGCTATGTGGATCATGCCAGGAACGTATTCCCCTTTCTAAGATCCGGAAGCAGATTGAACCTGCTCATGGGCATGGTAGGAGCTTCTCACCAGCGGGCCTGACTCTACATGTTTGAAGCCTCGTTGCATGCCTTCTTCCTTCAGCGTGGCAAACTGCTCCGGCGTATAATATAGCTTGACTTCCAAATGCGTCGGCGAAGGCTGCAAATACTGCCCGATCGTCATAATGTCGCAACCGACGGCGCGCAGATCGTCCATCGTCTGCAGCACTTCCGCCCATTCTTCCCCGACGCCGAGCATAATGCTCGATTTGGTGGGAATGCCCGGAGCGATGCGTTTGGAGCGTTCGAGAAGCTCCAGAGAACGGCGGTATTTCGCCTTGGAACGGACCCGGTCGGACATGCGCTCTACGGTTTCAATGTTATGGTTCAAAATGTCCGGCTTCGCTTCCAGCACGGCAGCCAGCGAAGCTTCCCGGCCCAGAAAATCGGGAATGAGCACTTCGACGGAGCACAGCGGCATTTTGCGGCGTACCGCCTTGATCGTCTCGGCGAAAATCATCGCCCCGCCGTCTTCCAAATCGTCGCGGGCGACCGAGGTGACGACGCAGTGCCTTAGCCCCATTTGCAGCGCGGCATCGGCCACGCGTTCCGGTTCCTGCAGATCCAGTTCCGTCGGCAGCCCCGTCTTCACGGCGCAAAAGCGGCAAGCCCTCGTGCAAATATCCCCGAGGATCATGAACGTAGCCGTCCGGTTCGCCCAGCACTCGTGAATATTCGGGCATTTCGCCTCCTCGCAAACCGTATGCAGCGTCTTGGAACGCATCATCGATTTGATTTCCTTGAAGTTGTCTCCGGTTGTAAGTTTGATTTTGAGCCAGTCTGGTTTTCTCTCTAAAGGTTTTGTAGGCATCCGTATCCCGCCTTTGTTATATGGTTTCTCATCCTGTCCGGACGTCTGCTTGGCATACTCCCGCGTTCAGGCGCGGCTTGATCTCATTATAGCATGAAAGCTTGACAAAACAATCCACTTTGACTTCCAGTTATGATACACTATGATGGATGACCAAAACAGCCGGCCGAGCAATTTGAAACAGAGCTGTGTGGGAGGGAAGAAAGATGAGCATAACAGAAGCAACGCGCGCGAAGGACCGTCGCCTGGGGGAAATTTTGCAAGGCATGGGCCGCGTGCTGGTCGCTTTTTCGGGCGGCGTGGACAGCACGTTCGTGCTGCAGCGCGCCAAACAGGAGCTGGGCGATCAGGTACTCGCCGTCACCGCAGCGTCCGAGACGTTCCCGACACGGGAATTTGACGCAGCCGTTGAGCTTGCGGAGCAATTAGGCGTCCCACTGTACAAAACAGAGGTCAAGGAGCTGGAAAATGCGAGTTTCGTCGCCAACAATCCGGACCGCTGCTACCATTGCAAAACGGGACTGTATTCACATTTGCAGCAATTAGCCAAACAATTAGGCTATCCTTATATTTTGGACGGCTCGAACGTAGACGATCTCGGCGACTATCGTCCCGGACTTCAGGCCAAGAATGAGCAAGGAGTAAGAAGCACGCTCCAGGAAGCCGGGCTGACCAAAGACGAAATCAGGCAGCTTTCCAAAGAGCTTGGGCTTCCGACCTGGAACAAGCCTTCGTTCGCCTGCCTCTCCTCGCGGATTCCTTACGGAACGCGCATCGAGAAGTGGAAGATCGATCAGCTCGACGAAGGCGAGCATTTCCTGATACAGCTTGGCCTTTATCAGGTGCGCGTCAGACACCATGACAAGATCGCCCGCATCGAAGTCATGCCCGACGAAATTCATAAAGTGCTCGAGCACCGCGACGCCATTTACGAGAAATTCAGCAAGCTGGGCTTCGCCTATGTGACGCTGGATCTCCAGGGCTACCGCACGGGAAGCATGAACGAAGTGCTTTCCAAGGAAACGAAAGAAAAGGTGAAAGAAGCGTCCCTATGATGGATTTGGAAAAAATATTAAAGCTGGTCCAGACGGGCGATCTGGACGTAGAAGAAGCCAAGCGGCAAATCATCAAGGACGGAACCGGTTCCGCTGGCGGAACCGGCACCCTGGACCTTGGATTTGCCCAGCTTGACATCGAGCGCGAGAAGCGGACAGGCTTCCCCGAAGTGATCTTCGGGGAAGGCAAGACCGCCGAGCAGCTCGAGGCGATTTTCCGGCGGCTCACGGAGCACACCGACCGCGTGCTCGCCACGCGGGTCGATGCGGCCAAAGCCGCCCATGTCGTCGCTGCCGTGGAAGGCGTCAGCTACCACGAAACCGCACGGGCGCTGACTTGGTTCAAGCGCCCGATGCTCAAGGTCCACGACGGCTACATCGCCGTCGTGTGCGCAGGCACCTCCGACCTCCCCGTAGCGGAGGAGGCCGCTCTTACGGCGGAATGCCTGGGCAGCCACGTCGAACGGGTGTTCGACGTCGGCGTCGCCGGCATTCACCGGCTGTTCCGCCGGCTGGATCTCATTCGCGGTGCCAACGCGATTGTCGTCGTCGCCGGCATGGAGGGCGCGCTCGCCAGCGTCGTCGGCGGGCTCGTCGCGAAGCCGATCGTCGCGGTGCCGACGAGCATCGGCTACGGCGCGCATCTCGGCGGCGTCGCGCCGCTGTTGTCGATGCTGAACGCCTGCTCGCCGGGCATCTCCGTCGTCAACATCGACAACGGCTTCGGAGCCGGGTACTACGCCGGCCTCATCAACAAAAACATGTCAAAAAAATCATAAGGCAGGAGAGCCTATTATGCGAATATTGTATTTGGACTGCTTCTCCGGCATCAGCGGCGATATGACGCTGGGCGCTTTGGTCGATGCGGGAGCGGATCGCGCTTACATCGAGGAAGAGCTGACCAAGATCAAGCTCGAGCCTTACACGCTGGAATGGAAGCGCGTCGTCAAGCGCGGCATTTCGGCGATGAAGCTCGACGTCATCCTCGACCCGCAGCATCCGCCGAAGCATCACCGCCATTATTCGGAAATCGCGCACGTCATTCGGCATGCCGGCTTCAATGAGCGGGTGACCGCTCTCGCCTTGGCGATCTTCGAAAAAATCGGCATTGCCGAAGCGAAAATACACGGAATTCCGGTCGAAAAAGTACATTTTCACGAAGTCGGAGCCATTGACTCCATCGTCGACATCGTCGGCGTCGCGCTGGCCATCGACTCGCTGCAGATCGAGCGCATTTATGCGTCCCCGGTGCCGCTCGGCTCGGGCACGATTCATATCGACCACGGCATCTACCCCGTGCCGGCCCCGGCTACGCTGGAGATGATGCGCGGCCTGCCCATCGCCTCGACGACGTACAGCCTGGAGCTGACGACGCCTACAGGCGCGGGCATCATTTCGGGCATCGTGGACGAGTTCTCCAAGAGCTTCCCGCCGATGATCGTAGATTCCATCGGGTACGGGGCGGGCACCCGCGATTTGCCGAAACAGCCGAACGTGCTGCGGGTCGTCGTCGGCAAAGCCGATCCTTTTATCGGCAAGTGGCAGATCACGCACGAGCATCTCGCTCATGAGCACGGCCATGCGCATACGCATGAGGATCATCATCACCATCATCATGAGCATGGACATTCTCACCATGAGCACCATGAGCACGGTCACAGTCACGATCACGGACATGGGCATCATGAGCACGATCATGGGCATGACCATCATGACCACCATGACCACCATGACCATCATACTCACGGGCACGACCACAGCCATCCGCACGTTCCGGCTCCCGGTGAGCTGCACAAGCACAGGCATACCGGAACTTGCAGCGAAAGACATTAACGATGGGCCGCCTGCTCCGCTGCGCGTGACCCTAATAGCAAACGCCTCTTCCCGCACGTCAGGAGGAGGCGTTTATATGTTCGGCCATAAACTGTTTTCTCGCTTCGTCGTACACGCGTTTCAAGGGCACGTTATGCCGCTTGGCGATCTGCTCGCATTCCTTGAACTCCGGCGCATACTGCACCAGCTTGCCTTGATGGTAGCCGACCTTGACGGTCAACGGCCCCCATGCGGTCTGTACATGTCGGAATTCTCTGGCCAGACGATGGCAGGAAGCGTGCATGTAGCGAATGCCCAGCGTCGTCGTTTCACTGAAAATAACCTCCTCGACAGCCTCCAGCACGCCCGCATCGACAAGCACGTTCAGCATGACGCCGGGCCTGCCTTTTTTCATAATAATCGGAATGACATACACGTCATTGGCCCCGGTATCGAACAGCTTGTCCATAATATAAGAAACCCACTCGGGATTCATATCGTCCAGATTGGCTTGAATCAGCAGCATGCCGTCGTCCACATGCTCTTCCCTGTGATTGAACATACCCTCTCTCACCTCTTACCCGCATCATAGCAAAAAACGGCACCTTTGGAAACTCGGTACGAAACTGTTCACCGTTCGTGATAAAAATTCCATGATTGGCGCATGCTAGGAACTGACATTCCAGGAAGGATGGTAGAGATGAAAAGCAGACATGTTTGGCCGCGGGCTCTCGTTCTCAGCTGCCTCCTCATCGTAACCGAACCGGGCATGCAGGCGGATAAATTGCAGGCGCAAAGCGTTCAAACCGCACAGTCGGCGGCCCCCGTTTCTTCAAAAGACATGAAAAAAATCGCGGCGGACCGCAAAGAATTATTCGAAAAAACAAGTCTTGTCACGGGCATCCCATGGACTTACTTGGCCGCCGTCGACCAATATGAGCGGAGTTTGAATATCGCCCGCAAAAGGCCTGCGCGCCAAGGGCTGTTAAACATTTATTTTGCCGAAGCCGAATGGAGCGGTTTGCTGAACCCTGATCAGCAGGATACGAATCCGCATTCGATCGCGCTGTTTCACGGCTATGGCCGGGACGGCTCCGGCGACGGCGCGGCCGACCGCAATAACGATATGGATGTGCTCGCTTCGATGACGGCCATCATCAGCAAGGACGGGACCCGCGAAGACGATATGCAGATCAATTTGTGGAATTATTATCAAAATACTTTGAGCGTGCAGCGAATCAAGCAGTTTGCCCGGATTTACAGCACTTTTGGCACGCTTGATTTGAACGAGCACGCGTTCCCGCTTCCTTTGCAGGCCGATTATTCGTATCGCAGCACTTGGGGAGCAAGCCGGGGCTGGGGCGGCGACCGGATTCATGAAGGCACCGACCTGTTTGCCAGACACGGCGTCCAGGTACGCAGCACATGCTATGGCATTATCGAGGAAAAAGGCTGGAATCCTTACGGCGGCTGGCGGATCGGAATCCGCGATGTGGATAACATTTACCATTATTACGCGCATCTGTCCGCTTTCCAAAAAGGGCTCAAAGAGGGCGATATCGTCAAGCCCGGGCAGCCGATCGGATGGGTCGGCAGCTCCGGCTACGGCAAACCCGGCACATCGGGCAAGTTTCCGCCTCACCTGCATTTCGGCCTTTACCGCGATAACGGCTTGAACGAGTGGAGCTTCGACCCGTATCCGTACTTGCGCAAATGGGAGCGGGAAGAGAGCGCCCGCTTGCAAAGCAAGTAAAACGGCAGTCCGGGCTGATCGTCCTTAGTGGGACGAGGGCTCGGACTGCTCCTCTTTTTTGTCGGCGGACGCCGGTACATCGGCCTTCGGGACGGCTGCGCCCGACTGCGGCTGGACGGGGAGCGACAAATTCGGAGGAACGGCATCTTTGCTGCTGCCAACCGGGTTGCCTTTGTTGTCAAAATAGTAGGTCGGCACATCGCCGACGACCAGCGAGTAGGAAATCGGAATTTCCGTTTCGACGATTTCCGAATCCGAGTCGAACGGAATAATGACGGACACCTCGGCAATGATCCGCACATACACCTCGAACAGCACCATGTTGATGCCTGCGTTTTGCGAGCGCGTGTTCAAATCCACCTTCACGCTGCCGACAGGCAGCAGGCGGATCGGAACGTCCGGACCGAAAGACGCCAGGACGGCGCTGTTCATCGCCATCCCGAGCGGGATGTGCTCCGAAACGGAGCGAAGATTTTTCAGCTCGCTCTGCACGGTGTTGACCGTCTCTGAAGTAATCCGCATATGTTCGGCGTAATTCAGCATAAACCCGGTAATTTTCCCGTTTTTATCCGTTTTCCAATCCATCAGCTGCTCGGCGTTCACCTTCCTTGCAACGTTTTCCGCGATTGCGCTGTTGATCGATTCCGTCGCGATTTGCTTGATGCGCACCTTGGCCAAATTCATCAGCGGAGGACGCAAATTGCGCTCCACGAACGCGAACGATTGAACGGCAAACAAGACAAAGATGAGAAGCCCGATGAGCAGCACCTTTTTGCGGCTTACTTTGCCCGTCGGCCTGCTTCTCCACCGCCGTCTTCGCAGCATCCGATTCCCCCCTTAGCCTGCTTGTCATTACTACCACTTTATGCGGCGGCAGGCCAAAAAAGAAGGAAATCGCCGCTGCCGGGCAGCGCCTACAGCCGGAAGGCTTCCTCAATCTCCCTGATTTTTCCGGAATCGATCGGGATGATAGATCCCAGACATTCGGTGGCGATGACGGCTTTGGCGCTGTACTCCGCCACTTCGAGCCGGTCGAAGGCGTGCAGCAGGCTGTGCCCGGTGGCGATGACGCAATCGTTCTCCGCTATGACGACCGGAACCTCCTTCGTGAACATTGCGGCAGTCTCCCGGGGAGATAGGAACGTCGCGCCGAACGGCAGTTTGGGCAGCCCCCTGAGCAAAATATAGCTCTCGGGAATCGTTCTCGAATCCAGTTTCGCATCCGTGACGGCAAACGCCATAATATGGGGCGGATGGGCCATAATGATCGATTCGATATGCGGCTGCATTTCATATATATACTGGTGCAGCAGCACGGAACGGCTCGGGACTTTGCCGGCCTCCTTGCGCCCGTCTTCGATTTTGACGAGGTCTTCGGCTTCCAGGTATTTGCGGTCCCGGTTGTACGGCGTAATGACGAACGAACGCTCGTCGATCCGCTGGGAGAATGTTCCCTGGGTGCTGGTGAACAGTTTCTGATCGTAGGCGCGCTGGATGAACTTGCACATGTCGCGGCGGATTTCTTTTTCTTTTGTCGTGCAGCGGCCGGGAACGAAGTCCGGGATGGACGCGGCAGGTTTCGTCCCGAGCTGCTCCGGAGCCAAAGTTTGCAGCGTTCCGATCCGCCGCGCGTTAATTTCCAGTCTGGCGCAGTAATCAAGCGTCTCAAAAGCCATGAACGCCTCGAACAGCGTCCGTCCGCCGACGACAACGCCGTGATTTTCAAGCATTACGGTGTTTATCCCCTGCTCGAAAACAGCCGCAATGTTTTCCCCCAGCCGTTCGCTGCCGGGCAGGCCGTAGGCCGCCATCCCTACTTTGCCGCAAATCAGATGATCGCTCGGCAGCACGTAAAGATTCGGAATTTTTCGCACGATGCTGAATGCGACGAGCGCAGGCGGGTGAGCGTGAACGACCGCCCTGAGATCGTTTCTTTTGCGGTAAATAAGCTTGTGGAACGGGTACTCGCTCGAAGGCTTATGGTGTCCGACTACGGTTCCGTCGGGCTTTACGCATACAATGTCGCGGCGGCTCAGCTCACCCTTGTCAATGCCGGCAGGCGTAATCCACATATCGCCGTTATCGTCGAGAATGGAAATGTTTCCTCCCGAGGTCGTCGTCATCCCGTACCCGTAAATTCGTTCCATCATCATCAAAATTTGATCGGCCGGATGCAGCAGTTCGTCCTTCATGCTTCCTTCCTCCCCGGTTCGCTAATTGTCGTAAAATCGGCGGCGGCGCTGCCGCCTGTTGTTTCCTTTCGGTAAGCCAGTCCGTATATTCCCGCTACAAACAAAGCTCCGCCGATCAGGTTGCCCAAAAAAACGGGCGCAAAATTGCTCGCATAAGCGCTCCAGTTCGACTGCCCGGCGAAGATCGCGGCTGGGATCACAAACATGTTCGCCACCACATGCTGAAACCCGATCGCCACAAACGCCATCGTCGGAAACCAGATGCCGCCTATTTTACCCGCGCCGTCCTCGGCGCCGTAGGACAGCCAAACCGCAAGGGCGACGAGCCAATTGCAGCCGATCCCCGACAGCAGTGCGGCCACAAACGGCTCTTCCGTTTTGACATGCGCCAATTGGGCCAGCTTTTGGACAAAAACCCCCTGTTCGGTCAATCCCGCCAAATGCCCGAACGCGTAGGCGACGAACAGCGCTCCGGCAAAGTTCGCCACCGTAATGACGGCCACATTCCAGGCCGCGCTCCTCAAGCTTATCCGCTTGGCCAGGTAAGCGGCGGGTACCGCCATCATGTTGCCCGTCAGCAGCTCGCCGCCGCCAAGCAAGGTAAGAATCAGCCCGAGAGGAAACAGCGCGGCCCCCATTAATCCGCCGACCCCGCTCCACAAAGGCGGAAACGCGGCACTTACCCTGATGTAAAGCAAAAAGCCGAGCGAAATGTAGGCTCCTCCCAAAAAACCGAGCGAGAGCTGGCGTCCCAGGCTCATATGCGCCTTCTTTTCGCCGGCGGCTGCAGCATATTCCCAAATGGTCTCAGGCTTCGCAAACCCCATACCGCACGCACCTCCAACGAAGCTTTCTCGACCTCAGTATAGAAAAAAAGCGCGCCATAGTATGTGAAAATTATCACAATCATAGACAAGAAAAAAGGATACGGACTCCCGCCGCTGCCACGGGAATCCCGTACTTAAGGACGGTCGTTACCGAAACTATGAGCTGACAGAAAAATCGGCTTCCAGAACTATTCCTATTTCTCAAGCTGCCCAAAAACCCCCGCGTCAGAGGTGAGCGCCACAATCTGCCTGACTGCGCGAAAAAAAACTGCAAAAATACATGATTTTGCGTCCTTGATCGCTGGCTACGAAAAATTGCTGCAAAAGTGCAGGCTTATCGCCAAACACATGGACTCAGATTCACTTTCAGCGAAAATTTCTGCACTTTTGCAGGCTTTTCGCCAAAATAAACGAATTTATCAGGAAAAACCTGCACTTTCGCAGGTTTTCTCCCTATCAAGCTGCTTCCTGCCCAGCTTCGCAGTTCCACGACCTGCGCCAGGACAGGCTCGCACCCGGAAAAAGCGGCTGTCCCCCTAGGTTAGGGTCCCCTCTGGTTCCCCTAGTCCTAACAAAGTGTCTCCTGAGACAGCTTCATAAGCGCCGCTTCTCACTCCGGGACATGTACCCTTGCTTACCTTTTGGGCACAATCAGCGTAATCGCCGTCCCGTTCCCTGCGGCCGAGCTGATTGTCAGCTGTCCGCCGATGCTTTTGGCCCTTTCTTCCATGCTGAACAAGCCGACTCCTTTGGAGCCGCGGTTGCGGATAAAGCCTTTGCCCTCGTCCACAATGCGCGCTTCCACATAAGCGTCGTGGTCGCGGACCTCGACCTGCGCTTCGGACACGTCCGCATATTTGGCGATATTCGTGAGCGCTTCCTGGATCACGCGGTAAATCGCGGTTTCCTCCAGCGCGCCCAGCCGCTTGCGCAAGTTGCTCGTTAATTGGACGCGGATGCCATAATGCTCCGTGTAATTGTCGATGTAGGTTCTGAGCGCGGGAAGCACGCCAAGATCGTCCAAAACGGACGGGCGCAGCTCCCAGGCCAAATCGCGGACCTCCTCGATAATATTGGAGACGGTTTGGCGGATTTTGCCCAGCTCGGGGTTCGCGTCTTCACCGATCAGCCGGTCCATTTGGATCAGCAGAGAGAAGAGGCTTTGACCCACGCCGTCGTGCAGTTCGCGGGAAAATCTCCGTCGCTCCTCCTCCTGAATCTGCATCACCTGCGTCATCATCAGCTGGAGCTCTTCCTCCGCTTTCTTTTGCCGGGTCATTTCGCTGCGAATCGCCAAATACCGGTAGGGCTTGCCCTCCCGATCGAGAAACGGCACAATCGTCGTATTCACCCAATAATACGATCCATCCTTGGCCTTGTTTTTTATGTCTCCGCGCCATATTTGGCCCGAGGAAATCGTTTTCCACAGATCGGCCATAAATTCCTTGCCGTGATACCCGGAATTGATGATCCGGTGATCCCGCCCCAGCAGCTCGGAACGCGAAAATTTGGAAATCTCGCAAAACTTCTCGTTCACATACTGAATGCTTCCTTTATGGTCGGTTATGGCAACGATGGAGGACTCGTCAAGGGCGAATTTCACATCGGCCAACTGCTCTAGCGACTGTCTGACCTCCTCCTGAAAAGAAGGATCGGCGATTTGTTCGTCCAACCGGGCCAAAATATCCGGCACATTTTCCCCTATAGCCGTCTGCCGCTGCTCATTTCGCTCGTTATTCAAAGTTCAACAGCCCTTTCTTCAAAGCGAATTTCACCAGCTCCGGCCTCGTTTTCAGGCCCAGCTTTTCCATGACATTGCTCTTGTGGGTTTCCACCGTCTTCACGCTGATGATAAGCTGCTCGGCAATTTCCTTGTTGGAATAGCCTTTGGCAATCAAAGCCAGCACCTCTCTCTCGCGTTCCGAAAGGGACTCGTACGTGCCGCCGTTCTCGCCGTGCTTGAGTTTGTCGATATACTCGCTCATCAGCCTTTTCGTAGCGGTCGGGTACAAATAAGCGTTGCCTTCCGAAACCGAACGTATCGCGTTCAGCAGCTCTTCGTGCGGGGCGCTTTTGAGAATATAGCCCGATGCGCCGGCATGAATGGCCCGGAATAAATATTCGTCATCGTCATGCATGGTCAAAATCAGCACGGCGACTTGCGGCATCAATTTTTTCAGCTCGGCTGTCGCGGTCAGCCCGTCTTTGCCGTGCGGCATGTTCAAATCCATCAGGATAACGTCCGGCTGCAGGCGCTGCGCGGCCCGGATGCCTTCATCCCCGTCCGCCGCTTCGCCGATCACTTCCATTTGATGCTTGCCGTCCAGCAGCATCATAAGACCCGATCTCACAACAGCGTGATCGTCAACGACCAAAATTTTCGGCATGTCCGTCCTCCTCCCGAGTCTTCTCTACTATTGTAGCAGAAAATGGAGCTCCCATCAGGGAATTCACTGATTCGTTTCGCCCATCATGCTGTGCAGCATGCTGCTGACCTCATTCAGTTCTTCCTCCCGGTACCCTGGCGGCGTGCGCTTCCCGATATAGAGCAAGCCCGTCAGCACAGCGCTGTGCTTGACCGGAATCGCCGCAGCGGTATGCAAATGCTCGGCCAACATGACCGGGCAATGCTGCCTTAACCGGTCCGCATCCGAATGCGTATCGTCAAGGCTGATCATTCTTTCCAGCTTGACGGCCGTTCCGGCCAGGCCGTATCCTTTTTTGATCCGCATATGCTGTATGCGGTCGTTCCGGCTGCCCAGTGCATATTTCCAACGGATGGACTTCAGCTGTCCCGTTACGGGAGCCCACGCGATAAAATCGCTTGAAGTCAGGCTGCGCAAGCGCTCTAACACATGCAGGATGCTTGCCTCTGCTGTCATGACGGACCACCTCCCATTTTTTCATGCTCAACCGGGCACAATGTTTTACTCTTAATTGTAGCCGTTTGCAGAGAACTTGTATGTCAGGGAAAACCCCGAAATCGTTCTCAGGGATTTTCCCGGCGCTTGCGGCCGTTCCTCCGCCTCAGAGCAGTTTCAAAGCGTGATGCTGTGATGTTTCTCACAAACTTTTAGGGGGATTTTTCCGAAAAGATCAGCGTAACCCCCGATAATCAAAAACGGTCTGCTGCGCTATGATAAATGTAAGCGAAACATAATCGAGGAGGCGGCGAAATGATGACGAATTGCACGGAAAAGCAAGTGACGGGCGGATGCAAAAAAGCGGGAACGATGACATGTGGGGGAACGGGAGCAGGGGTCGGAACCGAAAGCCGGGCCGGTAAAGGGATAGCGCAATTTTTTTCGGAGGAAAACTTCGAGAGGCTGCAAAGCATCATGTATACGAGACACGCCAATAAAGGGGACTATTTGTTCTGGGAGGGTGAAACCGCGGATAAGCTTTATTTTGTGAAAAAAGGCGGCGTGCGCATTACGAAGCTGTCGGACACGGGCAAAAGCTTCATTCTGTATTTGCATCAAGCCGGCGATCTGTTCGGCCAGATGGACCCGTTCCGCGATTCGATGCACAGCTTCAGCGCAGAGGTTACGGAAAACAGCGAGATCGGCATGATCCAGCGCAAAGATCTGGAAGTTGTGCTGTGGCAGCACGGGGATTTGGCCGTCGAGTTCATGAAATGGATGGGGCTCATGCACCGGATGACCGAAACGAAGTTTCGCGATTTGCTGATGTACGGCAAGCCCGGCGCCCTTTGCTCGCTGCTCATCCGGCTCAGCAATTCCTACGGCGTGCCGCAAGGGGAACATACGCGGATCGACTACAGAATCAACAATACGGAGCTGGCTGATATGATCGGAGCGACCCGGGAAAGCGTTAACCGGATGCTCAGCGATATGCGAAAAGAAGAAGCCGTCGAGTTTCAGAACGGCCTCATCGTCATCAAAGATTTGGCCTACCTGCAGGATATATGCCACTGCGAGAACTGCCCGGCGGAAATTTGCCGGATGTAGCGCAGCCGCTCTCGCCGGCTTGCCCGGCGTAGGGGCGTCTTCCGGCGCGGTCGACCGGCCGCCGTCATGCAGCGGAACACCGCGCGCGGGGAGCTGCGCGCAGTGCGAAAAGATATGGGCGCGAAGCCATATCTGGCGTGCTGCCGCGGAAGACGGCTCAATCGCCGTCATGCAGCGCAACACCGCGCGCGGGGTGCTGCGCGCAGGGCGAAAAGATATGGGCGCGAAGCCATATCTGGCGTGCTGCCGCGGAAGACGGCGCAATCGCCGTCATGCAGCGCAATACCGCGCGCGGGGTGCTGCGCGCAGGGCGAAAAGATATGGGCGCGAAGCCATATCTGGCGTGCTGCCGCGGAAGACGGCGCGGCTTTTCGTTGAGCGGCTGGGCCGAGTGCAGAGCATACCACAATGCTGACCGCAACGCCGTTTGCAGCGAAAAAGCCTGCAAAAGTGCAGGCTTTTTCGCTGCAAGCGGCTTGTTTTGGGGAAATTCCTGCAATTGTGCAGGAATTTTTAATTTTGAGGGGCTTGAGCCCACCCATCGGCGAAAAAAAACTGTACTTTTGCAGGAATATTTCGCTGCAAGCGAATCAACGAGCAAAAGGCTGCACTTTTGCAGGCTTTTCGCTCATCGCCAACTGGATGCGTCCAGTTCCAGCTAGTAGTTCGTACAGGACGACAGATTAGTCTGCGTTATGGTCCGCAGGTTCCCAGCACTAACGAACTGGTCCAGCAGTTCCGGCAGGCGGTGTTCAATGCCGTTCTTCGAGGTAGCCCTGGAACAGCTCCTCTTCCGAAACCAGATGATCCGCCAAAACCGAGCAAGCCACGCTCAGAAGGGAAGCCGCCTCGGTCAGCTGTTTAATATCGGATGTGCAGCAGTTGTCCGCTGCGTGAATAAATGATTTGACAAACCGTTCCGCCAGTTTATGGTCTTCTTCCAAAACCCATTTGGTCGTCGCCAATGCCGGACCTGTTTCCCGGGATACGCAGCCCTCCCAAACTTCGTGCTCCTTAAGCTGGCGCAAAATAACCGCCATCTCCGCCCGGATTTCTTCCAGCAGCATCCTGCAGCGCTCGGTGCCGAGCTGGCTGACCATCAGATCCGCTTTATCCTGAACGGCATCCACTTCTTTTTTCAACGCTTCGTGCTCGGCGATGAACTGTTGAAGCTGCGGCATCGGAGCACTCATATCGATAACCATGGTAAAACCTCCTTCAATGCGTCGCGTCAAGTTACACCTCCATCATACCGTTTCCGCTGTCTGATGCTCTGTGAAGCAAGTCACACCGGATTTGACTATCTCGTGACTTTTATCATAGCTGCATTTCGGCTGCGGATTTAGTCTAGTTTTGGAAGACATCTATGCTGACGGAGGGAACTAATATGGATAACGCAGGCAAAGAAGCGTCGGACACTTTTATGCTGAACGCCAAATTTTTGCTGATCCTGCTCGTTGTAATCGCCAACTGCCTCGAACCGCTTATTGATCAAAATAGAGCAGTAAATACGCTGTATTTGTCGATTTACACTTTTCATATACCGATGTTCGTGTTTGCGATGGGCTATTTTGCAAAAGGCTTTCGGTTCGACGGCAGCGGCTTAAAAAGCCTGAGGACGATTTTTCACCAGTATCTTGTATTCCAAAGCATTTACTCGTTGATGGATGTGCTCGTGTTTCACGCTCCCGGCATCCGGTACTCGTTTTTTATTCCGTACTCGCTGCTGTGGTTTTTGTTCAGCCATCTTTGCTGGCGTCTGCTGCTGCGGGTTTTCGTTTCGTTCAAACACCCGCTGGCGGCGGCCTTTGCGATCGGGATATTGGCGGGTTATTTGCCTTTTTCGGGCGCTATTCTCAGCTTTTCGAGAACTTTGGTTTTCTTCCCGTTCTTTCTGGCCGGCTATTACTTCCGCTTTGACGGGGAGTGGCCGGCGAAAATCCGCGCCCTCCGAGGGCCGGGCATTGTTGCGGCTGGAGCGATCGCCATCGCCCTGTATGCCGTTCCGCTTGATCCCAAATGGCTCTACAGCAGCTTTACGTACAGCCAATTAAATGCGGCAGGCTGGGCCGCCGGCGCTTATCGCCTGGGCATTTACGCGCTCCAGATCGCAGCTTCCGTCTGCTTTCTAAGTTTTGTGCCGCGGATGCGGAGCATCCTCACTTCCTGGGGCCCGCACACGGGGTACGTGTTTCTTTTGCAGGGGCTCGCGATCAAAACAGCGATCGCCACCGGCATCTATGCCTACGTCAGCGGACCGCTGCACGTTGCGCTTGTGCTGCTCGCAGCGGGCGTCCTGACCTGGATGCTGTCCCAGGCATGGGTGAGACGGCTCAGCCGCCCGCTGATCGAGCCGGATTTGGACCGGCTGAACCGGGCCATTTTCCACCACTATTCCGTCAGGAAAAAGACATGAAAAAAAGACCGTTCCACAAGAACGGTCGAATTGCTCAATTCAGCAGCCGCTTTCTTCGCTTGCCGGCCTGTTTTTCAGCAGCTCTTTGATTTCCGCCAGCTCATTTCTGACTTCAGCTCTAAACTCGGCAAAATCCGCCTCAAGCCTATGCAAATGCCCTTGCATGTCGTCAATTTCCATCTCCGCCTTGTAGTTGATGGCAAAATCAATGACGGCTTCCCGCTTGTCCCTTGCGGCTTGCCTGTTTTGGCTCATCATAATGATCGGCGCCTGAAATCCTGCGAGAAAAGACAGGACCAAATTTAATAAAATAAACGGAAATTCGTCGAAATGAATCGCTTTAGTGAAGGAAAGGGAATTGACGATAATCCATAACACCAATACTGCAAAAAATACGTTGATAAATTTCCAGCTTCCGCCGAATTCAGCAATGTTGTCCGCCAGCTTATCGGACCATTTGGTTGACTTTATATACTCATCATTCAAACTTTTATGAATGTGCGTCTCAAAATCATCCACCAAACGGTTTAAACGCGCGCTGTAATCTTTTATATCCTTTGCCTGTTCTGTCTCCAACTTCGCTCCTCCTTTGCGGCAAGCCGTACATGGAATCAATTATAAAGCTTATTCCGCTCTTTTAGAAGAAGTACGTCTCCCTTTTGAAACAATTGGAAAACAAAACAGGCCATCCCCTGAAGCGGCTTGTTCAACCGCCTAGGGAATAGCCTTTAATATGGAATGCCGTGCTCTATGTCAGGTTGTCGTAATCAGTCCATAGGACCCGTCATTGCGTCTGTACACAAGCTCCGTTTTGTTGGAGTCGCGGTTGAAGAAGAGGTGGAAATTATGATCCAGCAGGTTCATCTGCAAAATAGCTTCCTCGATATCGACCGGCTTGACGGTAACGGTCTTCACCCGGGCAACTTCAAACGGCTCTTTCTCCGGCTCCTGCGCCCCCGATACGACAGCCAGGTCTTTCAATCCCCCCTGATGGCGAACGCGGTATCTCAGCTTCTCTCTGAGCTTGCGGATTTTCCGCTCCAGTTTGTCAGCAACCAGATCGAGGGAAGCGTACATATCTTCGCGCCGTTCTTCCGCTCTCAGCGTCAAGCCATGGCAGGCGACAGTCACCTCGACTACATGCTGCAGCTTATGCCCTTGTACGGACAGCGCTGCATGCAGCTCGCACGTTTCATCGAACCAGGAGCCCAGAGGGCCCAGCTTCCGCTCGGCGTATTCGTATAAAGCCGGAGTCACCTGCAAGTTTTTTCCGTGGACGATCAGTTTCATCGCTCTCATCCTCCTATGAGAAAAAGTAGTCTAAATCCGTGAAAACTTCTTCCGTCAAAGGCAGTACAAGCTGTTCTTCCATCGTCAAATGGTCGTTTAAAATAAGGCACGCCTGCAGCAAATGGGAGGCCGCCTCCACCGCTTGATCTTTTCTTGTGTTTTTGCGGGCGAGCAGTTGGCCTACCGACTCGTGAAACGACTGAAAAAACGAATCGGCAAGCTCATGGTCCCTTTCCAATACCCAAAAGGAAGGCATTATGGTAGGAACGGGATCGCGCCTCATGTACTCGATAAGAAAGGCAAAAAACTCCTTATCCTCCCATTCGGCGTGCCGCTTCAGTTCCGTCATAAATCCGGCCGTGCTTTGCTTCAATTTTGAAAGTATATCAAGACGTTGCTCCGCGTTATCCATCAGGCCGATCTCTTTGGCATGCGTTTCCAAAATTTTGATCTTGGCCCGCAAACGATGATGCTCATCTTTCCAGCGCTCCACGGCAAAGCTCAGTTTATTCGGATTCGTTGAGGCCATTCCCAGTTTGTAGCCGGTAGACTTAAGCGTCATATGCGATCCCTCCATGATCATGCAGTTGGTTCCTAATTTCATAGTAAACCGGCTCGCCCGTTTCCGCTGTGCGATTCCTCACATCAGAAAAAAAAACTGGATGCTGCGGGATCGTTATTTTTGTATTATAGTGGAAGTTATTACGGAATGTCAGGAGGAGGAATCATATGGCCAATTTGGATTCATTGCAAACGGAACGATATCTCATTTTGCACGCGGACGATTTTGGAATGTGTCATTCAACCAACCGGGCGGTGCTGCATTTGCTGGAACAGCGGGCGATTTCCTCTGCGACGCTCATGGTACCCTGCCCATGGGCATTGGAAGCGGCTCGCGCCGCTGCAAGCAGACCCGCTCTCGACGTAGGCATTCACTTGACATTGACAAGCGAATGGCCCTCGTACAAATGGGGACCCGTATCGCGCAGCGGTAACGTAGACACGCTCGTTGACGATTACGGGCATTTTCCGGCTGATCCCACTTACGTCATACATGCGGACCTGGAACAAATCAGGGAAGAGCTCGTCGCTCAAATCGAGACGGCCATTCGCTTAGGCGTGGATCCTACCCATCTGGACACTCATATGGGAACGCTGCATTACCATTTGGACCTGTATTTGGAGCTGGCCGAAAAGTATGACTTGCCGTTCCGTTTTATGGCTGGTCCTCCCCGTTTTGAGGTGCCGGCTGCCAATGTGGCAAGCGTCGCGCAAAAAGCGAAAGAGAAAGGAATTGTCCATCCGAACGAAGTGCTCATGCTGCCTTTTTACTACCCGGAAAAAGTGGGCTACGAAACCGTCAAGAAGACGGCCGTCGATCTGATCAAAAGCATCAGGCCCGGCGTGACGGAGCTGCTGTTCCACCCTTCCCTCGATACGGATGAGCTGAAAGCGATAACAGATACGTGGGCATACCGGCGTTTTGAATACGACGTGTTCCTCGACCCGGATGTACAGGAGACGATACGAAAAGAGGGAATCCGCATCATCGGCTGGCGCGAACTGCGCGATTTGCAGAGGAAGAGATAAGCAGACTGCGCCTCTTGGATATGGGGAGCGATCAAAGCGGCAATCCTTTGGACTTTCTCAACAGCCGGGAAACCTCTCGTCTCCCACGGTTTCTCCGACGGATAATTCCTGCACAAACGCAGGCTTCTCCCAAATGGACCGCTTTTTGAGAAAATGCAGCAGATTACGTTTGAGGTGACAGAGGAAGAGGGGCTGGCTGCGCGGGCACAAGCGTGGGTACAGCCTCAAAAAGCCTCAAAAAACCGCCCCATTTTTTGGATTATTGGAGGGGCCGCTCTTTCCCAACGCGGCACCTCCTTCCGCGCAGGCTGCGGTGCTACACAGAAGGTGCGCGAAGCGGCTTGGGCTTTGGCCGGCTTGGCCGAGAGAAAACCTGCAAAAGTGCAGGTTTTTTCTGCGTTAGTGGTTCATTTTGGCGAAAAACCTGCAAAAGTGCAGGGATTTTCGATGAAAATGACCCTGAGCCCCTGTTTGTGACGAAAAGCCTGCACAATTGCAGGAATTTTCTCGTGGCGGCGTAGCAACGAGCAAAAAGATGTATTTTTGCAGGTTTTCTTCGCGCAGTCAGGCAGATTGCGGCGATCGGCGAGAGGTGTAGGTTTTTGCGAGGGGGTAGGGGTTGCGGGGTTCTGTGGCTTCTGTGGCTTCTGTGGGGGTTACGGGATCTATAGGGGCTGCGGGGGGTTGCGGGCTTCCGAGCCGCTTCGCCAGCGGCGGCTGCCATGGTACATTTGCCGGCAACTGCACGCGATACCCGGGTGCGCGCGTTGTAGTGCTGCCGCATAACGGCGGTCACCCCCCTTCGCTCTTCAGGCTTGTGGGCTTCATCGACACAAGCCTTTTTGGCACGGCACAAAAAATTTCTCTTCACTTGTGAAAATAATCACATACTTATTCGGACGTGCAAGGTATAGTTAAAGTAGAAACCGGACAAGGAGTGATTCATATGAAAACGACACAACCCGATGCCTATGAAATGCTGCGCGACGAATTTTGCTGTGAGTGCGGAGCCGTATTGGCTGAAAAAGCGGGAGGCATTCAAAGAAACCGTCAGCCTGCCGCCGGAGCCGGAAATGATGCCGCGCCGGAGCAGACGGACGGCCATCTGGACTACCTGCACCGCATCGGGCTTCAGGAGGAATACTTGCTGTGACGCTGAAGCTTTATAAAAAATAAGCAGCCCACCGAAACGTTAACGAATCGGCGGCTGCTTATTTTTATTGTTGGGCTGTATGAGACTGCTGCATGCTGATTCCAAGCTCAATAATTGACCTTGCTCTGGCAATTTCCCGGTCGGTGGGCGGCTGAACATGCTCCAGCGGGTATGCCTTGCCCATCTGCTGCCACTTGTAGACGCCCATGCGGTGATAGGGCAGCAGCTCCAGCTTTTCCACGCCCCGCAGCGAGCCGATGAACGCCCCAAGCTCAAGCAGGTCCTGGTAATCGTCCGTCCAGCCGGGGACGAGCACGTGACGGATCCACATCGGTTTATTCATCTCGCTCAGATGATAGGCGAACCGCTTGATCCGGTCGTTAGGCTGCGCGGTCAGCGAAATATGTTTGTCAGGATGAATTTGCTTCAAATCGAGCAGCACCAGATCCGTTGCCGCAAGCAGTTCCTCTGCGTGTCCCGGCTCGCAAAAGCCGTTGCTGTCCAGAACGGTGTGCAGCCCCCACTGCCGCTTGATCTCGGCAAACAATCGGGCGAGGAAGGGAGCCTGCAAAGTAGGCTCCCCGCCCGTCACCGTAATGCCTCCGCCCGAACGCCGGTAATATTCCAAATACGGCTCAATTTCCTGCATGATTTCCTCTACGTCCATCTGTCTGCCTGCATGCATATCCCAGGAATCGGGATTGTGACAGTATTTGCACTGCAGCGCGCAGCCCTGCATGAACAGAACAAAGCGGATGCCTGGCCCGTCAACGGTGCCAAAGGTGTCGAAGGAATGGATGCGTCCTTTCATCGGCTCTGCGCTCCTCTCTTGGTCTAAAATTTACATCGTGCCGTGGAACGTGCGGTGAATGACGTCGAGCTGCTGCTCGCGGGTCAGCTTAATGAAGTTGACCGCATACCCGGATACGCGAATGGTCAGCTGCGGATACTGCTCCGGATGCTCCATGGCGTCCAGCAGCTGCGCCCGGTCGAACACGTTGACGTTCAGATGATGCCCTCCGCTGGCCATGTAGCCATCCATCATGGCAACGAGATTGGCGATCCGCGCTTCGTCTTCGCGGCCGAGCGCCTTCGGCACGATCGAGAAGGTGTTCGAGATGCCGTCCAGGCAGTGCTCGTAAGGAATTTTCGCCACGGAAGCGAGCGAGGCCAGCGCGCCTTTGCGGTCGCGTCCGTGCATCGGATTGGCGCCCGGCGCGAACGGTTCGCCGGCTTTGCGGCCGTCCGGCGTGCTGCCGGTTTTTTTGCCGTAGACGACGTTCGACGTAATCGTCAGCACGGACATCGTCGGCAGAGCGTCGCGGTACGCCTTATGTTTGCGCAGCTTGTTCATGAACGTTTCGGCAAGCTGCACGGCGATCTCGTCGACCCGCGGGTCGTTATTGCCGTACTGCGGATATTCGCCTTCGATCTCGAAATCGACGGCAATGCCGCGCTCGTTGCGGATCGGCCGCACCCGCGCATATTTGATCGCGCTGAGCGAGTCCGCGACGACGGACAATCCCGCGATGCCGCAAGCCATCGTGCGCAAAATTTCGCGGTCGTGCAGCGCCATTTCCAGCCGTTCGTAGCAATATTTATCGTGCATGTAGTGGATGACGTTGAGCGTGTTCATGTACAGCTTGGCCAGCCATTCCATCACCTGGTCGAATTTGGGCGCGACTTCCTCATAGCTCAGCACATCGGACAGGACAGGCGCCGCCTGCGGTCCGACCTGAATGCCCAGCTTCTCGTCCACGCCGCCGTTGATCGCATACAGCAGCGCTTTAGCCAGATTGGCGCGCGCTCCGAAAAACTGCATCTGCTTGCCGATACGCATCGCTGATACGCAGCAGGCGATCCCGTAGTCATCACCATAGTAAGGACGCATCAGATCGTCGTTCTCGTACTGGATCGAGCTGGTCTCCGCCGATACTTTGGCGCAGTAAGCTTTGAAACCTTCCGGCAGCTGCGTCGACCACAGTACGGTCAAGTTCGGCTCAGGCGCCGGTCCCAGATTGTACAGAGTATGCAGGAAGCGGAAGGAGTTTTTCGTCACTCGCGTCCTTCCGTCCAGCCCCATCCCGCCGATCGATTCCGTTACCCAAGTCGGGTCTCCGCTGAACAGCTCGTTGTAATCCGGGGTGCGGAGAAACTTCACGATGCGCAGTTTCATGACGAAATGGTCGATCAGTTCCTGCGCCTGCTCTTCCGTCAGCACGCCTTCCTGCAAATCGCGCTCGATATAAATATCGAGGAAGCTGGATACGCGGCCAAGGCTCATCGCCGCGCCGTTCTGCTCCTTGATGGCGGCCAGATAGGCGAAGTACAGCCACTGCACGGCTTCCGCCGCGCTGGCGGCAGGCCGTGAAATGTCGAAGCCGTAGGACTTCGCCATCTGCTTCAGCTCGCCGAGGCTGCGAATTTGCTCGGACAGCTCTTCGCGCAGCCGGATGACATCCTCGGTGATCGCATCGACCTCGAGCTGCACCAGATCGGCGCGCTTCGCTTCGATCAGGCGGTCAACGCCGTACAGCGCGACGCGCCGGTAGTCCCCGATGATCCGCCCGCGGCCGTACGCATCAGGCAGACCTGTGATGATGCCCGCCTTGCGGGCGGTTTTCATCTCGGTCGTGTAGGCGTCGAACACGCCCTGGTTGTGCGTTTTGCGGATGTCCGTGAAGAGGCGGACAAGCTCCTCGGGCAGCTTGAAGCCGTAAGCTTCGCAGGCGTCGACGACCATGCGGATTCCGCCGAACGGCTGCACGGAACGCTTGAACGGCGCATCGGTCTGAACGCCGACGATTTTTTCTTTATCCTTCGCGATGTAACCCGGCGCATGGGAAGTGATCGTGGATACGGTGTTCACATCCACATCCAGGACGCCGCCGTTTTCCCGCTCACGGCGCGTCAGCTCGCTGACGATGCGCCACAGCTCGGTTGTCGCTTCGGTCGGGCCCGCCAGGAAGGAACCCGATCCCAGATACGGAGCCACGTTCTTATCGATAAAATCCTTGACGTCGACTGCTTTTTCCCACTTGCCGCCTTTAAACCCTTTCCAGGAGCCGGCTTTGCCGGCCTGGATCGCGATGTCTTTTTCCTCAATCGCCATGTTTGTGACCTCCTATCAATTGGTATTAACGGTTATTCAAATTTGCCGTAGAACGCTTTGCGGTACACGTCGGCAAGCTCCGTCACCAGCGGCATCCGCGGGTTGGCCGTCGTGCATTGGTCCTCAAAAGCCCGGTCGGCCAAGTAGTCGACGCGCGATTCGAACTGTTGGGCGTCGAATCCGAGATCCTGGAATTTCTCCGGAATGCCGAGCGATTTGTTCAGCTTGCGGATCGCATCGATCAGGCTGTTCACGCCTTCTTCCGTCGTTTTGGCCGGAAGTCCGAGCATCCGCGCGATTTCGGCGTAGCGCTGATCGGCGACGAAATGATCGTATTTCGGGAACGATGCGAACTTCGTCGGCTTCTGCGCATTGTAGCGGATCACGTGCGGCATCAGGATCGCATTGGTGCGGCCGTGAGCCGTATGGTATTCGCCGCCCCACTTGTGCGCCAGGCTGTGGTTGATGCCGAGGAAGGCGTTGGCAAAAGCCATGCCGGCAATCGTCGAGGCGTTGTGCATTTTTTCGCGGGCGACCGGATCGCCGGTAGCGAACGATTTTTCAAGATTTTGGAACACGAGCTGGACCGCCTTCATCGCCAGGCCATCGGAATAATCGTTAGCCATCACCGATACGTAAGCTTCGATCGCATGCGTCAGCACGTCCATGCCCGTATCGGCCACCGCCGTTTTCGGCAGGCTGTACACGTAGTCCGGGTCGATGATCGCCACGTCCGGCGTCAGTTCATAATCGGCCAACGGATATTTCGTATTGCCTTTCGCCTTGTCGGTAATGACCGCGAACGAGGTTACTTCCGAACCGGTGCCCGACGTTGTCGGAATCGCCACGAACTTCGCCTTGTTGCCAAGCCGCGGATATTTGTACACGCGTTTGCGGATGTCCAGGAACTTTTGCTTCAGCGCATCGAAGCTCGTATCCGGGTATTCGTAGAACAGCCACATCGCCTTGGCCGCATCCATCGGCGAGCCGCCGCCGAGCGCAATGATGCAGTCCGGCTGGAAGGAAGCCATTACCTGTCTGCCGCGTTCCACGGTATCCACGGACGGATCCGGCTCTACGTCGGAGAACACTTCGATGTAGACAGGCAGTTGGCGTTTGCGCAAATAGTATTCGACACGCTCCACATAGCCGAGTTTGACCATCATCGGGTCCGTCACGATCATGACCCGGGAGATGTCGGGCATTTTTTCCAGGTACTGCGTCGCGCCCTTTTCAAAGTAAACTTTAGGCGGAATTTTGAACCACTGCATATTGACGGTGCGGTAGGCGACCCGTTTGACGTTGATCAGATTGACCGCGCTGACGTTGGAGGTCGTCGAGTTGTGGCCGTACGAACCGCATCCGAGCGTCAGTGACGGCAGGTTCGTGTTGTAAATGTCGCCGATCGCGCCGTGCGTCGACGGCGAGTTGACAATAACGCGCCCCGTCTGCAGCTTCGCGGAGAACGCGCCGATCACATCGGCATTCTGCGAATGAATGACGGAGGAATGGCCCATGCCGCCGAAGCGAACCACTTCCGCCGCCCGTTCGATGCCCTGCTCCGCCGTTTTCACTTTGTAGCAGGCCAGCACAGGGCTGAGCTTCTCGGCGGACAGCGGGTAAGCTTCGCCGACGCCGGCCAGCTCGGCGACGAGAATTTTCGTCGATGCCGGCACTTTGATGCCCGCCATCTCGGCGATTTTGACCGCCGATTGGCCGACGATGACGGCGTTGACCGCGCATTTTTCACTGTTGATCACAAGCTTGGATACGGCTTCGGTCTCTTCCTTGTTCAGGAAATAGCAGCCCTGGTCGATCATCAGCTTTTTCGCCTCGGCGTAGATCGCCTCTTCGAGAATGACCGCCTGCTCGGAAGCGCAAATCATGCCGTTGTCGAACGTTTTGGACAAAATCAGATCATTGATCGCCTGCGGCAGGTTCGCCGTCTTCTCAATGAAGCACGGCACGTTGCCGGGTCCGACCCCGAGCGCCGGCTTGCCTGTGCTGTAGGCGGCTTTGACCATCGAAGATCCGCCCGTCGCAAGCACGAGCGCCACATCGGGATGGTTCATGAGCAGCCCTGTCGCTTCCAGGGACGGGTACTGCACCCACTGGATGCAGTTGTCGGGAGCGCCTGCGGCGACCGCGGCTTCCAGCAAAGTTCTGGCCGCCGCTGCGCTCGATTGCTGAGCGGACGGATGGAAGGCGAAGATGATCGGATTGCGCGTTTTGATCGCGATTAAAGCTTTGAACATCGTGGTGGAAGTCGGATTCGTCACTGGCGTAACGCCGGCGATAATGCCCACAGGCTCCGCCACCATCCGGTAGCTTTCATAGACGTTTTCCTCGATGACGCCGACGGTTTTGTTGTTCTTGATGCTGTGGTAGATGTACTCGGTCGCGAACAGGTTTTTCGTGATTTTGTCCTCGTACACGCCGCGCCCGGTCTCATCGACGGCCATCTTGGCCAGTACCATGTGCCGGTCGATGCCGGCCAGCGCCATTTGCTGAACGATGGCGTCAACCTGCTCCTGGTTCAGCTCGAGGAAAGCTTGCTGCGCTTTCTTCGCTTTTGCCACCAGTTGGTTCACTTCGTCTTTTGCGGAAATTTGTACGTTTACTTGGCTCTCTTTAACTGCCATCTTCTTCCACTCCTTTATATGATCAATAATGGGTGAATAACCTAATGTTGTGTTTGTTTCTACACAAAGAGTACCGCTTTTGGAGGGCTGCAACTATGAGAAAAATCACAAATGAAGCTTCGCAGGCGGCTATATTCGTGAAGATATTGTGAATTATTTCACAATATCTTTGGAGAGAAAAGGCATTCCCCGGCTGACAAGCCGAAATGCCTTCTCTTTTCCTGCATCACCTGTCGTTACCAGGTAATAAATCCTTTGGAACCCGGTGCCGGATTCGTCACCATATCCATCAGCGGCAGCGTATAAGCGATGAGGATCAGCGCGGCTGACAAGCCGATCCACACGCCCCACCGCTCCAAATAAGCAGGGGTCGCTTCCGCCTGCTCCATCGGCTCGCCGATCGGATACTCCGTCTCCCCCCGGGGCGCGCGAAGCAGCGCGAATACGTTGTACACCATCATCAGCACCGCGATGAACAAAATCGTTCCGCCGATCGCCATCCATACGTAATAGGATGTCCAGCCTGCCGCGTCCGCATGATTTTCATAAGTGGTGTACGCGGTTCTTCTCGGAGCCCCGAACAGGCCCACTATATGCATCGCACCGGACATAAAGAACATGCCTATGCACCAGATAACCGTTTGAATCAAGCCAAGTTTGTTCATCCGCGGGGTCAGCACGCGCCCCGTCACTGCCGGAAGCAGCCAGTACGCAATGCCGAAAAACGTCAGCGCCACGCTCGTCGCAACCGTCAAATGAAAATGCCCCGTCACCCACAGCGTATTATGAACGACCGCATTCATCTGGTTGCTCGCATTAATCAAGCCGCCCGCCCCTGCCGGTATAAAGATCAGCATGCCCATGAACGGCGCGAAAAAACGCACATCCTTCCAAGGCATCACCTTGACCCACCCGAACAAGCCCGTAGCCCCTTTGGCCCGCCCGTTCAATTCGAATGTGGCGAACAGGGAGAACGCCGTCATCAGCGACGGAACCACGACCATAAAGGTCAGCACGACCTGCAAATATTTCCAGAAAGGGCTGATGCCCGGCTCCATCAATTGATGGTGAAAGCCTACCGGAATCGAGAACAGCAGCAGCAAAATGAACGACAACCGCGCCAAAGCGTCGCTGTAAATTTTGCCGCCGATAATTTTCGGAATGATCACGTACCAGCACATGTAGGCCGGCATCAGCCAGAAATAGACGAGCGGATGTCCGAAATACCAGAACAGCGTGCGGCTCAGCATGACGTTAATCGTCTCCACCCAGCCGAACGACCACGGTATGAGCTGGATCAACACTTCGGCGGCTACGCCCAGCGTGGCGATTTGCCACATGAGAAAAGTGACGACGGACATGAAGGCGAACAGTGGAGATATCTCGCCCCGATTCGTTCTTTTCCAGTACTTGTACTGATAAAACACGCCCCAGCCGCTGATCCAGCTCCCGACAACGACCAAAGCCAATGCGATGTAAAAATACGGAGAAGCTTTGAGCGGCGCGTAAAACGTGTAAAGCACGCTGGCTTTGCCCGCCAAAACCATCGCGACCCCAATGGCCGTGCCGGCCGTCATTAAGGCGAAGCCCGCCCACCCCATGCGGCGCACAATCGGCAGCAGCTTGCCTCCAAGCGTATAAGAAATGCCCGAATAGAGGAAGCCGATAATAAAATAAGTCGTAAAAATGAGCGCCATCAATACCCCATGGGCCGTCAGCAGCTCGTAATAGCCGATTCCGTACGGCAGCTTGACCGTCCCGCTGCGGACCATGCTCTGCAGCAGCCCGGCGATGCCGCCGATCAGCAAAGCGATGAACGCCACGATGATGTGCGCGACGACGAGCTTCCCGTCTTTCAGATCGAATTTCGTGCCGTTTCCGTGCAAATGCGCTACTTTCATGACCATTGCCACCCCCTTTTGCTTGCGTCCCGAATTCATTTGACGATAATCGTCGTTTTCATAAATTCATGCGCCCCGCCGCAGTATTCGTTGCACAGGATGAGGTACTCGCCCGGCTTTGTGAACGTATGGCTCACATGGCTGACCTCGCCGGGCACGATCATCATGTTCACGTTTGTGCCGGGAATTTCAAATCCGTGCACGACATCCTGGGTTGCCACGATAAAATTGATTTTCGCACCGACGGGCACCTCCATTTTGTCCGGAGCATACCCGAACGTGAACGCCGTCATCACAGCTTCGTACTCGTTGTCCCCGATTTTGCGGAGTCCGGGATTGTCAAAAGGAGCCGTTTCCTTCAGCTTGGCCGGATCGATCTGGTGATGGTGCTCGCTCGGGGGCTTGACGCCCATGGCAAAAGCGGACACGCCCAGCACGCCGAGAAACACGAACAGCATAGAGATGCCAATGGTCAACCAAATTTTTTCAAGCTTGTGAATATGCATGGCGATCCACCCTTCACATTTCTAGTTTCTGGAAATAAACAATAAATAAACGGCAACCCAGCTTGCAATCAAAAACGCGCCCAGCAGCAGTACGGCGGCAAACGTTCCATTCAAAACCGGTTCGGCCTTTTCCTTATTGTTATCCATGTCATCTTCCCCTCCATTTGTGGTCCAGCCTCTCATTACCTACATTTTAGTGTCCTTGATCCCCGCCCTCTGTGATATCGGTCACAACAACATCGAGCAAATATGAACAATCCGTTACCTTTACGTTTGGGGGACGGCCATGCGCTGCAAAGCTTCGTAATCGGCAGACGTCTTGATGCTGGCGACGAAATTCAATCCCACATCGCGCTCCTGCAAATAGCGGTCATCCAGCTCCCCCCAAAAAATGTGGTTGAGCAGCGCCGACATTCTCGTCTCCCCCCGCTGCAGCAGGCCGACGATCGCCTCCTTGCACTTGCGGTCATAAATGCCGTGAAGCGGATACAACCCTCCGGCAACCAAAGGCACGACGGCGTCAAAGCCGTCCTTTTTCCGCTCCCACAGCAGCTCCGCCGCCTTGCAGGAAAGAAACGGCATGTCGCAGCCGACAACCCACACGGACGAATGTTTGGCCAGAGACAAAGCCGCATGCATGCCGACGAGCGGACCCTGAGCCTTGTAGTAGTCCGTTATGATCCGAACCGAGCGGTCGAGCATGGGCAGGAAAGGCCGGACATCGTTCGTTACGACAATCAGCTCATCGCACAGTGGCTTCATCATTCTCATTTGTCGAATAATCAGCGGCTCGCCTGCAAAAGGAAGCAGCGCTTTCAGCTCCCCTTTCATCCGGCGGCCCGCTCCGCCTGCCAAAATGACTCCGGTCAGCATCTCCCTCACTCCCTTGCTATGTTAAAATGGGTTACGATATCTCAACTTTAGAACAGCGAAACCGTATTGTAAGTGAAAAAGATCACAGTTGCCACAGCAAACAGGGCTGCCCCATCGGCAGCTTTTGCTGCCAGTGGTTCAGCCCTGGTGAAGTCGGTCGGGTCGGTCTTCGGTCTTCGGTCAACATGTTGTTTCGCCATGAATTGGCGAATGGCCAAAGCGCCAGTTAGCTGGCTGGCATCAGAACAGGATGATGCCTGCCAGTCCGGAAGCGACGATGACCATGAACGGATGCATGTTATGCTTCAGCACGCCGTAAATGCAGCCTGCGCAAATGAGCAGCGTGGCGAACGTCGACCACGTCAGGCCCATACGCGCATTCAAGCCGAAATGCAGCGCGGCGTAGACGATCAGGCCGGTTACTACCGGCCTTAATCCGTAGAAGGACGATTTGACCCAGCGGTGCTCGTGCATTTTTTGAAAAAAAGCCGCCAGCAGGATAATAATAAGCAGCGACGGGAACACGATGCCCAGCGTCGACGCAATAGCCCCCGCCAAACCCTCCGCGTGATAGCCGACAAGTGTCGCGGTATTGGTCGCGATCGGGCCCGGGGCCATGCCGGCCAATGTAACGATTTCCTGAAAATGGGCGCTGTCCGCCCAGCCGTACTTCGTAGCCTCATTCTGAATTAGCGGAATGACTGCATAGCCGCCGCCAAAGGAGATGCAGCCGATTTTGAAAAATGTGAAAAATAACTGCCACATCCCAGTTCACCTCTATGGCTAAATGTAGTATTCGGGAAACATGATTTCCGGCTTCGGATCGGGAGCGCTCGCTTTCTCGAACGGCGCGCTGACTCCGAGCATGGACTTGATTTTCACGGCAAGCACGCCAGCGATAATCCCAACCGCAATGATAAGTAAAGGATGAATAGGCGTTGCGATCAAAAGCCCTAGCGAAACGACTGCAACCGTAGCGGTCGTTTTATCGATCAGCGACGATTTGGCCATTCTATAGGCTGCAATCAATATAAGTGCGATAATTGCCGCGTGAATGCCTTTCAAGGCAGCTTCAACTTTTGGAAATGCGCTGAACAAAGAGTACATCGAGCTCAAAGCGAACACGATGACAACCGGCGGAAGCGTAATGCCGAGCACCGCCATAACCGCGCCGCCGACCCCGGAGAGCCTGTAGCCGATAAAAGCCGCTGAGTTGACGCCCACTCCCCCCGGCGCGGAACCGGCGATGGAAATCAGATCGCTCATGTCCGACTCCTTGAGCCAATTGCGCTTCTTGACGATCTCCCTTTCAATGATCGGGATCATCGCATAGCCGCCACCGAAGGTCGAAGGGCCGATTCGGCAAAACACCCAAAATATGCTCACCAGCATGGAAATCCGCTGCAACTGTTGTTTCATCACGATGTCACCTTCCTTAGCGTACAACCTTATTACATTCATTATAGCACCTTTATTCCATTTTGGAATGAAGATATCATCCAAAATCGATTCACGTTTGTTTATCGCCTTAATTATTTCTGCTTATAAGGAATTATACCCGCCTATTTATTTCAATTTGAATTAAAGTCGACTATTCAGGGTTGTTTTACAGGTTTGCATGAAATATAGGAGCTGTCCCAAAAGTGTTCATATCGTACGGGATAAAAAATCGAGCAAAAGGACCTCAAAATCCACTACCAAGTGGAGAATGAGGTCCTTTCTTTAGGTGAAATTTCAAGGCAAAGCGGGGCACAGCCGCTCTTTCCCAAACCACACCTATCCCTGCATAGGTTGGGGAGCTGAAGGGGGGGGGACGAGGCAGCATGTGCTTGGCTGGAGAAAACCTGCATAAGTGCAGGCTTTTTTCATAAAAAAGGCTCATTTTGGCGAAAAGCCTGCGATTGTGCAGGAATTTTCGGTGTAAATGAGCCTGAGTCCTTGTTCGCGGCGAAAAGCCTGCACATTTGCAGGAATTTGTCGTGGTCAGCGCATTCATCGGGCAAAAACTGTATTTTTGCAGGCTTTTTTGCGTGGTTAGGCAGATTGTGCGACCGGCTCAGTTGGGTGGGTTGCAGGCGTTTCAGCGCTTCACTCGGACGGGTTCGGGGTGACGTCCACAGCGTCATGAGAGTTTTCGCTGGTTTTTCGGGCTGCCGAGCCCGCGAGCCTAGCCGCCTCCGCTTCGCAACCGCCGAGCCGCCGAAAATCCCTCCCCTTCCCGTGGTCGACCGGCGCCGTCATGCAGCGCAGCACCGTGCACTGGGAGCTGCGCGCGGCGCGACGGCCCTGCGCCAAGCAGCAAAAAGCCCGGCTTGCCCGCACGAGGCTGAGCTTGCCGGGATATTTTTGCCGCTGCGGGGTCAAAACGTTTTTGCCAGCTCCCGGGCGCGGCCGATCGCTTCTTCTTTAATCTGCTGGGCTTTATCGGCGAACTGATTATGCCCCTCTACAAATAGCCCCTGGAAATCCTTGATCCCGAAAAAGGACATAATAATGCTCAAATACCGGTGGCCCATTTCCATGTCCGCTGCCGGGCCTTCCGAATAGATGCCGCCCCGCGCCTGGATATGGAGCGCTTTTTTGTCCGTCAGCAGGCCTACCGGGCCGTTTTCCGTATAATTAAACGTTTTTCCGGCCGTGCAGATCGCATCGATGTAAGCTTTCAAAATCGGCGGGAACGAAAAATTCCACATGGGCGTTACGAATATATACTTATCGGCAGCGACAAACTGATCCGTCAGCTCGGACAGGCGGCTCACTTTCGCTTGCTCTTCGCCGCTCAATTCGGCAAACTGCCGGCCGCCGCGCAGTTTGCCCCAACCGCTGAAGACATCTGCGTCAATGTGAGGAACGTTTATTTTGTACAAGTCAAGATGGGTAATTTCGTCGCCGGGGCGGGCGTCCCGATACGCGTCTACGAATGCTTTTCCGACTGCCATGCTGTATGAAGTTTGATGATCGTGGGGGTGCGCCGTAATGTGCAGAACTTTAGCCAATATTCACAGCCCTTTCTCTCTTATGATTTCAATTCATATATATTGTTTATAGAAAAAGGGCGGAATATTCGCGCCACGCATTGAAAAACACAAAAAAACAGCCCGGAGGCTTGCGCTTGCCGGACTGCCTTTTCAGCTAAATTACTACGGAAAAAGTTGTCAAGACAATGACCAGAAGAATAAAGAGAACCAAAATTATCGCTGTGCTTGTAGGAAAGCCGCATACTCCAAACATTCCGCTTCACTCCCTTCTATCAGGCTATATTTATTTTATGTGCATGAATATGGATGGACATGGACAGCTTTCCATAGGCCGCGCACAAGAATTGCGATTTGTATGTTTGACCTTTACATAAATTAGCTGTCATTAAGCAGATAATGAGTAAGATGGCCGACAGCAAATGAAAAGGAGTACTTGGCAAAATGTTCAGAATCAAAATGCTTTTCAGCCTGACACTCATCCTGCTGCCCATATTGTCGGGTTTCTCGGCTCCGGCTGTTGAACCTGATCCTGTGCTGAGCCGGATTATGAATGAGGCTCCGGCGAAACGGATTCCCCCGACCGATGCCAGAATCGACCACGTATTCAGGGCTATACCGGGCTATAACGGTCTCGAAGTCGATATTGAAAAAACGTATGAATTAAACAAAAATATAGATCCCGGAAACCCGATTCGCTATGTGTATCAGGAGATTCCCCCTGCCGTAAATCTGGAACAACTCGGAGCGGAGCCGATTTACCGCGGAAATCCCCAAAAGCCGATGGTCGCTTTCATGATCAACGTCGCGTGGGGAAATGAATTTATTCCCCGGATGCTCGAAACGCTTAACAAGCATCATGTGAAAGCGACGTTTTTCCTCGACGGCTCCTGGCTCAAAAAGAACATGGACACAGCCAGGCATATAGCGAGCTATGGCCATGAGCTTTCCAACCATGCCTATTCCCATAAAAATATGAGCCAGCTTAGCGACAGTCAGGCCTGGACGGAAATCGCGAGAACCGAAAAACTGCTGCAGGACGGGCTGCAGGTTAAAAACCGCTGGTTCGCTCCGCCATCCGGCGATTTCAACCGGAATACGGTGGAAGTCGCTTGGCGGCTGAAGCTGAACACCGTTTTGTGGACGCTCGATACGATCGACTGGAAAAAACCGAACCCGCAATCCGTCATTCAAAAAGTAGCCGCCAAAGCGAATAACGGATACCTGATTTTGATGCATCCGACTGAGTCGTCCAGCTTGGCCCTCGAAGGCATGATTATGTCCCTCAAGCGCAAAGGATTACAGCTCGGAACCGTAAGCGATGTCCTGTCGCCAAAGCGCGTCACCGGCGGCGAACCCGGTACGGGCAGCTGACCATTGCAGATGCGGCAAGCGCAGAAAGGGCTGTCCCTAGGCCATTATTGATGGCTTTTGAGACAGCCCCCGGATATCGGGTCAAGCAGCTTTGATCAATGCGCGGTCGGGAAAATCCGCGCCACCATTTGCGAGAACTCATCAACAAATCCGGTGACAGGTCTTCCTTGCGCTACGTCCGATACGTATCTGTTGACTCTGTTCACAAACTCGGGATTTGTGGATACGTACACGTTCTGAATGTTCGGGTCTGTCGATCGAACCTGGTTCGCAATCAGGTCCTCAAGCTGCCGTGACATCCCGTTCGTGTGTACGGATGCTGCCACATAGGCGTTCCGCTTGGTTACCAGGACGTTGGCCGCTCTTACGCCGTTCAACCGGACGATTTTGTCCGCCGCATGGTTGGCGATTGCGACGCGGTTATCCGGTGCCGCCGACGGTATCGGCTGCGCCTGCTGCATATGGGTCGCTTGCTGTCTGACCTGATTCGCCGATTTGTTCGCCGTGCAGCCTGCGGCGGTGAACACCGATAGCGAAATGGCCGCCAAAGCTATGCCTTTGGATGCTCGGGTTAACATTTTGACCGCTCCTTTATTTGTTTTTGTCTTTCTCAATGGCTGTTACCTTACTAGCATCCAAAAAGATCGCGCTTTCTATGCAGCAAAAAAAAACATGGAAACTAATGGAATACCTAGAATACCGGGAAAATGGCAACTCTAAATGTGGTTACATTGGAGGAGGGGTAATGTGCGAATTTTTTGCAGCACGGTTCTTACATCTGTTTTAATGGCTGCGTTGTTCTTTCATGCCCAGGAGGCGCCGCAAAGCAAAAATCGAAAATATTACGAAACACGGGGCGAAGTGGTCTGGGAAGTGCCTACGGACGAAAAAATAATAGCGCTGACTTTTGACGACGGACCCGATCCCGCCGATACGCCGGTTATTCTGGACCTGCTGAAGCAGTACGGGGCAAAGGCAACTTTTTTCGTAGTCGGCAATAAGGTTGTAAAGTCGCCGGAACTAGTGAAACGGGAGCTTGCGGAAGGGCATGAAATCGCGAATCATACGTTCAGCCATCGTTATTTTAATAAAAGAGTGCCGGAGGAGAGCGTTCGGAAGGAGCTTTTTCAAGCGGAAAAAGTGATTATGGATGCAACGGGAAGAAAGCCGAATTTATTCCGTCCTCCGGGAGGCTTTTACAGCGAAAACGTAGTGAATGCTTCGAAAAAAGCCGGCTACCTTGTCGTGATGTGGTCCTGGCACCAGGATACGGGGGATTGGAACACGCCGGGCGTGGGCAAAATCGTCAGCAAAGTTTTAAATAACGCGCGAAACGGCGATATTATTCTTTTCCATGACTATGTCGAAGGACAAACCCAGACGATAGAAGCGCTCAAGCAAATCCTTCCCAGCCTCAAGGAAAAAGGCTTCCGGTTTGTGACGGTGTCCGATCTGCTGACTTTCCGGAAATCGACAGCCGTAGAGGAGCACTAGGAGTCTGTCCGATGAACCACGTAGAAAGGAATGCGCAAAAGTAACTCCGTCGGACAGACTCCTGGCAAAGCGAATCGGCAAAATGACAAAGAAGCCCCGGTAACTAGACCGAGGCTTCTGCCGGATATGGTGCTGTTTTGTTAATGGTTGGATTCGTACTCGAACCGGTAGCTGCCCGAGCCGAGCCGCAGGACGAATCCGTCTTCGTTTTGAACGGCGTCATGCACGCCTTCGGCCTGCGAAGCCGGCTTGCCGCTTTCCAAAATTTCGCCAGATTTGTTAACCGGCAAAATCACTTCAGCCGTCGTATTCGCCGGAATGACCGCCGTCAGCTCGATCGTGCCGCCGTCTTTTTTCACCCACGCTACTTTGACGTCTCCGTACATGGATCGCAGGGAAGCCTCTGCGCTGGATAGCTGTTCGCCTATATGCGGTTTGATGCGCAGCGCTTTATAGCCGGGCTCGGAATCCGCTTTGTCGATGCCGGCCACAACCCGGTACAGCCAGTCTCCCACCGCGCCGTAGGCATAGTGATTGTAAGAGTTCATTTTGTCGCTCCAGAACGAGCCGTCCGGCTTCGTGCTGTCCCAATGCTCCCAGATCGTCGTCGCTCCTTGGGTAACCGGATACAGCCAGGACGGGTATTCCTTCTGCCAAACTAGCCGGTAAGCGAGGTCCGTATAGCCGAACCGGGTCAGCACATGGCACAGATATGGCGTGCCTACGAAGCCTGTCGTCAAATGCGTTCCGTTGTCCTCGATATGCTGGGCGAGCATCCGGGCCGTCCGCGCCTGGTCTTTTTCCTCCAGCAGGTCGAACATCAGCGCAAGCAGGTATGCCGTTTGCGTCGGAGCGGCGACGCGCCCGTTCGGAGTTACGAACTCCCGGCGGAAAGCTTGGTTGACCTTCGCCTGCAGCTCCGCATACGCTTCCGCTTCCTCGCGTTTGCCCAGCACTTGCGCGGTTTTGGCAAGCAGTCCCGTCGAGTACGAATAGAACGCCGTGGCGATCAAATCTTTGGGCGTCGCTCCGATGTAGCTGCCCTCTTTCGCATCCAGCCCCAGCCAATCGCCGAAGTGAGAGCCCGTGTTCCATAGAAACTCGTCTTCCCCTTGCGCGCGGATGTATTCGACCCAAGCTTTCATGCTCGGGTACTGCGTCTCCAGCACGCGCGTATCTCCGTAGCATTCGTAGATCGTCCACGGGCAGATGACGGCCGCATCACCCCAGGCCGCGGAGTTGTAGCCCGCCGTAGGAATGTCGGGTATGACGTGCGGCACACCGCCGTCCGGCTGCTGGTCGGCCGCCAAATCTTTCAGCCATTTCTCAAAGAACGGCGCCACATTCATGTTGAACGCCGCGGTGCGAATGAAAACCTGCGCATCCCCCGTCCAGCCGAGCCGTTCGTCGCGCTGCGGGCAGTCGGTCGGCACATCGAGGAAATTGCCTTTTTGCCCCCAGACGATGTTGCTCTGGAGCCGGTTGATCCATTCATCCGAGCAATTGAAGCTGCCCGTAGGCTCCAGATCCGTATGAATGACGCACCCGACAAAACGGCCCGCCAATTGCTCCGGCGCAATCCCTTCCACCGATACATAACGGAATCCCTGGAAGGAGAACGAAGGCTCGTAAACCGCAGGGCCGTTTCCACGGCTGATATACGTAATCGTCTGCAGGGCGGAACGCAGGTTGTCCGTATAAAAATTCCCTTCGCGGTCAAGCACTTCCGCATGCCGTAAAGTAATCGCCGTTCCCTCTTCCGCATCTACGGTAAAACGCATCCAGCCCACCATGTTTTGTCCGAGGTCAAGCACTGTCTCGCCGCGCGGCGTCGTAATCATCCCGATCGGTTCCAGCGTCTGGATCCGGCGCGTCGGCTCGTTCTCCTGCGCAACCAGCACAGCCTTGGAATAATCGTACCGGGCAACCGGCAGCCACTCCGCATCCGAAAAACCGGGCAAGTCCCATCCGTCCTGCTCCAGTCTGGCATCGTACAAATCTCCGTGATACAGCTCGGACATGCGGAGAGGGCCGTCGTTTCCTTTCCAGGTTTCATCCGAGCAGATCACTTCCTCCGTTCCGTCGGCATACTCGATATGAAGCTGTACAAGCAGCGCCCGTTCGGCCCCGTAGTATTCGCTTTTGCCCTCCCAGGCCAAATTTCCTTTGTACCAGCCGCTGCCCAGCATCGCGCCGATCACGTTCCCGCCTTCGGACAACAGCGCGGTCACGTCGAACGTTTGGTACTGCAGCCGCTTCGTATAGCTCGTCCAGCCCGGATTGAACAAAGTGTCGTCGGCCGCCTGGCCGTTGACGAACAAACGGTACAAGCCGAGCGAAGTCGCATATGCCCGGGCGGACTTTACAGGGCCCGAAAGGGTCACTTCTTTTCGCAAATACGGAATCGGCTCTACGCCTTGATCGCCGACGGGAAGCCGCAGCGTAATCCAGTCCGCCTGCCACTCCTCCTGCGTCAAAAGCGCGGTTTCCCAGTACGCCGCGCCGCTCCAGTCGGAAACCGCATCCGCGCCGTCCCACACACGTACCCGGTAGTAGTAGCGAGTGCGCGAAGCTAAAGCGGGCCCGGCGTATTCGATATGAATGCTGGAACCGCTTTCTACCTTGCCGGTATCCCACAATAACGGCTCCAGAAAGTCTTCTTCAACCGATACTTGAAGATGGTAAGCCGTCTGGATGAAAGCCCGCGCCGCGGAATCGATTTTCCAGCTCAGTCTGGGCTTCCGGTCATCGGTTCCGAGCGGATTTTGCTTGTAATTGCACCGTAAATCATAAACGTTAAACTGCGCCATCTGTTTCGCTCCTCCTAAAATTTCAGTTCGTTGATATGTCTGATTGTACGTTCAGCGCGGCGATAATTATACTTTCGTTCTTGACAATTCTATATGGCAAAAATGACAATATGATTATGCGCACGAACGTTCCGAAGGAGAGTGGCAAGCATGGCAAACAGGCAAAAAACGAAGCTGCTGGGAGCAAACCATTTTCGCCAGGGTATGAGCATATTTGTGAACCGGATGGAAGAAGGGTTTATTTTAGGCTATCATGAGCACGATTTTATCGAAATTACGTATGTCTCCTATGGAAAAGGGTACCATCACATCAACGGTCAAGTCATCCCCGTCTCCAAAGGCGACGTATTCATCGTTCCGGTAGGCGTCCCTCACGTCTTCCGCCCGTATTCGGCCAAACGCGATCAAAAGCTCGTCGTCTACAACTGTTTGTTCACGGAAGCGATGCTCGCGGACATCGCCCGGCTGCTCCCGGAGTTCGACCTTGTTGCGCGGATTCAGCACCATTCGCGGGCGGACAGCGAGCATCTCGCTTTCCACGACCGCCAATTGACGATGGAAACTTTGTTTCACCGTATGTATGAGGAGCATTCGACGAGCCGGCAGGGCTCTTCCGCCATTTTGTACGCGCTGCTGATCGAGCTTTTGGTCGAGTTCTCCCGCCATATGCTGCATGCGAACCCGGCTGAGATGGAGCAGGACGACCCAATCGGTCACGCCGTCGAATATATCCGCAGCCATGCCGAAGAAGATTTGACGATTCGCGCGGTCGCCGATATGTGTCGGCTGAGCGAAAGGCACTTCTTCCGGCTGTTCAAAGCCCGCGTGGGGCAGCCTTTTCACGAATATTTGCAGCAATGCCGGATACGCATGAGCTGCGAGCTGCTGCAGTGCACGCGGCACAAAATCGATACGATCGCCGGGATGGTCGGATACCGGGACACGCAGTCCTTTTACCGGGTTTTCAAACGGATCGTCGGCATGACGCCGGGGGACTACCGAAAACAGGGAGCATAAGCTCAAATTGAACGCGAATCATCCGGCAGCGGAACTTTCGTCGGTCGGCAGCATAACGGCTATTCGCAGGCCCGTACTCACAAGCCGCCCTGCTGCAGGCGTTCCAACGCGGCCCGATCGGTGACGATCATATTTTTGTTGTCTGCTATGAGGATGCGTTCCTTTTTTAATTTGTTAAGAAACCGGTTCACCGTCTCCCGGGTCGTGCCGACCATTTTGGCCATGTCCGAGTTCGTAATTTTCAACGTGACCTGGACGCCGCCGTCCGACGGCTCGCCGTAACTGTCAACCAGCCTCAACAGCAGCGCGGACAGGCGAAGGTTGATGTCGTTGCTGCTGAGCTCCTGCAGCTTTGCCTGCAATTCCCTGATTTTGCGGCCCATCTCCCGCATGACTTTGATCGCGATTCCGGGATTGTTCAGCATGATCTTCTCAAAAGCCTGGAGGGGAATGATGCACAGCTCGGAGTCAAACACGACCTCAGCGGTGCCCGGATACGGATTTTTTTCAAAAAAACCGGCATGGGGGAACATGTCCCCTTCTTTCAGGAAAGCCATAATGTACTCGTTGCCCTGGGCATCGATTTTGTAAATTTTGACGATCCCGCGGTTGATGAAATAGACCGAATGCCGCTCTTCTCCCTCCATGAACACGTGGGATTTGCTTTGGAACGTTCGCAATATGGAAATGTCCGCAATTTTTTGCAGCTCGGAAGCGTCAAAATCGCTAAAAAATAATATTTTGCTTATCGTATCGAATAGCTGCATCTGTCAGCCCCCCGGATTATTGGAAAAATTTTAAACGGCAGCGTTCCGTTTTGGCGAAAAGCCTGCGATTGTGCAGGAATTATAAAGCGGGGCCGAGCCGGCGCATTGGCGGAAAAAGCCGCAATCAGCGGGAATGCTTTCGCTGCAAGCGCATTGACGCGTACCGTGCACAACTCTCAGCACATGGTGCTGCACTGCATGATGGTGGTCAATCGACCACATGACACGCAACAAGAGGCCTTTTCGAGGCTGCCCAGAAACCCACACCCCGGAGTCGGTCGCGCATCTGCCTAATTACGCGAAGTAGCCTGCAAAAGTCAGAATGTTGAAAAACTCGTATGCTAGGAGGCAGCGCATATTCGACAACGCACGGAAAACCTGCAAAAGTGCAGGTTTTTCCTCGTTGGCAAGCCAGCAGCGAAAAATTCCTGCAATTGTGCAGGCTTTTCGCCGCGAACATGGGCTTAGGTTCATTTTCATCGAAAATTCCTGCACTTTCGCAGGCTTTTCTCCAAAATGAACCATTTTCACAAAAAAAGCCTGCACTTTTGCAGGTTTTCTCCCTGCCAAGCCGTCTTGCCGCCAATTCAGACTCTATAACCCATCGGGAGAGGCGTGAAATGTTCACTGGTTTTCTCGCTTCCATTGCCGGAAATGCGTGAACCCGGGCAGGCGGCTACCCAACAGGTCGACCGACCGCCGCCATGCAGCGCAGCGCTAGCACCGCGCGCCGCGCGCCGCATGTGGTAGCACCGGCTGGCTGCGCGCGGTGCGAAAAGCCGCCCGCATCTTGCTTTGCCGGCGGCTTCGCCCGTTACTCCGGCTTCGCCGTCACAGCACGCTTTGTGCCCGGCATCCGCAAGGTCAGCAGCAGCATCAGCAGGCCGATTGCCGCGCACACCCAAGCCATGCTGTGCAGATGCCCGGTCGTAATATTTTTGCCGAACAGCGCGGCGAGCAGGCTCGATGACAAAATCGTACCCATGAAGCGCGAAGTCATGAAAAGCCCTGAGGCGATGCCGGTCTCCTCCTTGGAGACGAAGTCATACAGCGCCATCTGCATGCCCAAATTGTTAAAGCCGTTGCTGATGCCGAGAACAGACAGGGCAAGGAAAGTCATGACCGCGCTCGTCTGGTCCTTGATCAAAAGCAGCGACAGTCCGCCCAGTACGACCGCGGAAGTGCCGAGCAGCAGCGAAGGCTTCGAGCCGCTCCGGTCGATCCAGCGGCCGGCAAGCGGCGTGATGAAAACGCTGAACCCGGCTATCGAGAGCATGATGACGCCTGTCTGCTGCGTATCCATATGCTGTACCTGCTGCAGGTAGGAAGGGATGCCGAACATAACCGAATAAAAAACGATGTTCGTCAAAATAAACTGCACATAGACGAGCGTCACCTTCGGATTTTTCCGCAAAAAAGCGACATCGATGAACGGCCGGCTTTTGCCCAGTTCGAACCGGTAAAAAAAGATCGTGAGCAGAGCGCTGACCGCCAGCTTCCACAAGCTGAACCCTTCCTCGAAGGACAGGAAAAACAGCAGCCACATGAAAATCGTGAGCGAAAACAACGCCACGCCCGCCCAGTCCATATCGGAAGCGCTGCCGGTCCGTTTCGGATCGCGGGGGAACATTTTCCACGCCAGAATGAAAGAGCCCGCAATAAACGGGAAATTGAACAGGAAAATGAGCGGCCAATCCCCGTAGTGGACGAGGAATCCTCCGAGCGACGGGCCGAAGGCAGCCGACGTGCTGGAAAAGACGGACAAGATGCCCAGCGCCTTGGCCTGATTGGACGTAATTTGATCGCGGATCATCCCCATGCCTGCGGGATACAAGGCTGAACTGCCGATAGCCTGGATGATCCGAAAGCCGATCAGCCAACCAAAGCTCGGCGAAAGCGGAGCCAGGCAGGACGATAGCGTCACAAGAAGAAGCCCCAGCATGAACACCCGCTTGCGGCCGAACAGATCGCTCCATTTGCCCATGACGGGCTGGGCGATGGCGCTGGCGAGATAGTAAGTGGATATCAGCCACGACAAGTCGGCAAAATTCAGCCGAAATTCTTCCTGCAGCCGGGTTAGCGCAACCGATATCATGGAAGTATTGAGCGGATTGAGCAGCGTGCCGAGAGCTACGGCAGTAATGAGAAGCATTTCGGTTCTTTTTGTGCGGGTCGGTTCGGACGCCAAAGACGTCACCTCATTTTTGCTTTTATCATTTCATTGTATCAGTCCTTCCGTTTTTACGCACGCTATAGCGCCATAATACCCCTGCTGTCGGATTCGTTGAGCGCGAGTCTTATTAAGTGTATACTAGGGATTACTGATAATAGAGTTTGGGGAGTGATTTTTTTTGCAAATTAAACTGGATGATTTAACCGGAAATAAAGTGATTGCATTAATCAGGGAACATCTCCAAAGCATGACGCTTCATTCCCCGCCGGAAAGTATACACGCCTTAGATCTTGATAAATTGAAAAAACCGGAAATTACATTCTGGAGCGCATGGGAACAAGACGAATTGCTCGGTTGCGGGGCGCTTAAGGAGCTTGACGGTCAGCATGGAGAAATCAAATCCATGCGAACTGCGTTAGCGCATACGAGGAAAGGCGTTGCAAGGCGTGTCATGGAACATATCATTGAGGAAGCCAAGCGGCGCGGCTATCGGCGGTTAAGCTTGGAAACGGGCTCGATGGAGGCTTTCGAACCGGCCAGAAAACTATATGAAAGCTTCGGGTTTCAATATTGCAAGCCGTTCGCGGACTACATAGAGGACCCGAATAGCGTATTTATGACAAAAGAGTTCTAAATTTATAATGAATCAAGACCGCCTTCCATGGGGCGGTTTTCTTGTCGCGAAGTGTAAGGGCCCCAGTTAGGAGTCTGTCCGGCGGAGCTGCTGAACTCACCGGACAGACTTCTAACTGCTGCTGTCGGCAAAAAAATCGACGCGTGCCATCACATCGGCAATCGTAAATTGACGAAGATATTCGATCGTGTGCCGCTCCGCTTCAGATAACATTTTTTCAAGCACGATGTCGAGCTGTTTGCCGGCTTCGCCGCAGTCGACATTTTCTTCGGCTTCCGTACATTCCGATTTTACAGCTACGTAAACATCGGCGAGCGTAATTTGGTTGGACGGTTTGCCGAGCATGTAGCCGCCATCGCGGCCTTCTCTCGCTTCCACGATTCCCGCCTGCACCAAAGTCTGCAGCACCCGCCGCAAAAATGTAGCATGCGAATTCACCTGGCCAGCTATGCTTGAGCTCGACAATACCCCTCCGCTTTGAGTCAGCCAGACCAACGCATGAATAGCGACCCCGAAACGAGGAGGTCCGATCGATAAACCCCGACCCATCGTCAGCCACCCCTTTATCTATTATGACTTCACAAAAAGCGAGCGTTTGCTTCATTATAACACGGCGAACTTCGAGGAAAAAGCAAGCGCCGCGAACAGCCTGCGGCGCTTTTGTGAACAACTTTTATGATATTAGAACCGCTCAGCAAGCTTCGCAGTTTCGGCCAGACCGGCTGACACGATTTCGGCGGTACGATCTTGGAATTGGTTATGGCCTTCGATGATAACGTCTTCCGTTTGAACGCCCCACAGTCCGAGCGAGCCTTTAACAAAGCGCATCGCAGCTTCGACGGAAGCCATCGGCTCGCTGGAATATACGCCGCCTCTGGCGTGCAGCAAAACTGCTTTTTTGCCGGTCACCAGGCCGACCGGACCTTGAGCGGTATATTTGAATGTTTTGCCTGCTTGCGTAAGGTAGGAAATGTATGTAATTAATGGCGCTGGAACCGTAAAGTTCCACAGAGGGAAAGCGATCGCGATTTTATCGGCTTCCAGGAATTGATCCAGATACTGGTTTACAGTAGCGGCGAGTTTTTGCTCTTCGGCAGTAAGCTCCCAGCCTTGGCCCTGCTTGTACATCGCAGTGATTGCAGCATTGCCGTAGTAAGGAAGTTCGGCGCTGAAAAGGTCCAGCTCCGTAACAACATCCTCCGGATGGGACTCTTTATAGGCTTTGGCGAATGCTTCGTACATTTGTACGCTGATTGCCTGCTCGGCCGGACGATCGTTTGCTTTAATCAATAAAACTTTTGCCATTGATAATTCCTCCAACTAATAAATTTTGGTCGAACCTTTACTGAGCTTTAACAAAGCACAGTAATTTTTAAAAAAAGTTGCAGTCAATACGATTAACTGCAATACCTATAAGCACATTATATCGGTTCCGTGCATGATTTTCAACTGCTGATTGTAGGCCATTCATTCCGCCGCCTCCGCGCGAACCTGATAATGCTCCAGACTGATCGTGCGGCCATTCGTAATTTCTACACCCTCGGCATGCAACAGAAAAGCTTGCAGCTGAGAAGATTCATCATCCAAAATGCTTATTTCCCCTTTTGAATTGATGACTCTATGCCAGGGAAGCCGGTATTTTTTGCTCATCGAATGAAGGATCCGCACGACCTGCCTTGCGCCTCTCGGGCTGCCAGCCAGCGCCGCGATTTGCCCGTATGTCATTACCCGGCCTTCCGGTATGCCCCTGATAATCGAAATTACTTTCTCGGTGAAAACAGTCATCTCGTTCCCTCGCGTTTTGGTTATTACTACCATTATTTCACCAAAAGCGTTCCATTTCAAGAAAAGCCCGGCAAGCCGGGCCGCTTCGGGCAGCCAGGGCTGTCGAACCGTTCGCCGACAGCCGCACTTCATTTGCGGGCAGTGTCCAATCTTAAGGTTGCGGACACAGCAAAAACGGCTGACCCCCCGGGCAGATCAAACTGCCCCAAGAGTCAACCGCTTTTCAAGTTGCGGGCCTGCATTATTTCGGCTTGTCGGCCGTTTGCAAATGAAACAGCTTGCCGACCGCCTCTTGCAGCCGATCCTTTTGGATCGGCTTGACGACGAAGTCGCTTGCGCCGCTGCGAATCGCGTCCAGCACCATTTGACGCTGCCCCATGGCCGAGCACATAATGACTTTCGCTTCGGCATCGATTTTCTTGATTCGCTTCAGCGCTTCTATTCCGTCCATTTCCGGCATTGTAATATCCATCGTCACCAGATCGGGCCTGAATCTGCTGTACATCTCAACCGCTTCCTTGCCGTTACCGGCTTCGGCTATAACCTTAAAACCCATTGACTCCAACAATGAACACATCATCATCCGCATAAACGCTGTATCGTCCGTCACCAGTACGTTCACTTGATGTCCCTCCTTGTTTGATGCTCTATTCCATATTACCTGCGGCATTTGAACAATTACTAAACAATTGGCGGTTCCGCGATGAAGGAATAGCGTATGTTTTGTCGAAATTACAGAGTATTATGACGAAAACGAAAATAGTTTATTTAACGGCGATTTTTTTCCTGATGATTACGGGAATCCGCATCGTTTGGTACTCGCTCGACGCTGCGCCCGCTTACCCCCGCGCCATCCAGGGGCAGTTGGATTTAAGAAATTGGGATTTCAACGCGAAGGGGCTTTTGACGCTGGACGGCGAATGGGAGTTTTACCCGGGCACGTGGCTGATAGGCAATTTTGCGAGTATGCCGGCGTCCGCTGCGGAGAAAAGCTTTCTTCAAGTTCCCGGCAATTGGAAGCCGGCCCTGTCCCCGAAGCCTGATTCGGCTCTCGGCTTTGGCACGTATCATTTGCGCATTCTGATCGATGGAGACGGCAGGCAAAAATTCGGCATCCGCGTTCAAAACGTTCCGGCCTCGTCCGAGCTGTTCGTGGACGGCCGACTTCTCGGACAATCGGGCCGTCCGGCGCCTGATGCCGGGCAGTATGAGGGGCGCAACGTCCCGTATACCGCTTTTTTCACTACCGATTCGAATCAGATCGACATCGTCATTCAAGCGGCTAACTTTGACAACAAGCAGCAGGGAGGCATTATCCGCTCCGTCAAATTCGGAACGGAACAAGCGGTCAGCGGCAAACAGCGGTTCACCGAAAGCATGCAGTTGATGGATTGCGTTATCTTTTTGATGCATCTCGTATACGCTTCTATTCTTTATCTGATCGGCATTCGCCCGAAAATTTTGCTTCCATTTTCGCTGCTCATCGTTAGCGCGATTCTTATGGTGCTGGTTGACGACGATAAAATGCTGCTCATATGGGTGCCGCTCAACTACGACTGGGGCGCCAGGCTGCTGCATCTGGCTTTTTTCGGAATTGCTGTGTCCCTCCTGCAGATGACCAAGGAGCTGCTGCCCAGATACTCGTCGGTCAAAGCTATTAATTGGTACTCGGCGCTGTGCGCTGCGGTCGCCCTGGTTATTTTGCTGATCCCCACGCACTACACGTCGCACGTAAACAGTTTGTTTTCCTTCTTGATTTTACCTGTTTTTCTGGGTCTGCCTGTGCTCATGCTGCGCTCTGCGATGAAAGGCGACAATGAAGCCATTTATTTGTTTTTCGGCGTGACCGCTCTGATGACAAACTCCATATGGGGTGTAATCAAAAGTTCGTTCTGGACGGGTTTGAATTTTTACCCCTTGGATCTGATCGTTATCATGTTCGCTTTTGCCGCGTTCTGGTTTAAACGTTATTTTCGCAATGCCGTTCAAATGGAAGAGTTCGCCCGCAAGCTTCAGCAAGCAGACAAGCAAAAAGACGACTTTCTGGCCAACACATCGCACGAACTGCGCAATCCGCTCCACGGAATTCTCAATATCGCTCAGGCGACTCTTGACAACGGGAAAAAACCGCTGGACCCCGGCAGCGCCAAAAATCTGGAGCTGCTTATTACGATCGGAAAACGCATGTCATTTACGCTGAACGACTTGCTGGATTTAACGCGGCTCAAGGAGAACAGCATCCGTCTGCAGATGCAAAGCTTATCGGTTCAGCCGGTAGTTTCGGGCGTTCTGGACATGCTTCGCTTTATGACCGAAGATAAGCCTATCCGGCTGCACAATCATATCCCGGAACGATTTCCTCTCGTAGCCGCCGATGAAAACCGGCTCATTCAAATTTTGTTCAACCTGCTGCATAACGCGGTCAAATATACGCAAGAAGGGACCGTTACGATTCAAGCTTACGTGCAGGACGGCAAAGCGCATATTGTGATTGCGGATACGGGCATAGGTATGGATGAGGAGACGCGGCAGCGGATATTTCAGCCCTATGAGCAGGGCGATTCCAGCATAACCGCGATCGGGGGCGGCATCGGTCTCGGTCTAAACATCGCCAAGCAGTTGACAGAGCTGCATGGAGGGATGCTGCAGGTCAAGTCCGCACCGGGACAAGGCTCGGCGTTCACTTTGTCGCTCCGGCTTGCCGATTCATCGGCGCAGCGGCATACCGCAACCGTTTCCCCTATCGTCTATGAGGCAAAAGAATTGGCAGCGGCTTCCGGTTTGCCTGCTGCGAACTTTGCGGCGGATGCCGGGAGCACTCGGGACAGGATGAAAATATTAATCGTAGACGACGATCCTGTTAATTTGAATATTTTGGTAAATGCCCTTTCTTATGAGCATTACAACACTCAGGCAGCCTCAAGCGGCAAAGAGGCGCTGTCCCTGCTTGCTTCCCGCAGCTGCGACCTGGTCATTGCCGACGTCATGATGCCGCAAATGTCGGGGTATGAACTGACCCGCACGATACGCGATCGCTTCTCGATGTCCGAGCTTCCTATTCTGCTGCTGACGGCCCGCAGCCGTCCTGAGGACATCGAAGCCGGGTTTCTTGCGGGAGCTAACGATTATGTGACCAAGCCGGTCGATATGAAAGAGCTCCGAGCCCGGGTTCGGGCGTTGACCGGATTGAAACAATCCGTCCGGCAAGGGCTCCGCATGGAAGCTGCGTGGCTTCAGGCGCAAATTCAACCGCACTTTTTGTTCAATGTGCTCAATGCCATATCCGCGCTCAGCGAGATTGATACGGCCAGAATGCGCGGCGTGCTCGAAGCGTTCGGCAGCTATTTGCAGGCGAGCTTCGATTTCCAAAATGCCGAGCAGCTTGTTCCGCTTGAGCACGAGCTGAATCTCGTCCGTTCTTATCTGTTTATCGAAAAGGAACGCTTCGAAGAACGGCTGCAGATCGTTTGGGAAGTGGACGAACAGCTCGAACTGCTGATCCCTCCTCTTTCCATCCAGCCTCTGGTAGAAAACGCCGTAAAGCACGGCATATTAAATCGTTCGTGGGGAGGCACGGTGCTCATCCGAATCGCCGACCGCGGCGATCATGCCGAAATTGCTGTCGTGGACAACGGCGTGGGCATCAACGCGGAAACGCTGCAGCGGATATTGGATCGGCGCCCCGAATCGGGCATCGGCCTTCGCAATACGGACCGGCGGTTGAAGCAAATTTACGGCAGAGGGCTGCACATCCAAAGCTCCGGCGATCGCGGAACGACGGTTGCCTTTCAAGCGGCGAAACAAGCGGAAGCGCGATATTGATCTTTCCGCATACAAAATGGACTGGACGCCTGTGCAGGCATCCAGCCCTTTCTTTTTATATCAAGCACAACGGGTGCTTTCATGGCAATTACTGTTTCCATTGCTCGTACCACTCGGAAATGTAAGCCTGGGGAGCAATTCCCAACTCTTCCCCAAGCAGTGTACACAACTTCTGATACTGCTCCTCCACCGCGCTCCTGTCGCCTATTTCCGCATAGAGCACCATCAAAGCATGGTAAGCCTCCTCGTAATAAGGCTGGCGTGTCTGGATGCGGTGATAGACCGACATAGCCTCCATCCGCAGGCCCTGATGAACGTAATACTCCGCCAATTGCTGCGCTTCATTCAGCCACAGCATGCGCAAGCGCTGCCGTTCATTCTCCGCCCACAAATAATCGTAATCTCCCAGATAATCCCCCCGGTAGGCGTCCAACACACGTTGATGCTCGGCAAGATTGCCCGCTTCGATCGGCGCAAGCGCCGCCAGACTCCGCTCCCATTCGGCGGCATCCACGCTCACCGCGTCCGCTTCGATCATATACGCGTCTTCCATGCTGATGGTTTGGATTGGTATTTCGATCGCTTCCTTTTTTAAACATTGGCGGATTTGATAAATGGTCGTATACAAATGAGCCATCGCTTTCTTCTCGTCAAAATTAGGCCATAGCATCTCGTTGAGAACGCTTTTGCGCACCAATTGTCCCCTATGATGAACCAGGTAAGCGAATACCTCCTGCGCTTTGGCGGTGCGCCATTTGACAGGATTAAGCTTCTCTCCGGAAAGATCGATTTGGAACGTTTGAAAGCAGCGAATCACAAAAGATTTCGGAACCGAAACGAGCGGCTTCAAATGTTCCCTGCGCTTCGCCAAACGCTGGACGGTCGCCTTCAGCCGGTCGCTTTTGATCATCGGCTTCATCACATAGTCCACCGCGTTCAATTCAAAAGCCTGCAAAGCATATTCGTCAAAAGCCGTAACGAACACAATGTCCAAATCCGGACAGGCGTTCTGCAGCATTTCCGCCAGCTCCAGCCCTGATATTTCCGGCATGTGAATGTCCAAAAAAGCTACGTCAGGCTGTAATCTCGCCGCCATCCGCAGCGCCTTTTCCGGGTCCAGAAAAGTGTCCACAGCTTCTATTTCCGCTTGTTCCTTGAGCATTTTTTCCAGTTGAATCAGTGCAAGCCGCTCGTCGTCAATGGCTATAGCTCTCACAAATTTCACCGTCCTGTTGTTTCATCACACCACGTATATACAAAATCCCGACGCAGCATGACTTAAGGCCGTCGAGACTGACTTTGCCGCAGCAAATTGCGTACCGAATCGATGTTATAAAATAAGCTGTATATGGCAATCTTCCTACATTATAGCATTCCTTTTCAGTTTGAAGCCATATTGACGATGGTCAAATGCGAAAAACAGCCTGCCGGAACGATTCCGACAGGCTGTTAATTGGGATAAAATTACGCTGCGTTATTTCTTCAGCAATCTTTTTCTCAGGAGGAACCCAAGAAGGATCAAGACGAGGCCGGCCGCTTCAACGTACCGTTGGCTCGTTTCCCCTGTTTTCGGAAGCGTCGCTACCGGTCCCGGTTTCCCTTTGCTCGGAGAATTGCCGAGCGGAACTTCCTGAACGTCGATGTCGATCAAAACTTCCTTCTCATTTCCGTCCTTGTCTTTGACAAGAATAGTCAACGTATCTTTTCCGATATATCCAGGGTTCGGAGTATACGTCCAATGACCGTCCGGATCTATCGTTGACGTACCGTTCTTCGGCGGCTTGCCGATGGACGGAATGCCTCCGAGCGGCACGTCTACATCACCTTCAATCGGTGTGTCCTGGTCCGTCGTTTTTTGATCGCCCGCAGGCGTCGGAGCCGGTGACACCGAAGGTGCCGGCGTTGCTGACGGCGACGGTGCTACGCTTGGCGCCGGAGATGTCGACGGCGCTGGCGTCGCGCTTGGCGTCGGCGATGTTGACGGCGACGGACTCGCGCTCGGCGAAGCCGACGGTGTCGGTGACGGGCTCGCGCTTGGCGAAGCCGACGGTGTCGGCGATGGCGTCGGCGTTGACGACGATCCGCCGGATGATCCGCCGGACGATGGTGTCGGCGACGGCGTCGCGCTTGGCGTTGCCGATGGTGTCGGCGACGGTGTCGTCGTTGGCGTTGCCGATGGCGTCGGCGACGGTGTCGTCGTTGGCGTTGCCGTCGGTGTCGGCGACGGTGTCGTCGTTGGCGTTGCCGTCGGTGTCGGCGACGGTGTCGTGACTGGCGGTGTCGGCGTCGGCGTTACCGTTGGTGTAGGCGTCGGTCCCGCCACTTTAGCGTTCGTTAGGTTCAAAGTAAAGCCAGCCGTCGAACTGATCGTTATAGGATGGTCGCTCGAATCGAGCACGTATCCCGACGGAGCTGCGGTTTCTTTGATAACGTAGCTTCCTGCCAGCAGCTTCTTGAATTCGGCCGTACCTGTCGAATCCGTTGTCAGAGTGCTGATCAATGACCGGGATGTACCGGATATCCGGTACAAGTCAAAAGTTGCTCCGCTTAGCACAACAGTGCTATTGGCTGCGTCGACCTTTTTCACGGTTAACGTGCCTCTGACGCCGCTGCCTGTACCCGATCCGCTTGAGACACCGACTATGATGTCTTTGGTTGTGTCTTTGGTCACTACGCTCACATTGTTGCCGCTAAAGCTGACTTTATTCGAGACCGTATCCTGATCATTGGCAACAATCAATGATTGATATTCAAGAATGTAAGCCGTATTAATCTCGTGCAGGAAGTTCAACTCGAAAGTTTGCTTGCCGTTATTGTCTGTAAGAATGCTGAGCGTATAATCCGTGCCCTTGGTCAACTCGGCTCCCTTGGACACATCTCCGTTCGCAGCAATTGTCGTTGCAAACAGATGGAACGTGTTCGGCAGCAGCAGTTGGTTATCGGTCGGCGTATCGACGATTTTCGCATCCGCTACCGTAGATTGACCGCGGTTAATGTTGATCGTCCAATTAATTTTATCTCCGTTCTGCACGCCGTTCTTGTTGACGTACTCGCCGCCCTTCGGAATGTTGACGGAGGCCGTCAAATTGTTGGACACAGGGTTGGTTCCATCAAACAATTTGGCCGTATTGCTCACTGTATTGTTGATAAGCTCGCCCTCAAGGGTTGTTTTAAAAACAATAAAGTACGGGGCCGAAATGGCTTGCGTGAATGTAACGACCAGCTTGTTATCGCTGCCTACCGTATAATTGTAGTAAGTATTGTCGACTACTGTACCTTGAGCTGCATTGCCGTTTGCCGGGATCGTCATGTTGTAGACGACAAGAGAACCCGCAACCAGCTTCTGCTGCGATTCCAAAAGATCCTCGACTACAGCTCCGTTCAGCGTTTTGCCGTTATAGTTTACCCCTACCGTCCACGTTAGCTGTTTCGTTGAAGCGTTGTAGGTCCCATACTTGAACCCGTTGTTCTTCACTTCGTTCCTTGGAACAAAAGTTGCAGACACCGTTTTCGTATGGGTATTTGAATCCGCGTCCGTCCAGTCAATTGTCGCATTGTTGATGAAATCGGTCGTGCTTCCGGCCGGACTGATCCAGTCGTTGTTGAACTCGGTCACGTAGCTGATCGAGACAGGACCTGAAAGCGGATTGACGAAAGTCACTTTAAAGCCCTGATCGGATGCCACAGTACCGTCGAGCGTGTAATCGGTTGTTTCCGCCAGCGTAACGGTTCCCTGCTTGATTACCAACGAACCCGGTACGAGGTGAAGCCCTTTATTCGGAAATGTATCCGTTACAACTACGCCGCTCATCGGCTCGTTATCGCCGTTAATCGCGATGTTCCATGCTACCGTTTTGGCTTGGTAGTTTGCCGCTCCGACGTTCTTGATAAGAACTAACTGGTTAATCCCGCGCGTAGCCGTCTTGCTGTCTCCGCCTCCGGAAGTCACCTTGTTCGTAATTGTAGCATCGGTGATAACGCGATCGTTAGCCTTCGTTTGATAGGTAACTTTATAGGCCGAATTAATCGCGCTGTTGAACGCTAGGGTGAATCCGTTTTTGCCTGCAGCGGATGCGGCAGTCACTGTGTACTGAGCGGCAGGCACTTCGCTGCCCAGCAATTCTGCTCCTGTCGAATCCAGTGTAACCGGATATACATGAATGGAGCCCGCCACAAGATCCTGCGTATTGTCGAACAGGTCTGTCAAGAAAGCCGATGCCTGTGCAATCGTTTTTTCGTTGTAATTGTACTTGATTGCCCAGTCAATGGTCTGCGTACTTGAGCTGTAGCCCGTCGACGATTTGTCCAATGCGGTTCCATGCTGTACAGTTACGGTTGCCGAAGCGTTAACCGGAGCTTTGTTGCTGCCTTGAAACGTTGCCGTGTTTACGAACGACGTTGCGTCAACATCGGTAACCGGCGTCGTAAACTGGATACGGTATGCCGAGTCAATCGGGTTGTCTGTGAAGTTGACTGTCAGCGTATTGCCCGTATTGTTCACTGTGTACTTGCTAGGGTCAATCAGTGCTCCCTGGACAACACTGCCATCCAGGTTAACGCCCAGATCGTACACGGCCACCGTAACCGGAACCGAGAGCCCCGCAGGAATCGGGTCGGTTACAACCGCGTTCTGTACGGAATCGAGCGTCTTGTTCACGTCGATGGTCCAGTCGATGTTTTTGGCGTTAAAGCCTTGCGGCACGCCGCTTTTCCCGATTGTCGAAGTGATGTTCGGCTTGAATTTCAGCGTAAAGACTTGTTCGCCGCTTTTGATCGGAATTTTAATAATTTGCGTAGTGCTGCCTGTAACTCTTTGCTTATCGAATTGCGTGTTGAGTGCAAGGATGCCTCGTACGTTATCATGAGTCTCTATGTAGTTATTAAAGGTCATAACGGCTGCATGAGTATCTTTGTTCACGCTAAACGTTCCCACTTCTTCGTTGTCTATTAATAGCGGACTAGGACCGATATTATTGAAAAGCAGAAACTCTTGCGGTAACGTGAACGTAAATGTATCCCCGCTGTGGTAACCATGACCATTGGGGAGCGACCATGTGTAATCTAACTGTACTTTGGAACCTTGCTCGTACACGTTGCCCGTCACCACTTGACCGGCGCTGTCGTATACGGCTAACGACACGCTATCGATAATATTGCTTGAAATCGTCGCAGCGCTCGCTTGATTTAAAAAGCCCGCTCCGGAAATGCTCTGCATAAAAATCAAAAGTGCAATCAGCAGAGCACTTGTTTTTTTCTTCAACATTGTCTTTCAATTCCTCCATTCCCGGTTCAACCTCGCTGAAGTCAATTTCATAATTTCAATCGCTGCGCTCTATTTCTCTATATATTCCGGTCCGCAGCAACTGAAATAGCCGGATCGCGAAATTTCTCCGACCTTCATGATCCAAACCGATCAAGGGAATTGAAGTATGAAATTGACTCCGTTGCTTTGCTTCACGCTTTGTCGGCCGAATTGAAGCCTTTTCCCGCTTCTGCCTCCGGCGCCTGCTTCACTCCCTCCCGGTCGGATTAACTTTTCTTTCTTTTTTCTTTTTTCTCTCTGTAAAAAACAAGTCACATTTTGTATTCTAAAACTTAATACTGAACATAAACTGAACAAACAGCCGCAACAAAAAAAGAACCCGCACTCAGGTTCGAATGCAAGTTCCTTCATCTATTGTATTTCCCGCTCTCGGAGCGGAACTTCGCTTTTAATACATTTTGGTGATCGTATAGTTTGCAGCATCTTTCAGCATCGGCGTGTCTTGTCCGCCTTGTACCCGAGCCGAGTCGTACGTCGTATCGATCGTAACCCATTCGCCCGTATCTTTCAGGAAAACTTGATTCCATGCATGATAAGTTTCCGGCGCTTCAGCCGAATAACCCATAACCAGACGGGTCGGAATGCCTACGCTTCTTGCCATGGCCGCAAAAGTAGATGCATAATCATAGCAAATTCCCTTCGATGCGTCATAAATTTCATCCAAATTCGGGATGTAACCGCCCTCGACGGTTTGCGCTTTATCGTTATCATATGTAATATTTGCCGTAATATAGGCATAAATAGCGGCAATTTTGTCCTTGTCCGTCTCGGCTTTGGCCGTCAGTTCCTTGGCCTTCACAACCGCTTTGGTATCTTTGTTCCAATCGATGAGCGGAATGGATTGCAAAAACACTGCATTTTCGTCGTCCATCTTCAAATCGACCGTTTCTTGCGCGACTACTTTATATTTGTTGCCGCCTGTCGACTCCGCAACGAGAACAGTGTAACTGCCGTTGCCTAATTGCAGAGGATACTGGGCGCCTTCAGCCAGGTTATAATCAAATTTGACGTTCCCTTTGGAAATCCGGACGAGGGCTTTCGTATTTTTCGCATTCGCGTAGTTGACTGTAACGACTCCTTTGTTCAGAAGGCTTTTGTCTACTGCCGCTTGAGCGGAAGCTGCGTAAGTCCCTTTCGGTGCAAGGATCAGAAGAAGTGCAACGACCATCATGGATACAAAGGTTTTTTTGAACATAAAAAACTCTCCTTTCGGTAACTGGCTGCCAACTTAGCGCTTGCTAAGGAAGGCCCTTTAGTTTTGCGTCTCTAGCTTTCGCTAGATTTGCCTTTATCGGTGGAAAGCACCGAAATCTTATTTTTTTAATAGAGCGATTATATCATAGACTTGTCCGTTTAACTAGTCTTAGTTTCTATTAATTTTCCTTTGACTGCGATGCGGTGCGTCGGGTTTTCCATCGGATGGCATGTAATCAGCGTAATCTCGCTGTCTTTGCCGTTCCCGTTCAACACCCAGACATCCTCCGGGAGAACGTACTGTTTGCTTTCGACTTTGTACACGAACTGTTTGCTGCCTGTGTCCACTTCGACCAAATCTCCTACGTCCACTTCGTCCAGCCTATTGAAATTTTTGCCGTAAGTAAGGTTCCTGTGGCCGGCAATGGCATAATTCCCCACTTCGCCCGCTTTGCCTGTATGGGCAATGCTCGCAAGGGACAGCTTCAGATTGCCCGGCGTCGCATCCGTTAATATCGGCAGCTTCAAATTAATCTTGTCGATGATTAAAACGCCCTCGATATTTTTCAGCTCCATCGCTGCCGGCATCGCTGTCGGCTCCGCGCTCAAAGGGATTACCGGCGGCATCTCTGCGGATGTCCCGGCCGAAGAAGGAGCGCTGACCGCCGCCGCATCCGTCTCGGGGGCCGGTTCATCGATATGGCGCAAATTTTCCTGCCATTGCCGCAAAATTTTTTGCTGCTGATAGCTCTCATAGCGATCGCTGACCGTCGGGTAAAGAAAAACGATGATGCCGAGGACGATGCATGCCAGGGAAACGATTTTTCTTATCATGCGGGTTTCCTGCCTTTGTTTAGCGCGATTTCATATCTATTGGGCATTATACCTCTTTCTCCTGGCAAAATCCATCACATCGCTTGACGAACCGCGCTTCCCGCTCTCGAAATCCGCACGGCCATAACTGCGGCAAGCAGGCAGACGAATCCCGCGCCGATGAAGGCAATGGTATAAGTCCCCATCCAGTCCCGCATCAATCCGGCGCCATATGCCGCTGCCGATGCGCCTAACTGGTGAGCGACGACTACCCAGCCAAAAATCATCCCGGCCTTTTCTTTGCCGAACTCTTTCGAAGCCAACTTCACGGTCGGAGGGACCGTCGCAATCCAATCAAGCCCGTAAAAGACCGAGAAAATCAAGAGCGACATCGGACTTGAATCAAGCGCATACGGCAAAAAGAGCAGGGAAAGACCGCGCAGCCCGTAATACCAAAAGAGGAGCCAGCGGCTGTCGAAGCGGTCCGACAACCATCCCGAAAGCGTTGTGCCGATCAGGTCGAACAGCCCCATCAGAGCCAGCAGCCCTGCGGCCATCACCTCCGGAATGCCGTGATCCCCGCAAGCCGGAATGAGATGCGTGCCGATCAGCCCGTTTGTGGAGAAGCCGCAAAAGAAGAACGTCCCCGCAAGCAGCCAAAAAGTTTTGCTGCTCATTGCCGACCGAAGCGTACGCAGCGGCGTAAGAAAAATGCTTCCTTGGAACGCATCCGGTTTGACGATCTCTTCCGAACCGTAGGCAGCGGCCCCTACGTCGTAAGGATGGTTCCGCATCCAGACCGCTACGACAACGAGCACGGCCACAACGACCGCCACTGCCGTATAAATCGAATACCTCCAACCGGCTTCCACCGTTATTTTGGCCAGTAAAGGCAGGAACAGCAGTTGGCCTGTAGCCGCGCTGGCCGTGAGCATTCCGACGACAAGCCCTCTCCGTTTGGCGAACCATTGATTGGAGACCGTCACACCAAGCACGTTGGCCATCATCCCCGTACCGAGCCCCGCTACAAATCCCCAAATGAGCTCGAATTGCCACAAATATTTCATATACGGCGTAATGGAAAGGCTTATGGCCAATACCGCCAGCGATATTACCATCATTCTCCGAATGCCGAACTTTGCCAGCAAAGCCGCCGAAAAAGGGCCTACGATGCCATACAAAAATATGCCGATCGATACGACTCCGGATATGCTGCCGCGATTCCAGCCGAACTCTTTTTCGAACGGAAGCATGAAAATGCTCGGCATGGAGCGGATTCCCGCCGACACGAGCAAAGTAACAAAGGTGATGAGCACAACCACCCATCCATAATAAAGCTTCGACGATCCCACGCTTCGGTTCACTCGCTGGTCACTCCTTTTTTCGTTGTACAACCAAAACACTAAAAAAATCGAAATGCTTACTTTTCCAATTGCTCGCTCGTCGCTTCAAGGTTTTTGGACAATTGATCCGAAGCTTCCGCACCCAAAATGGCTTCATATTTGAGGCGCAAATTTTTCGAGGCTTGACGAATGTCGCCTTCCAGCTCTTTTCCCTTGCTTGTCGGATATACGAGCACGGTTTTCCCCTGTACCTTGCGCTCGACCAAACGTCTGGCTTCCAGCTTGTCGATAAATCTTGTAAGCGTGGAGGGCGTTATATAGAGCTTTTCGGCCAATTCTTTTTGGGAAATTCCGGGAGTACCGATGACGAGTCGGATCAAAAATCCGTACATGGGACTAAGTCCGGTCGATGCGAATTCTTCTTCGGCCATTCTCGTAATGGCACGGCTTAAACGGTTCGTGGTGAAAAATAAACAATTGTGCAGAAATCCTTCATCCATTGAAACGGCGCCCCTTTCCGAACCGCGCGCAGCTCCCAGCGCGTTTTTTATTTTGTATGTACAACGAATATAAAACTTCCCGCTGCGATTGTCAATGCAAAAAAAGATGGAAGCGCCGTTCGCGAAAAAGTCGCGGCACTCTATGAGGGCTAGGGAAACACAAGTGTAGCTAATTTGGAGGACAGCCGCTTTTTCTGGGCGCACGCCTTTCCCGGTGTAGGTCGTGGAACTGCACAACTGGGCAGTAAGCAGCTTGCTAGGGAAAAAACCTGCGAAAGTGCAGGTTTTCCCTCCGAAATTAGCTTATTTTGGCGAAAAACCTGCAAAAGTGCAGGAATTTTCGCTGAAAGTGAGTATGAGCCTATATGTTTGGTGAAAAGCCTGCATTTTTGCAGGAATTCTTCGTGGCCAGCGAACAAGGACGCAAATTCATGTATTTTTGCAGGTTTTCTTCGTACAGCCAGGCAGATTATGGCTATCTCCTCTACCGTGGGGGTGTTCAACAGCCTAAGAATTGCAGGAATATCGCTCCTCAAACGCATCCACGGGCAAAAAGATGCACTTTTTGCAGGTTTTCTGCGCGAAGCACTGCTCAAAGATGCGTAGGCTCTCGCTCCCGGCTTGTTGCCGCTTCGCGGGCCGCCTGGCCGCTTGGCCGACTCTCACTCCCGGCTTGTTGCCGCTTCGCAGGCCGCTTGGCCGGCTTCGGCGGCTTCCGGCGCTTGCGGTTGCCCCGCCGGGGGATCCGGCCGGACATCCGTCAGAAAATGCGGTGCTTCCATCCGTTCAGTTTGGAAATCGCTTCCACATAGTAATAATCGCCGTAAATAAGCGAAACATCGATAAAGGAAGTGCCGCTTCCGGTGGCGTGGAGCAAAATCGCTTCATGCTCGGGCCGATCCCATGTCGCATAGTTCTCGGTCAGCGAACGCAGTATCCGCTCTGCCGCTCCGGCATAGAGCCGCTTCTCCCCCGCAGGCACAAAATCCGCCAAGTCCAGCAGCACCGATGCGGCGATCGATGCGGCGGAGCTGTCCCGCGACATGCCTTCCAGCGACTCCAGGCGGAAATCCCAGTACGGCACGTGATCTTCAGGAAGCGCCGCGATAAAATAATGCGCGATCCGTTTCGCCGTATCGAGGAAGCGCTCGTCGCCGGTGTGCCGGTACGTGTTGGCAAAACCGTACAGCCCCCACGCCGTACCGCGGCTCCACGACGATTCCGCCGACAAGCCCTGGCCGCCGAAATTTTCGATGTAGGCGCCGGTTTCGGGACCGAACGAGAGGATGTGCCTGGTCGATCCGTCTTCCCGGACACCGTGCCGCATAGTAGTCTCGGCGTGCCGGATGGCGATATGCTTGTATCGGGGATCGCCGGTTGCCTTATGCGCCCAGAACAGCAGCGAAATGTTCAGCATGCAATCGATAATGACCCAGCCGGGAACCGGTCTGTGCTCAGGCCCGCCGTTCCAGGCGCGGATAAAGTTGCCGGCAGGGTTAAAGCGCGCGGCCAAAAAATTCGCCGCCTCCAGACCCCGCCGGAATCCGTCGGCATCGCCTGTCAGCGTATGCTTGATGACGGCCGTCGGCAGAAATTGAAAGCCTACGTCGTGATGAAGCTCTTCCGTCGGCTTCACGAACCATTGTTCCCGCTCGCCGTCCCATCGCCAGGCGGCTTCCTTGTAGATGTCCTTGCCGGTCATGTCATGCATGATCCACAGGATGCCCGGCCAAAAACCGGTCGTCCACCAATCGGAACCGATGTCGTCGAATTTGCCGTCTTCTTCGGCAAAATGCGGGCATTTATCGCCCATTTGAGCGATGGTCCGGGTTATTTTTTGATCGAGCTTTTCCATGATACCCTGCCAATAATTCGTGTTCATTTTGAATACCTCCAGCAATTTTTATCCATTATACTCCTCCGTATCGCCCAAAAGTTATGATACAATGTAAGAAAATGTTGATATTTTGTCATTTTGGGGGCCAGGTCATGAATCAGCTTTTCGAGCCAGTAGTCTTTGACCGCAAGGAAATCGTCTGGGACTACCGTATACGGTCGGAACACGTTTTCAAAGGCTATTACCATTGGCATCAATGCTGCGAAATTGTTTTCGTACACGAAGGGCAGGGCAGCATCGTCCTTAACCGGCAGGCTTACGATATCAAGCGCGGCATGTTTTTCTTTTTTCAGCCTTTTCAGCTGCACCGCATCCACGCCGTAGTCAGTCCGCAAACGCCATATGTCCGCTCGATCTTCTATGTAGATCCGAATCTTATAGAACGGCAGCTGCGCCCCTTTCCGAAGAAGCGCGCCCTGTTCGCGGCTTTGTGGCAGGGAAGCGACCGTAACAATGCCTTCGATCTGTCCCCGATCGTAGAACAAATGGAATGGATTTATTGCTCCTACGACCGCAATAACCGGAAGGGCTTGCCCGACAGCGAAGACATCGCCTTGCTGCTGCTGCAAATTTTAAATGCGGTGGATATGGCGCACCCCGGCGCGGAAGAGAAATTCAATCAGGAGGCGGCGCGCAGAACTCCCCGCTACTCGGAGACGATCATGCGCTGGATCGAAGCGCATTACCAAGAGGAGGTGAGCCTGGAGCGGTTAGCGCAAGAAACGCATCTGTCCACCAGCTACATCTCCAGAGTGTTTCGCCATGAAACGGGCAGCAGCATTACGGATTATTTGACGGCCAGACGCATGAAACAAGCTTGCCGGCTGCTGGAGACGACGGGCCTGGCGGTCGAGGAAATCGGCATACGCATCGGCATTCCGAATGTGTCTTACTTTATTCAGCTGTTCAAACGGGTAGTCGGAACGACCCCGCTCAAATATAGAAACAGGTAGTGGCGCAAACGACAAAGACAGGACGAATGCTTTTTTCGCCCTGTCTTTGTCTATGATGCTGCTATTTGTTCATCTGGTTATACTTGACCAGCAATTTCGTACTATTTTCCGCTGCTGCATTGAACGCTTCTTGCGGGGATTTTTTGCCGTTCAGCACTTCCTCGATCGCATTTGCAACGAACTGCCGCTGCTCCTGGAACACGCCGATGGCGGCTCCCTGGGTGGCGAAGTTCGATTTGGACTGGTGCAGCTGATCGACAGCCGTTTTGAATTGCGGATATTTCTCAAGATTGTCTTTCACAATTTGCTCATCGTACGCCTTCTTCGTGATCGGGAAATAACCGCTGCTAACGTGCCACAGGGCTTGAACTTTAGGCGTCGACAAATATTGGATAAAGTTCCATGCGGCGTCCTGCTCTTCCTGCGGTTTGTTGCTCATGATCCAGTTGCTCGCCCCGCCAATGACGACCCCGCCTTCGCTAGAGGCGCTTTCCGGCACCGGTAAAAAGCCGGTTCCGACTTCGAACTTGCCTTTGGCCGAATCGACGATTCCGCGCAGCGCGCCTGTCGAGTTCATCATCATGGCCGTTTGTCCGGCCAAAAACGCCTTTTTCGCGTCATCGCCCGATCTTCCGAAATTGATCGCAATTTTGTCGTCGGCCATCGTCTTCCACCAGGTCATCGTTTTAAGGCCCGCTTCTTTATTCAAATACGATTCGGTCGCAGGCGCCGTACGTCCGTTGTTGTTGTTGACGTACTCCGCCCCTTGCTTGGCAAAGGACTGCTCCATAAACCACGGCTCGATATACAGACTGAAGCCTGTAACGCCCCCTGAGGTAAGCGTCTTGGCCGCTTTGATGACTTCTTCATACGTCTGCGGAGGCTTTTGCGGGTCCAGCCCTGCCGCTTTAAACAAATCTTTATTGTAGTACAAAATGGCATTCGAGGTGTTGAACGGCATGGAATACAGTTTGTTGTTGACCGTGTAATAGTTCAGAATATGTTCTTCGAACTGGGCCGTGTCGAACTTGTCGCGGTCGATAAAAGTTTGCATCGGCGTAATGGCTTTGGAATCGATCATGAAACGGGTGCTGACGTCGTTGCTCATGACCATCGTAGGTCCGCTTTTCGAATCCATGGATGCTTTCAATTTGTTCAGCGACTCGTCATAGGTGCCTTGGAACTGTGTTTTCACGATGACTTTCGATTGGGAGGCGTTATAGTCGCTGACGATTTGATCGAGCGCCTTGCCGAGCTCTCCCCCCATCGAATGCCACCAAACGATTGTGACCGGAGCTTTGCTTGCCTGGGCGGCCTGGGAGGCGGAAGCCGCAGCCGATGCCGGCTGTCCGTCCGGGGATGAAGGCTTGGCTGCGCTGCCGCACCCCTGTACGAGCAGCATCGCTGCGACGCTTGCAACTGAGATAGACGCTTTCCAATTTGTGCGGTTCATAAATGTTCGGTCTCCTTTGTATTGCCGTTATGATTGGGACGATATCTATGTTAAACCGGTGTCGGATCGACCCGGATATTGTAGCGGCGCTACCCTTTGAGCGACCCCAGCGTAATATTGCCGACAAGCTGCTTCAGCCCAAGCGCCAGCAGCACGAGCGGAGGCAGCATCATGAGCGTCACACCGGCCAACACCAGATTCCATGAGGTAAAATCTTCAAATTGCAGCATGTTCACGCCGATTTGCACCGTCCGCATGCTCTGATCGTTCGTAATCAACAGCGGCCACAAATACATGTTCCACGCTCCGATGAAGCTGTATAAGGCCAATGTCGCAAAAGCGGAACGCGATAGCGGCAGCACGATGCTGCTAAAAATGCGGACATGCCCGTATCCGTCCATTTTGGCCGCTTCAAAAATTTCCCGGGGCAGCTGCATGAAAAACTGCCGCAGCAAAAACGTGCCGAATCCGGTCGACAGAAAAGGTACGATCAGGCCTGAATACGAATCGATCCATCCCCAGCTGCGTATCGTCAGGAAGTTGGGGATCATCGTGACTTCCCACGGAATCATCATCGTGGCCAAAAACAGCGAGAAAATAAACGGTTTGCCCGGAAACCGGACGAACGCAAAAGCATAAGCCGCCAAACTGGCCGTAAGCAAATGGCCTCCCGTAATCGCGAAGGAAACGATGAAGCTGTTCAGCGTAAACCTCGCAACGGGAACGAGCGACAGCACTGTTTTGAAGTTCTCCAGGTACAAACTTGACGGCCAAAGAACCGGCGGTAAGGAATCCATCTCCGCAGGAGTCAGCAATGACGCGGAAAAAGCATAATACACAGGATAAAGGATCACTATCGCTATGAAGCCCAGCAAAACCAATAAAGCCGAATGCTGCCAAGTTTTTTTCATGAATAATGGACTCTCCTTTCCGCCGCCCGGAACTGAATGACCGTGAGCAGCAAAAGGATCAGAAATAATACGATCGCTTGCGCGCTTCCCGTATCGAAACGGTAATTGACGAACGCTTCCTGGTACAAATCGTAGACAACGACATTTGTCGCATTCATCGGCCCGCCTTTTGTCAGCATGGAGATTTGCCCGAAGCTTTGCAGGGCGCCGATAACGGAAATGATAGTTATAAAAAATAAAGTCGGGGACAGCAGCGGCAGCGTAATTTTGAAAACCGAGGATAATGGGCCGGCCCCGTCGATTTTGGCGCTCTCGTACACTTCTTCAGGTATCCCTTTGACCCCGCTCAAAATGACCAAATACGTGAACCCGATATTCAGCCAAACCGTCATGATCGAAACGGACAGCATCGCGAACGCCGGATCGGTCAACCATCCGACCGGAGACACGCCGGCAAAACCCAGGAAATAATTGAGCATCCCTGCGGAAGGATGGAATAAAATTTTCCAAATGACGGAAGCTATGCCGACCGGCATCGCAATGGAAATCGAAAAGATGAATTGAAAAATGAGATTGATTTTGCTCTTTTTATGCGTCACGATCGCCAGAAACACGGAGATGATGATGCACGCCGGTATCGTCATCAGCGCAAACACGAATGAACGCTGCAAGCTTTCGTAAAAATGCCCGGAAGTGAGCAGCTCGGCATAATTGGAAAGCCCGGCAAACCCCGTAATTTTCCCGCGCAAATCCGTATGGTGCACGCTTAAATAGACCGACATCAAAAACGGATAAAACATAAAGACGCCGAATCCCAGCAGGGAGGGAAGCAAAAACCCGTATCCGACCGCCGCTTCCCTCATTTTGTAATCACGTTTAATCAAATCGCGCAAGCCTCCCTGAACATTATGCTTTTTCCGCTATTTGCCCGGCCCGTTTAAAAATGCGAACAGCTCGTCCGGCAAATCGGTTTGAATCATATTGACGCCGCGTTCGATATGCCAGCCCCAACCTAGCGACTTATTCGTAAGCGAAAGTTCATCGGCGTGCCCGCCGCATAACGAATCCCACATCGTATTGGTCCAAATTCTGCCGGACCCCTGCAAACGCCGGATCGTCTCCGCCGCAATAATGATGCTGTCGTCCTGCTCAAACAGCAGCTCGAAAGCCCGTGGTTTGATTCGCGCCAGCAGATCATCCAAGTGCCCGAGCAAATGCTGATTGGATTCATCGATAATTTGCATATATTCCGGGCGCTCCGCTTTGTTTTCGAGAAACTCCCCGACTTCTTCGATCTCTGCCGTGCTTTTGAACAACCCCTGCTTCACCGTTCCGGTCTCCATCAAAACCCGATAAACCTCTTCGCGCACGTTCCAGCATTTATCCAAATTGATCATAATTTTATCTTTTGCCAACAGCATGGCCTCGGCCAGCGTAGGAATCGTTTCGTCAGTCAGCATGGCATTCCGTTCGCCTTGACCCTCCTTGAGACGAAGCGCCCGAAGCTCGTTAAAAGTGAGGTCGCTGATCCGGCCGGAGCCGTTCGTCATGCGGTCGACCGTTTCGTCATGCATCAGGATAAGGCAGCCGTCTTTCGTTGGCTGCACATCAATTTCGACCATATCTATTCCTGCATCGATCGAATGTTGTATGGCTTTCAAGGAGTTTTCAGGCGCCTGCCTCCAATTCCCCCTGTGCGCCACAATCATGGTCCTGCCGCTGCAATCCAGGAAATCGGAATAAATGTTTTCAAAAATCGTTTGATTAGCTTGTTTGCCTTGTTTGCGGTTCAATTGCTTCAGCCTCTATTCTGTGTCTGTTTTTAGGGTAAGTAGTTCGAAAATGACAAAAAATAGCTTGATTAAAGTAAAATTATTATCTTTAATATAGTGTTTAATTTACTATAGTATTGTAAAATCTAATCATCGATTATATTAATGTTTTGTGAATACGAATGGTCTTAACACTTCCCGCTTCCCATTTATAGGAATATTGATTATAATGAGTTGATATGAAGTAAAATTATCACTAAAATTTTTAGGAGTTTGATGTACATGGCAACAATTAAAGATATCGCCCAGCTAGCCAATGTTTCGGCAACTACCGTATCGCGGGTGCTGAATAACGATCAGTCTCTGAGCGTTTCCGATAAAACCCGGAGCAAAGTGCTGGAAGCCGCCAGGCAGTTGGATTACAAAACCGTCGTGGAACGGTACGCCAAAAAATATTACCGGCTCGCTCTCATATACAAACCGAGCATCTTCTACAGCCATCTGGAAAATGATTTTCATTTCTCGATCCGCAACGGCATCGATAAAATTTGCCTGCAGTACGAAATCGACATCGTCAACGTATTCAATGTGTCCAACACGTCTTTTGAAAATTTGCACGGCGCCATCATTCAGGGAAATTACACCAATGAAGAAATCAGGGAAATGACGGCCGGGCTTCAAGCAAAGCACGTTCTGATTGTCGGCAGATGCCCGGACGACAACAAATACGACTGCGTCTGGTTCGATGCGAGGCGGGCCGTTTACTCGGCGCTGAACTATTTAACGGGGCTCGGGCACCGCGACATCGGCTTTATGGGATGCTACGAAAGCCCGGATCTCGACATGGAGGATCGAAGAGATCAAATTTTTCTTCGCTATATGTCGAAGTTTTCGGAGAATGCGGCTTCGCGGGTATATGTAGGGGAACACGGCCTTAAAAACGGCTACAAATTAATGGAGCGCGCCTTTCATGACGGACCGCTGCCGTCAGCCTTTTTCATTGCGAACGATCCTACGGCGCTCGGGGCGTTGGAATTTTTGAAGGAGCACAACATTTCGGTTCCCGAAACACTCAGCATCGTCAGTTTCGACGGCCATCACATGACGCAATATACGACCCCGGCGATGTCGACGGTGCAAATACCGACGGAATACATGGGCAAAGTTGCCGTACAGACGATCATCGAAAAAATCGAGGAAACCCGCAGTTTGACCAAAAGGGTGCTCGTTCCGACGGAATTGTGCATCCGCGACAGCTGTAAAGCTTACAAGTAATGTATGGCTTTGCCCGGGAAGCTTCGTTTGCCGGAACATGCAAAACGCGCCGTACGCAAGCCCCTCTTCGGAGGAGCCGGCATACGACGCGGCCATTCTTTTGCTATTTATAGCACCGTTGAAAGACGCATCGGTTTGTTGTTGCGGCAAGGGCGGTTTTGGCTATAAGAAAGGGAACTATTGACTGAGTTTAACTAGTTTTTGCGAAAAAAAACATGCAGTGTGTTCGGATCAAGAACCGGATCTGAAGGAACCGGAAACCCACGCGCCGGAGCCGGTCGCCAATCTGCCTGGTTGCGCGAAGAAAACCTGCAAAAGTGCAGTTTTTGCTCGATGGATACGCCGACTACGACAAATTCCTGCAAATGTGCAGGCTTTTCGCTGCGAACATGGGTTCAGATTCAATTTTGCGGAAAATTCCTGCACAATCGCAGGTTTTTCGCCAAAATGAACCATTTACATGGAAAAAACCTGCATTTTTGCAGGTTTTACGTTGCCAAGCCGACTTGTCCCCCCACTTCAGCTCCACAACCTATGAAGGAGAGACGTGGTCCACTTCAGCTCCACCCCCGTGCAGAGATATTTCAAAAGAGCTCGGCTATCGCAATCACCCCTCCGGCAAATGGGGCAGGAAGCGGTAGCCGATGCCAGGCTCGGTTTCGATAAACTTCGGCCGCGTTGGATCTTCTTCCAGTTTCTTCCTCAGATGACCGATGTAGATGCGCAAATAGTGGCTATCCGATTCATGATGATGCCCGCCCCATACTTGCTGGAGCAGCTGCCGCTGCGTGACGACTTTGCCTGCGTTGGAGGCGAGTGCTTTCAGAAGATCGTATTCCGTCGGCGTCAGCTTTACCCGGCTGCCGTCCAGCTCTACTAACCGCTGGGCCAGATCGATCACCAGATTGCCGAATTGCAAAATCGGCTCGTTCGCCGTTTTCGCCACGTGCCGCAGCGCTACGCGGATTCTGGCGACAAGCTCCCCCATGCCGAACGGCTTGGTGACATAATCGTCGGCTCCGCTGTCCAGCGCGGCGATTTTATCTTCTTCACGGTCTTTCGCCGTAAGCACGATAATCGGTATCCGCGACCATTCGCGGATTCGGTGCAGCACCTCCATCCCGGACATGCCCGGCAGCCCGAGATCCAGCACGACGAGGTCCGGATGCACGATGCTCGCCTGATATACGCCGTCTTCTCCCGATGCCGATTCATGAATCTCAAAGTTGTGGGCTTGCAGGGTCACTTTTAGCAGCTTCCGGATTTGGGGCTCGTCATCAATGATTAATATGCGTGCTCCATTAGTCGTTGTCATGATGTTCATTGTCCCCTTCCGGCATTGGTCTATGAAAAAAACGATGATCTCCCTTGGGCAAAACAATCGTAATGACAGTGCCTTTGTCTACATTCGGTTCCGCGGCGATCGTTCCTCCGTGGGCTTCGACGATGCCTTTGCAAATGGCAAGCCCCAAGCCTGTTCCGGGTACGTGCCTTGTCGCGACCGCGCGATAAAATTTATCAAAAATCCGCTCGCGGTCGGCAGCCGCAATCCCCGCCCCCGAATCGGCCACGGCCATCGTTACGCGGTGCTCGTCCTGCCCGACGGTGATGACGATTTCGCTGTAATCCGGCGAATATTTGATCGCATTGCTGACTACGTTCACCAGCACCTGCTCCAGCAGCACTTCATCGCCCAGCAGGAACGGGGCGGGCTCCGGCAGCATGACGCGGATTTTGCGGTGCTGCTGAAAATCTTTCACCTGCGCCAGAACGACGCCGATGATGTCCTCGGCATCGCACCACTTTTTGCGCAGCCGGAGCATGCCGCTTTCCAGCTTCACCATGCCGAGCAGGTTCGTGACCAGCCGGTTCATCCGCAAAGCGCCGTCCCTGATCGTCGCCAGCAGATCGAGCCGGTCCTCCGGCGAAAAAATGCGATCGCCTTCGATCAGGCCGGTCGCCGATCCGATGATCGTCGCCAGAGGCGTGCGCAGCTCATGGGATACGGAATCGAGCAGCGCCGTTCTGATTCTCTCCGATTCGGCGGTCAAATGGGCAAGCTTGGCCTCCTCGCCCAATTTCACGCGGGCGATGGCGCTTGCGGCCAAGCCTCCGATCGCTTCCAACAGCCGCACATTTTCCGGCGCGGCGCCTGCATCCTGGCCCTCCATATCGAGATTGACGGCCAATACGCCGTAAACCCGATCTTCCGTGCGCAGAGGAACGTATAAGCCTGGGGATTCCCTGAGCGTGTTGGACCCCCTTCCGGCCATTTCGCCATGCTCATATACCCACTTCGCTATTGCCATTTCCGATTCTCCCCTCCCCCAGTCCGAAGGGCCGGGAGAATAGACGGTCACCGCCAGCTCGTCTTTGCTGTCCGGCAAAAAAATCGCGACTTGCGTATGGATCGTATCGGACACTTGGCGGGAAACGTTCTCCAAGAGCGAATTCAAATCCGTTATCGCCGTCATTTGCCGGCTGATCGCATACAGGGAGGCCGTCGTCGCCTCCCTTTGCTTGGCAAAATTCAGCTGCTGTCTTAGCCGGGCGGCGAGACTGGCTGTCAGCGCGGCGACGGCCATATACACGGCAAAGGAAAGCACATAGCGCAAATCCGCGACCGTAAAGCTGAGAAAAGGCGGGACAAAAAAGAAATCGAAAGCAAGCACGCCCGCGCTGGCCGCGTAGATAGAAGGTCCGAGTCCCCAATATACCGCGCTAAAAAGAACGGGCAGCAAATACATCAACGCAATATTGACCGTGTCAAACGATTGCTCGAAAATGCCCAGGATAACGGTTAAAAGGATAACGGCAAAAGTAACCCATGCATAAGGCTTCCAACCGAAAATGCGCGGCGGGCGGGCCGCGCCTTCTTTGTCCGGGGACCCTTTCGGCTTCCCCGGTATGACGTGGATGCTGATCCCGCCGCTGCCCCGGATCACTTGCTCCACAACGGAACTGCGGAACCATTCCACGATGCGGGAACGGTTCGGCTTGCCGATAATGATCTGCTTCACATTGCGGGCGCGCGCCAAAGACAGCAGCTCTTGGGCGACATCGCTGCCTGTAACGGACATCACCTCGGCGCCCAATTGTTCGGCCAGCTGCAAGTTGCGCGCAAGCTGGTCGTGCTGCCCTTCGCCGCCCGGCATCCCTCGCGGCGTCTGCACGTAGACGGCTATCCAGTCCGCTTTGAGACTGGCGGCCATTTGCCGCCCCGTCCGGATAAGCTGATAGGAGAAGGGGCTTGCGCTTACGCAAACCATCACCTTCTCCGCAACGGGCCAGGGGCCTGCAATATCCTTGGCGTGCATATACCGCTCAAGCTGGCTGTCCAGCCGCTGGGCGGCATAGCGGAACGCCATTTCGCGCAGCGCGTTGATGTTCCCGATGCGGAAAAACCGCTGCAGCTCGGCTTGCTTTTTGCCGCCATGAAACAGCCGCTCCATTCGCCCGATCCACTCGTCCGTCGGTATATCGACCAACTGAATTTGGTCCGCCCGCTCCAGAAAAGTATCAGGCACCGTTTCGGCGACTTCGCTTCCGATAATCCGGGTCACCGTATCGTTCAAGCTTTCCACATGCTGGATGTTGAGCGTAGTGTAGACGTCTATTCCTTGCGAAAGAACGGCCTCCACGTCCAAATAACGCTTGGGCTTCAAAGCACCCGGCGCATTCGCATGTTCGAGGCGGTCGATGAGCACCAGCCCCGGACGTCTCCTTATAATTTCTTCCGTATCCATTTCCCGGGCAATGCGGCCCCGGTACTCAACGGCGCGGGGCGTTACGCGCGGAAACATCTCCCGGGAGAGCAGCTGCTGCGTTTCCGGGTAATCCCCGGCGTCCACCCACCCGAGCAGAACGTCTGTCCCTTTGTCTCTTTGCCGTTTGGCTGCCGCAAGCATCGCGTATGTTTTGCCCGCACCGGGAGCGGCGCCCAGAAATAAAGTTAATTTCCCTCTTTCATTGCGTGAGGAATCGATCCTGATCACACCCTGTGCACACTCGTATATTCAACTGTTCCATTCCATTATAATGCGATATTGGGATCAAAATCAGCTACAATTAAAATATCCCTATGTCTGGAAAAACGAATCAGCCGCTTCACAACGGAGCCTCGCCGCAGCTCTTCCCGCCAAGAAAGCTTCGATTGGCCGATCACCAATTGCGTCGCTTCCGCCTCATCCGCTTTCGCTGATAAAACTTTGGCGATATCCCCCGGCGTATCGCTTTCATGAACCGCAAACTTGCCGCCCAGTCTGACCGTCAGCCTCTCCATGGCTTCCAGCCTCTGCTTCAGCTCATCGGTAACGGCGCCGCCGGCCTGGACGTAATTGACGTACCATGGGGCCTTCAGCCGATAAGCGGTGCGGAAGCCGCGCCGAATTAACCGTTCGGCATGCGGCGTGCTGTTCACGCACACGAATATCACTTCTTTTCTTCTCCACGGGCCGCGGAGCGAGCTTTTTCGTTCCAGCGATTCCAGCCTTTCGTCGACATCGTCGGCGATTTCGCGCAGCGCAAGCTCGCGCAAGGCGATGAGATTTCCCGTTTTAAAAAAGTGATGCAGCGCCTGCTCGATTTTGGCCGCGGCATATATTTTCCCCTCGCGCATGCGCTGCTGCAGCGCTTCCGGGGCGACATCGATCAACTGCACTTCATCGGCCATTTGCAAAATGCTGTCCGGCACCGTTTCCCTGACGCGGATGCCGGTTATTTGCTCCACAGCATCGTTCAAGCTTTCCAAATGCTGCACATTCACAGTCGTAATAACGGATATTCCCGCATCCAAAATTTCCAGAACATCTTCATATCTTTTTTTGTTTTTGCTCCCGGGGACGTTCGTATGCGCGAGTTCGTCGACCAGCACGACCTCAGGACAGGCGCGAATGATCGCCTGCGTATCCATCTCCTCCAGCGTTACGCCCTGGTACACCGTGCGCTGCCGCGGGATGACCGGCAAATTCCCGGTCTGGGCGATCGTCTCTTTGCGGTTGTGCGTTTCCAGCAGGCCGATTCGCACATCGATGCCTTTTTTCAGATGGTCGTTGCCCTCGCGGAGCATCATATACGTTTTCCCTACGCCGGGCGCGGCTCCGATATACACTTTGAACTTGCCGCGCTTGATTTTGCCGATTTTTTCGGCGACCTCCTGCTCGCTTAGCCGGCGGTATTTGTGCTGTTCTTTGGCGGCTACGATTTTGGCCGGAAGAATCCGTTCGCCTTCATGCTCCGCGCGGTCGGCTACCAGAAAGACGTCGATATTTTTTACAATTTTCAAAAGCGCGTTGACGACGGAACCCTGCCAAAACTCCTGCCATCTCGTATGCTTCGTATGGCCCATCACGATGCGCGTGACATGATGACGGGCCGCGTATTGAACGATCGTTTTGGGAATGCGACGGCGATTTTGAAAAGGATGCTCCGCGAACTCGCCGCCGACTTTTTCCACGAGCTTGATCATATTTCTGCGAAAAGTGGCCGCTTCTTTCGATAACGGCTTTTTAAAATCGCGGAACGTGATCACCGCCAGATCGCCGTTCAACCTTTTGGCCACTTGCTGGCCCCTGCGGACGTAAATCGAGCCGTTCCAATGATACTGCGTGGACACCAGAATGCGCTCGGCGGCTCCGGACGGGCCCAGAAGCCCCATTTCTTCCCGGTGCTCCTTCAGGGACTCGTTCACATCCTCGGCGACCAACCGCAGGGCAAGCTCCCGCAAAACGCCCAAATTGCCGCGCTCAAAAACCGGCGCATCCTTGTTTATTTTCAGATGCCCCTCGGCAAGCCGGTTCAGAACCGTTTCGGGCGTAACATCGATGAGCCTTACTTCGTCGGCAAGCTCCAGCGTGTCCGCGGGAACGGTATGCTCGACCTCGATCCCCGTCAGCTTTTGGGCAAGCTCGGTGTACCCCTCCAATTCATACACGTTAACCGTCGTGATCACGCTAATGTCATGGGCGAGCAAAAACTTGATGTCGTCCAGCCTGGTCGGAAAACGGGCTTCCGGACGGTTCCGGTGGGCCAGCCCGTCAACGAGCACGACTTCGGGATTTCGCGTGAGTAAGGCATCCAGATTTAAATCTTTCATTTCGGTATCATGGCGGAACCAATGCAGGCTGGAAACCCTCTCCAGATCGCCCAGCTGCTCCACGGTCTCGGGCCTTTGCAGCGTTGAAACCGCGCAAATGACGACGTCGATCCCCTGCTGCCTGAGCGTATGTCCTTCGCGCAGCATATGATACGTCTTCCCGGAACCGCTGACAGGACCGATATAAATTTTTAAAGTGCCGCGGTGGAGCTTGGAAATTGAGTGCAAAATTTCTTCCGGCGTCTTTCTTTTAAAGCTTTCCACTGCCTATCAGCTCCATGTTCAATTCCGTTACGTTCACGCGCGGTTCGCCGAAAATGCCAAGCTGCCGGGCTTTCGTATGGGCGTCGATCATTTGATACAGCTGCCGGCTGCCGATTCCCGTTTCCCGGCTGATTCTCGGAACTTGCGCCCTCGCCGCTTCCGGGGACAGATCCGGGTCGAACCCGGAGCCGGAAGCCGTGACCAGATCGGCGGGGACGCTTTGCATATCCGGGTTCTCTTTTTTCACATCGCCGATTTGACCGGCGACGCCTTTTACATAATCGTCGGAGGCGACCGCCACATTCGAACCGGCGGAAGCGGCAGGATCGTATTTGGCGTTCGACGCTCTGGGGTGAAAAAGCTTCGGCGACTCAAAATTTTGCGCCAACAGCTCCGAACCGACCGTTACGCCTCCCGATTCGATCAAACTGCCGTCAGCCTGCTTGGGGAATAGCGCTTGAGCGACCCCGGTCGTAACCAGGGGATAAATGAGTCCGCAAATAAGCATCAGCACTACGGATACGCGGATCGCAGTCCATATCGTTTTCATATTCATATCTCCTAATTTATGTTTTTAGACGATGTGCAGCCCGGAAAGCACCAGATCAATCGCTTTAATGCCGATGAACGGAACGATCACGCCGCCGACGCCGTAGATGAGAACGTTGCGCGCAAGCAGTCTATCCGCTGTCATCGCGCGGTATTTCACGCCTTTCATCGCAATCGGGATGAGCAGCGGGATAATGACGGCGTTGAAAATCAATGCCGATAAAATGGCCGACTGCGGCGAGGCCAAATGCATGATGTTCAGCGCCGCGAGCTGCGGCATCGCCAAAATGAACATAGCGGGAATGATCGCAAAATATTTGGCGATATCGTTGGCGATGGAAAAGGTCGTGAGTGCGCCGCGCGTAATCAGCAACTGTTTGCCGATGGAAACGACGGACAGCAGCTTCGTCGGATCGGAATCCAGATCGATCATATTGGCGGCCTCTTTGGCGGCCATCGTGCCGGAGTTCATCGCGAGCCCGACATCCGCCTGCGCAAGAGCCGGGGCGTCGTTCGTGCCGTCGCCGGTCATGGCGACAAGCTTGCCCTCCATCTGCTCTTTTTTGATCGCAGCGATTTTATCCTCCGGCTTCGCTTCGGCGATGAAATCGTCCACGCCCGCCTCCAGCGCGATCGTGGCCGCGGTAAGCGGATTATCGCCCGTGCACATAATCGTCTTGATCCCCATCGCCCGAAGCTCCGCGAACCGGTCTTTCAACCCGGGCTTTACCGTATCTTTCAGGTAAATCACGCCATAGATGCGCTCGCCGACCGCTACGGCCAGCGGCGTGCCCCCGGCCTTCGCGATGCGGCTCGCGATCTCTTCCAGGTCGGCGGGAATCCCGCCGCCTTGGGCCAGCACATGCTTCCTGATCGCATCGACCGCGCCTTTGCGGATTTGCGCGCCGCCGGCCAGGTTAAGGCCGGACATCCGCGTCTCCGCCGTAAACTCGACGGCTTCGGCGCCGGCATATTCGCTTTCGGCCCACGATTCTCCGAGCTTGCCGGCAAGCTCCACGACGGAACGCCCTTCAGGCGTTTCATCCTTGACGGAAGCTTTCAAAGCGGCCAAGGTCATTTCTTTGGACGATACGCCCTTGACGGGCACGAACTCCGCGGCCATCCGGTTTCCGTAAGTGATCGTCCCTGTTTTGTCCAGGATCAGCGTATCGATATCACCGGCCGCCTCAACCGCTTTGCCGGACATCGCCAGCACGTTGAACTGCGTAACCCGGTCCATCCCCGCGATGCCGATCGCGGACAGCAGCCCGCCGATCGTCGTCGGAATCAGACAAACGAGCAGGGCGATCAAAGTCGCCAGATCCAATTGAATGTTCAAGTACTGCGCCATGGGAACCATCGTCATAATAACAATAAGGAAGATGAGCGTTAATACGGCAAGCAGCGTCGTTAAAGCGATCTCGTTCGGCGTTTTTTGCCGTTTGGCGCCTTCGACGAGGGAAATCATCCGGTCCAAAAAAGATTCGCCGGGGTCGGTCATCACTTTCACGACGATATAGTCCGAAGCGACTCGGGTTCCCCCGGTAACGGAAGAAAAGTCCCCGCCCGCTTCTTTAATGACCGGCGCGGATTCCCCGGTTATCGCCGATTCGTCGATGGAGGCGAGCCCTTCGACGATTTCGCCGTCCGTAGGAATGATTTCGCCGGCATCGACGCGGACGATGTCTCCTTTTTTCAATTGAGTGGACGATACTTGCTTATAAGAGCCGTCTTTTTGCACGAGCTTCGCCATCGTCTCGGCTTTCGTTTTGCGCAGCGTATCGGCTTGCGCCTTGCCGCGGCCTTCCGCCAGCGCTTCGGCGAAATTGGCGAACAGCACCGTGAACAGCAGGATGAAAAATACGGCGATATTGTAGCCCCGGCCTGCATTTGAAGCGACAAAAAGATCCGGCTTGACCGACAGCAGCAAAGTGATGAAAGTTCCTACTTCTACAATAAACATCACCGGATTTTTAATCATTGTTGCGGGATTGAGCTTTTTAAAAGCATCGATGATCGCCTGTGAGACGATCTCTTTCGTTAATGTTTTTTTACGTGCAGCAGCCATATGGATCCTCCCTCTTCTCTGCGCCGCGCTTAATGCGGCATGGCCAAATGTTCGGCAATCGGTCCCAATGCAAGTGTGGGGAAGAACGTAAGCGCCCCGATCACGACGATGATCACCACCAATATTCCGGTGAACAATGGGGTATTCGTCCGCAAAGTCCCTGCGGTTGCCGGAACCGTACGCTTGACGGCCAAAGAACCGGCGATCGCCAGCATCGCAATGATCGAAATATACCGGCCGAACAGCATGACGAGCCCAATGCCCACATTGTAAAAATCCGTATTTGCATTCAAGCCCGCAAAGGCGGAACCGTTATTGGCAGCCCCCGACGTAAAGGCGTAAAGCACTTCCGAAAGGCCGTGCATGCCCGGGTTGGCAATCGAAGCGACCGCTTCCGGACGCATGAGCGCCAAAGCCGTAGGCGCAAGAATGATGATCGGATGGACGAGCAGCGCGATGGAAGCCAGCTTGATCTCTTTGCCTTCGATCTTTTTGCCGAGAAATTCCGGCGTCCGCCCGACCATCAGACCGCAAATAAAAATGGACAAAATAAGATACAATAAACCGTTCAAAAGCCCTACGCCTTTGCCGCCAAAAACGTTATTGAGCATCATCTCGGCAAGTGCGGTAAAACCGCCCATCGGCGTCAAAGATTCATGCATATTGTTGACGGAGCCTGTCGTCGCGGCGGTCGTCACCGCTGTGAACAGCGCGGATTCCGCCAGCCCGAACCGGACCTCCTTGCCCTCCATGTTGCCGTGAACGCCCATTGCATCAAGCGCGACAACTCCGCGGTACTCGGAGACAAACACCGTCGTCAGCATGACCAGAAAAATGAAGCCCATCGCCGCAAATACGGCCCAGCCCTGCTTTTTATTTTTGATCATGAGGCCGAACGCATAGACTAGCGCCGTCGGCAGCAGCATCATGCAAACGATTTGGACCAGGTTGGCCAGTGGAGTCGGGTTTTCAAAAGGATGCGCGGAGTTCGTACCGAACCACCCGCCTCCGTTCGTGCCGAGATGCTTGATGGATTCAAGCGATGCTACAAGCCCGCGTGTTATCGTCTGCTGAGCGCCTTCCAGCGTCGTCGCCGTCACTGCGCCCTGCAGCGTCTGCGGTACGCCCTGGAACACCAGGAATAGGGCGACAATAAAACTGAGCGGCAAAAAGATGCGCGTAATCGAGCGGACCAGATCTACGTAAAAGTTGCCGAGATTATCCTCGCGGCCGATTAATCCGCGAATGAACGCGATCGCCACCGCAAAGCCAGTCGCCGCCGACGTGAACATCGGAAACGTGATGGCCAGCATTTGCGATAAATACGACAGCGCATTTTCCCCACTGTAGGACTGCCAGTTCGTATTGGTTATAAACGACGACGCCGTATTAAAAGCTTGCGCGGCCGGCATATTATCAATCCCGTCCGGATTGAGCGGCAAATACTTTTGCAGCCGCAGGACGAGAAACAGCAGAATGAACATAATGAAATTAGAAAGAAGCATGGCTGCCAAATATTGCTTCCAGCCCATGGACTCCTGTTCGTGGACTCCCATCGTCCGGTAAACGATCCGCTCGAACGGACCGAAAACCCGGTCCAGACCGGTCTTTTCATGACTAAACACTTTAACCAAATAGCTGCCCGCAGGCTTAACCAATAACATGATGATGATCAGCGTTACGGCTACCTGTAACAATCCCATGCCCATGCAAGATTTCCTCCTCGCTCGACTAAACCCATAATCTCTTTAAAACTTCTCCGGCTTTACCAGAACAAACCCAAGGTACACGATCAAGGCAAAAGCAATAATCCCTATCACCGTCATGGGGCTACCTCCTCTTGGCAACAACTGTCGATTAAGCCCGCTTTCCCTTAAAGAATCAATCGCATGCGAGCTCCCCCTCGTCGCCACAGTGAAATCTTAATACGGATCGGCGTAAAAAGGGGGTAAATAAACGGGGCCAGGGTGTAAAAAAAACATAAAAATCGCACGCAAAAAGTGTATCCGCAGCGAAAAGGGCAACTGCCCTTTTATCCGATGCAAAGGGCTGGGAGGGGCGGCCGGTGAGGCGAACGCCGCCATGTAGCGGTACGCTACGCGCCGGGATTCGTTGGCTCCGCGAACCCCGCCCGTTGGGCCCGCACCATGCTCCTCCACACCTGCCCGCCGGATTCGCGGGCTCCGCGCTACGCGCCCGTGCCTTCCCTCGCGGATTACGTCGCCGCAAGACGGGCGGTCCGGCAAGACGAAATCAGGAAAAACCTGCAAAAATACAGGTTTTCCAGCGGAAATGATTCATTTTGGCAAAAAGCCTGCAAAAGCGCAGGCTTTTTCGGCGAAAATGAACCTGAGCCTATGTGCGCGGCGCAAAACCTGCACAATTGCAGGAATTCTTCGCGGCCGGCGTAAAAAGGGTGCAAATTCATGTATTTTTGCAGGTTTTCTTCGCGCCGCTAGGCATCCGCTAGCCGGAATCAGGAAAAACCTGCAAAAGTGCAGGCTTTTCAGCGGTAATGATTCATTTTGGCTAAAAGCCTGCAAAAGCGCAGGCTTTTTGGGCGAAAATGAACCTGAGCCTATGTGCGCGGCGCAAAACATGCACAATTGCAGGAATTCTTCGCGGCCGGCGTACAAAGGGCGCAAATTCATGTATTTTTGCAGGTTTTCTTCGCGCCGCCAGGCAGATTGCGGCTGTTCGGCTCTGGCGCGGGGGTTTTTAGGCTTGATCTCGCTGTCGGTCTGCCTGTCGGGCGGCTGCGCCATCTTTGAGCGGCATGTGGCCAACCGACCGCCGTCATGCAGCGCGACACCGCGCGCTGGGAGCTGCGCGCGGTGCGAACCGCCGCGAACCGCCGCAACCCACCGCCGGACGAGCCTCGGGTAGGCTTCGGGCGAGTCACGGACGGGCGCCTGCGACACCATCGGATGAAGGACATCGGTGAAGGCGTCGAGTTTTTAGAATAAAAAAAGACAGACCCCAAAGGATCTGTCCCAAAGTTACTGCCGCCTTGCAAGAAGGCTGTTTATTTATCCAAATAACTGATCAATCTGTGAATCAATACGGCTGTTTCTTCCCGGGTCATCGGGTTCGAAGGCCTGAACGTGCCGTCTTCGTAGCCGTCCATGAATCCGCTCTGACGAATTTGCTTGACATAGGAACGCGCATATTCCGGTATGTCGGCCGCATCTGCGAACGGCTTCCCGTCTCCCGCCGCACTGCTTGCGCCGCTCACAACTCTGCCCAAAAGCGCAACGGCTTCCGCGCGCGTAATCGGCGCATCGCTATCCAGCACGAGTCCGCTAGCGGTTTGACGGCCTCCCATAATATTTTGAACCACGGACGTATACAGGTAAGGCTTGGCCCAGTCTGCAATTCGATTCCAATCTTTAAACTCATTCTCCAGATTGCCGTTTTGCAAGGCCAGTTTTTTCGCCGCAACGAGCAGTTTCATAAATTCCGCCCTTGAAATGCTGCGCTCCGGCTCGAAAAGGAGATTATCGCCTTGGGAAACGCCGTCGACGACGCCCAGCGATTGCAGCGCGTAGATGCCTGCGGCGGACCATCTGCCTTTGGCAACATCTTTAAAGTTGACAGGCTGTGCGACATTAAACAATGCAAACTTGCCCAGACGCCCGGCCTGCACGGTGACCTCGCCGCGAGCGGCGTCGTTCACGCCCTGAACCATTTCCCATTTTTGCATATAGTCGTTAAAACGGTATACCGTCAAGCCGCTTGAATCCGGGAATTGCGAAGCGTCGTAATGGAACTTCACTTCGGCCGGCTTGCTCGTCTGCTTGCCGCTGCGGACAATACCCAGCTCATAAATGCCGGAAACAAGCTGTTTGGTGCGCTTCTCTTCGCTGCTGACGTATTTGCCGGCGTCGCTTGCTTTGCCGACAACCAGTTTGTCAGCCTGGCTGACCGTACCTTTATAGATGGAAACGGTAATTTCTTCAACCCGCTTGCTTTGCAAATCGGTATCCGGGTACAGATCGAATACGCCTGATTCCTTAATGCCTTGCGTTTTGAAGCGGTCGAGCATTTGCTGCAGCAGCGCATCCAAATCCTTGTTCTTGTCCTTGTTTCCGTCTTCGGCGGGAACAACCGGACCGGTGATCGGCGGTGTGCCGCCGCTATCCGAGGAATCGCTTTTCGCCTCGATCTTAATCGTCTTCGTATCCTGCAAGGCGGTTCCGTTATCCAGCGTGTAGGTGGCGAGTACGCCGACATCGCCGGCCTGCAGCGCCTTCAGCTTGCCGGATACATCTATAGATGCGATCTCTGAGCCTTTGGTCAGCTCCCACTTGATCTGATCCGGTTTGAGAGCTACCGTGGAACCCTCGTCATCGATGCCGGTAAGCTTCAGCTGAAGCGATTCGCCTGCTTGCATTTTGGACACATCCGGCGACAGTTTGACGCTAACAAGCTGGATCGTCTTCGGATCTCTTTCAATATGAATCGTCATTTCATCTTGGACCGTTACGCCGCTGCTCAGCTTGTAGGAAGCGCGGACAGTAACATCGCCCTTGGCAAGCGCCGACAGGCTGCCGGAGCGGTCGAGGCTGGCGAAGGTATCGCCGCTCGTAAGCTCCCAGGTCACCCTGCTGTCATCGAGTGTGACGGCGGTGCCGTCATCCCTCAAGCCGGTGAGATCCAGCTTGACCGTATCGCCGATGAACATTTTTTGCACGGTCGGAGACAGCTTCACTTTGCTTATCGGTTTGATATCCGTTTCCCCGCCGACCTTCACAACGACGGCATCCTGGAACGAATACGTATCCGCCACTTGATACGAGGCTAGGAGAACGACATCCCCTTCCTGGTTCACCGTCAGCTTCCCGCTCGCATCCACTTGGGCGATCGACTCGCCTTCCATGAACTCCCATTTCACATATTCCGGATCGACGACCATTTCAGTTCCTGCGGCATCGTTTTGAATGCCGATCAGTTGAAGCTGCACGGAATCCCCGGCTTTCATCTTCTCCACATTCGGCGTCAAGCGCACTTTCTTGAGCGGCTTGATGGAGCCGTTGATAACCTGCAGCCTGGAAGTAGTCGTATTGCCTACGGCGTCCGAAGATGAAACGGCAATCTGACTTTTATACTGATTGCTCAGCGGTATGGACGCATGGAATTTGCCTTTGTCGTCAACGGACACTTCGCGGCCGTCAACGACCACTTTGGCGCCCGCTTCCGTACTGCCTTGAATTTCCGCGGTGCCGCTTGGCGCAATCGAATCGGATGCAGGGCTATCGAGCATCACTACAGGCGCCTTCGTATCGACGACGAACTTCACCCGCTTCACGGCGATGTCTCCGTCTTTGTTTTTAGCGACCACATCAACATAATGAATGCCGTCCGTCAGCTGATAGAGGGTAAGCTCATCGCTTGTGCCCTGCAGCTGCTTGCCGTACTTCACGGAATCGACGTAAATGTCGGCCGTAACTTCTTCCCCGGCGCTCAGCTTCAGCTTCACATCGCGTTCGCTCACGCCCGTCATTTGCGGAGCGGAGCCCTGTACGATGTCGATGGCTTCCGTATCGGCGATAAGGACGCCCTCCTTCGTTTTGCCTGCGACGCTGACCGCAATCTGCGGAGGATTAGGCTTCGGCAGCTCCACGGCGGCGCTGATGACGGTCGGTCCGTAAAAAGTTTTGCTCTTCTTGTTGTCCTGACTGTCCGTCTCCTGTCTTACCGGCGTAACCCCGATCTTGTAAGTTTTGCCAGTTTCCAGCCCGAGAATTTCAGGCGTTTTGCTGGCACCGGCCGGTCTTTTGTAAGTACCGCCAATAATGACGTTGTAATTGCCGTTCTGGTCTTTCGTCGTATTTTTCGCGTCAACGTAGGCGGCGCCGAATGTGTCGACCGCCTTGCCGGCCGCGTCGAACACTTCGATATTGTAGCCCGTAGTCGCCGGATCGGCGCTTGCCGGCCAGGTGGCGCGCAGCATGCCGTTGCCGTTCTTGGCGCCCTGCACGGAGCCGACGGCTGCCGGAGCTTTCGGATTCACGATATGCAGCAGCTCCGAATCCTTTTCGCTGTACGACATTTTCTCCGTCGACAGACCGAAGTGGACGTAGTAATCGCCGGATTGCACATTGTCCGGAATATCGATCGTCTGCCCGCCTGACTGCGGGTCCAGTGTGGCGATCACTCGGCCGGCGTTCTCCTTCTCCGTGGACAAGGAGACGATAAGCTTCGACGCTTCGTTGGGATTGTCCGACGTTTTATAATGCTCGCCGCTCCAGCTCAGCTGCAGCTTGTTGCCGGCTGCAAGCTCCGCGCTTGCGGCTGTCAGTTTCGGCACAGGCAGCACCTGCGCCAGCTTCGTTTCGACTTCGCGGTCGGAAGTCAGCGTATAGACGCCTGCCGCCGGCTTTTCGAAGCCGATCACCATGAAGTGCTTCTCGACGCCGTCAACCGTGGCCTTGCGAATGAAGTAGTTGCCTTTTTCTACAAGATCAATAGGCGTGCCGTCCGGCTTGGTAACACTCACCTGAGGGAGATCGCCCTCATACGCCACTTCGACGAGATAGCTGCTGGAAGCGTCATTCATCGCAAAAGTATGCGTCTTTTTGTCGTCGGCTGCCGCAAGCGCCGCGCCCGTGCCGTAGATCGGCGACTCGTTGTCGAAAGTTACGCCGTTCTTCGAAGCCAGCAGCGATGTCGGCTTCGAGCTGCCGATGATCCGCATATTCGTGCCGTACATCATCGTGCCTTTTTGGTTCCCTGTTCTGACCGGCATGGAATAAATGCCTCGGCCCCGGCTCGTGCGAGGAATATAATTCGGATCGGAAGATGCGATACCAACCCCGACGTCCAGACCGCCTGACCAATAATAATCGGCCGACAGTTCGATGGACAAGAGAAGCAGGTTGATCTGCGCCGCGGCCCAAATCTCCTCGTTATTGATGCCCGCGGAAGCTCTCGCCAGCGTTTCCCCGCCGACAAAAGGAACCGCATCCGGGATTTTCAGCTCAATGCTGGCCCTTCCGTCAAAACGCTTGTCAGATATATAAACACTGCCGCCGCCGCTAACAACCCCGTCCAAAATATCGATCGTGCCGCCGCCGGTGACATAGAAGCTCTCATCCGTCCCCGTATCCCAGGAAGCTTCCAAATAGGCTTTTTTGAAAATTGGCAGGGAGGCAACGTCCAGATTGCCGTCGATGCGCATTTTTCTCCGGTCGAATTTCCCTTCGAATTCTCCCTTGAACACCATATCTCCCTTGATGTCCTTTATCGCGCTAATATCGCTGAGCACGACCACCGTGAAAATATCGGCTCCGCCGTAGTACGGATTCGTCAGCTCGGCCAAATTCTCGACGCCGCCGCCCAGCTTCGTCACGTACACGCTGCCGGGAACGACCGGAATACCGGGATCGCCCTCGCCCGAAAGCACGAGCTTGTTCAAATACCACGTATCGTTTTGCCGTTCGCGGATAATCTCAAAGCTGACCTCCGCTTTCACGACGCCGATTTCCGCCGACCCGTCCACTGTGTAATGGCCGTTGAAGGTGTCGACGCCCACGTTAGCCTCGACGCCTTTGACTATCCCGTAGTTGGATAGCGACAGCTCGCCCTTGGCGATCAGACCTTCATAGCCTTTGCGGGAGAAAAGAATGTCCTTCGCATCGATGGACAGCGTTCCTTTCGATTCTTCTCCGTCCGCATTTTTCTTGCCGCTGCCAAGGAACGGCAGAGACACCTTCGCGCCGAAGGACAACACGTCCTTGTCATTGCGGTTCGCCAAAATCAAATCGTTAACGTCGACCGGCAAACCGGACAACATGACGTTCAGGAACTTGCCGACTCCGTCCATATGCACGACGACTGCCTCGTCCTTCGCCTTGTCGCGATCCCCGTCCAGCGTATATTTGAGGCCGTCCTGCAGCGCAATGTTGAAGTTGTCGTACCAGAAATCAAAGCCGTTCTTGGCGTTAACGCTGAGCAAGCCTTGTCCTTGAATATACACGTACGTTGCTTTCAACTGGCTCATTTGATCCTTATTCAGCCCGGATTGACCGCTATTATAAGGATAATCGATATCAAAGCCTGTGTTGGTCGAAGTAAAGACCTTGTTGAAGCCGACCTCCGGCAGACCCAGATCGGCGTTCGCGGCAGGCTTCACTTCCGTTCCCTGCTGAAGCGGACTGCCGATGACATCGAAATTCCACCGGAAGCCGGGATCGAAATTCGGCTCCAGATCGTAAGCAAAGCCGAAATTGTAAGTGCTGTCGATGTTGCGCACCTGCTGCTTGTTGTCCGAAATGATCATCGGAACCGGCGAGCTGTAAGTCATGACATCGTTGATAATGGCCTTCTTGTTCGCCGAGTAAACCAAATATTTCGATACTTGCCCCGCCGGAGTGCGCACCTCGCGAATATCGCCCTTAATGGTGAGAAGCACGCTGCGTTCCGGATCGCCGAGCTTATGCTTGGCAATAAGGTTCGCTTTGAGCTGCTCCAGCTGACTTTCGTCTTTAAGCGGCAGAACGCGGTAAATAAACGTCGGCTCGCTGCCCGAACCCTTGAGCGCAAAATCCTTGAGAACGGCAAGAACGCCGTAATTTCTCGAAATATACGATTTATCGTTCGTAGACATCAGCTTGAACGGCAGTTGGGTTCTCGTGCCGTCGTTCTGTTCGACAATAATGTTGTATTCGCCTACCGGCTGCTCATCTTCCAACGTTGCCAAAATGGTCGTATCGTCAGGCACCGAAATTTGGCTGGACGGAACTTTCAGCTCCTGCTTGGTGCCCGTATGCTGCAGCAGCAGCTTCCATTTGGTCGTGTCCTTGTACATCTCGAAGCCCGTTCCTTTAATCGTAAACGAACGTTTGCCGCTGTAGTAGAGCTTGTCCGGGCTTACGGTATTATAAACCGTTTTCGGCGGTCCGCCGTTCACACTTGGCAGCAGGACGAAACGACTGGAAGTGTAAATGTCCGAAGTACTTACCTTGCCGTCGGCCCCGATCTGCCTGCTGTCGTACACATCGACGCGATACTTCTCCATTTTGTAAATATCCTGGGGCAAAGCCTTAACCCGCCATGTAAACGCCTGCTGCTCGCCGACCTTGAGAAGCCGCTTGACCTTGGTGCTCTCCTCGCCCTTGACAAGCTGCAGCCCTTTCTCAAAGCTGATGGACGCCGTGACATTGTACACCTCGGCCGAGTTCGGAAGATTATTTTCGACAAATGCCGTAATCTCGAACTCTTCTTCCTTATAACCGTCGTACGTATCGTTCACATTCAGCTTGGAGATGGAAGACAACTGTACATTATAGCTGTACGTCTTGTCAGGCACTTCCCCGATGCCGTAGTACGTTTCAAAAACGGTGCGCTCTCCGCTCGGAAGCTCTGTAGGATTCCAGTAAAAAGCGACAGCCGTATCCTTCTTCCCGTAGCTTGACTCTATCGTAAAATTGAGATCGGGATTCGCCTGGTAATCCCATGTCGATTTGGATAACCCCTGCCAGTGTCCGATGATCATCGAATCCGGCGCTTTGTTGCCCCAACCGCTGGTCAACCCGTATGAAACGACGTTTGGCGCAAATTCGTTGTCGCTCGCGCGCCAAATTTTGGGCACGTCGCCGCCTTTGAAAACCTTCTCGGTATCGATAAATTGATTCCCGATCTTGATGCCTGCGCCGTCATTCGTTCCGGTCATCAAATCAAGCAGGATGCGGCTGCCGACCTGTACGGACGCCGCGGATTTGTTCGTTACGCCGTATTGAATGAACACATTGCCGTAATTCGGATTTTCCTTATCGATGATGAGCTCCAGCTTCTGCTTGATCTCGACGCCATCGACATCCCACGTCGTTACAATCGCTTTGCCTTGAATTTCCGGGCGGCCCTGCAAAGCGGCCTTGCGCGCCAGACTGAACCCGTAGCCCTCCCCGAAAATGTAATCCTCGTCATTGATCCGGAACGTCGTGAACGACGTATCCGGACTTTTATCCTGAAACAACAGCCATTTGTCATCATCGCTCTTTCTGAGCGGGTTGCCTTGAACGGTTTTGATCGTATAATGGCCCTTGCCGTCAACGACCATCTTCACAATCCCGTTGTCCAGCTCCAGAGGCGGATCGGTTACGACCGCCGCATGAACCAATTCAGCGGAAGAATACATAAACAGCATGAGGACGACTAAAAAACTGCTAATCCATTTGTACACAGCCTGGCTCCTTTCTCACCACATAAGAATGCGTTCGCTCATCCTCGAAATCCTTCGATTGAAGTTTTTCTCATTGGCCTCCAAGGAAGTAAATGTTGATCGTCACCGTTCTCCGGTTCAAATCCTGGAAATAAAACGTATGCCAGCCTGGCTGCTTGGCCTGGAATTGGATTTCCTTGGCGACAGGCGCGCCGTTTACGTCGTGTTCCAGCGTCTCCGGGCTGAGCTTGAAATCTCCGCTTTTAAGCATGCCGTCGCCCTTTTTGTAGAAGGCTTTGTACTGCTCGACGAAGTTCACGATTTTAAAAGTGGCCTGATTGCCTTCGACCATGTACTGCGCGCTAGGCTCGAATTGGCCGTTCACCAGAACAAGAAAATCGCTCGGCGACAAAACTTTGACAGGCCGCTTCACCTCGGCGGTATTGCCTGCCTGGTCCGTCGTACTGTACGTGACTACGTACTCGCCGCCCTTCGAGGTATCCAACTGCGGCGGATTCAACGTAACTCGGTCGGGAGCAATCGCGCCGTCCCGGTCGTCGTAAGCTTCAAAATCATTCAAATTGATCGTCTCGCCCGGCATGAAAACCATCACGGAATTGGCGAATTTGACGACAGGCGCCGTTTTGTCGATGTTTTGCACCTTCGCGCCGACACGGACCCGATTGCCCGCTTCGTCCGAGACGATGAAGGTGAAGGAGCCGTTTTCCTTAAATACGAGACTCGTTTTCTCGTCGTTATTAATGCCAATCAGCTTTTTGCCATTCTCGCTGTACACGGAGGCCGTGACGCTCTGATTGGTCAACTTCGTCTCGCTGTACTTGACGGTGACGATTGGCGGCGTTCTGTCGATCTGGTTGACCGTTGCTTTCACGGACGACGTGTTGCCCGCTTCGTCCTGCAGATCAAACACGAACTCGCCGTTCTCTTTGAACACCACCTGCTTGCCGCCGTTGTTGTTTAACACCTTGAAGTCTTCGCCAGCCGTCACTGTGGCGATTACGTCTTTGTTCGTAGGGCCGTCCGTGCTGTAAATGATTTGCCCGACCGGCGCTTTGCGGTCGATATTGCCTACATGATACGTGAATTCCGCCGTATTGCCGAGCGCATCGGCTGCTTGGAACGTATAGTCGCCGTTTTCATGCGCCGCCATCGTATTGCTGCCGCCGTTATTGACAATATCGCCCCCGTCCGGCAAATTCAGCGTCAGCGTGACATCCTCCCGGGTAGGGCTAGTTTCGGAGGCGGTGATCGTTCCGCGAGGCGGCGTTTTGTCGATCCAATTGACGCCGGCGACGACAGTTCCCTCATTTCCGGCTTTGTCTCTGAAAGTGTAAGTGAACACGCCGTTTTGCTTAAACGTATGCTGCGGGCCGCCGTCACTCGTGATCGTCACCGGTTCGCCGCCGTCGTCAACCGCCGTCAAATTGACGACTACATCCTGGTTCGTCAACGATTTGGTGCTGTATACGACAGTTCCTGTCGGCTTGACCTTGTCGATGTTTCTAACCTCGACGGGGATGCTGCTTTCGTTGCCGGCCTGATCCCGAATGATGAAAGTAAAAGTTCCGTTCTCCGTAAACGTATAGCTCGCCTGTCCGCCGTTATTGACAATCGTCACAGGCGCACCGCTGTTGTCCGCCGTTTGAATGGTCGCCGTGACCGGCCCGTTCGTCGGCTCCGTCGTGCTGTAGGCGACCGTGGCGGTCGGCGCTTCTTTATCGATGTGAGTGACCTCCGCCGTCACGGAAGACCGGTTGCCCGCCGCATCCTGGAACTCAAACGTAAACGTGCCGTTCTCCTCCAGAACTATGTAATTGCTGCCGCCGTTGTTCAAAATGGTCGCAGGCGACTCATCCTCCAACTGGAGCGTGACGCCGACGCCGCTTCTTGTCCAGCCGGTGCTGCCGTAGCGGAGCGTCGCGACCGGCGCCGTTTTGTCGATGTTCCACACCGGCACCTTGACCGGCTGATCGGCCACCGCTCCGGTCGTATCCCGGAGAACGAAGGAAATGATGCCGTTATGCGAAATGGTGTACACGGACTCCGTGACCGACAGGCCGTTCGTTTGGCTGCTGACGAGCTGCTCGCCCATCCCTGTTTCGAACGTCATATCCGCCAACGAAAAGCGGTTGTTGTATGTGGCGATCGTAACCGTAACATCGTCTTTCGTAAGGTCTGTCGTCGAAAAGGAAACATTCGCTTTCGGCAGCGCCGGATTGATCTGATCGACCGTCGCCAGGGCGCTGCTGCGGTTGCCCGCCTCGTCCTCATATTCAAAGGCAAAGGAACCGTTCGCGTTGAACGTATAGTACGGGATACCTCCCGGCGTATTGAGTACGCGAACGCCGGCTTTGTCAAACGTGATATGCGCCGTTACCGTATTAGCCGTAGGCTCTGTCATCGAATACGCAATTGACGCCATCGGCGCAGTCCGGTCGACAATCAGTTTGTCGCTCGTTCGAATAGCCGCATTGCCCGCTTGATCGACCGCCTTCACGTGCAAATACCATTCCCCGGACTCAAGGCCGCTCTCGGTAATGACGGTTTCGTTCGCCGCAGCTATCCACCCGCCGTCCGATGCGTCAGGCGCCGACTGGGATTTCGCCCATTGGTAATAAACCTGTAGATCGCCCTTGGAGGTCCGATTATCGTCGGCATAGACGGCAGCGCTCACAGTTTGGCTCGGCTGCTGCTGCCTATCGGCGTCGATGCGGATATTCGGAGCGATGTTATCGATGTTCGCCACCTGCACGGGAATCAAACGCTCGTTGCCGGCCTTGTCTACTACCTTGAACGTATAGCTGCCGTTCTCCGCGAACACATGGCTGTCGCCGTCAGGTGTTTGCAGCTCATTCGCAGGCGTCACGTTGTCGCTGAGATTCGCCAGACGAACCGTGACCGGCCCGCGGGTCAGCGCCGTTTCGCTATAAACGGCTTCGGCGACGGAAGGCGTCTTGTCCACGACGATGGACCGGGGTACCGTATCGCTGCGGATGCCGACTTCATTTTCAAAGCTGAAATCATACCCGTAGGTCCCTTCGGCCGCAGGCAGCCCCAGCGTAAATAACGCCGAACCGTCCGTTACCGGGCCGCTTTGAATTTCTTGCCCGTTCCGGTCTGCAACATGATACATATAAGGCTCCTTCGATGCCGTGCCGATCCTTATTTTCACTTCACTCGCGTTCGTTTGCTCCGGCATGTCGATCTGAAAATCGGAGCTTTTCGGCGCCGTATTGCTCAACTTGAACACCCGGGAGGTGCTGATGCTTTCATTGCCGAACGAATCCACCGCTTTAATATGAAGGTACCAGTCGCCGTCGGCGCCACCCTTCGTTAATGCGGCGCCGTTCGTAAAGGAAGCCCAGCCGGCATCCGTCGAAGGAGGCTTGCCCTCGGAGCTCGTCCATTGGTAGTACAGCCCCGAGATCGTGTTCGCATCCTTCACCTTCACAGCCGCCTTCGCTTCCTTGACCGATGCGGTCACCGACGGCGCATATTGAAAAACAACGGAAGGCGGCGTATTGTCAACGTAAAACGCCCTGCTCTCCACGGCCTCATTGCCCCAAACGTCCGACGCCCGGACATGCAGATACCAGATGCCTTCCATCGGCTGGCTCTCATTGTCGGTCGAAACCTCGTACTGGGAGCCGAGCTCCTTCCATACCGCATTTTTCGCTTCGGCGTCCTGACTCCAGAAGTACTGGATCGGCTTCAAGGTGCTGTTGGCGTCCACGGCGCTGATCCTTGCTTTTTGCGTCCGCTGCTGCGTTAAATTGCCGTTAGGCGTCATGCTGATTTCCGGCGGTTTCGCATCCAGATAAAAGGGCAGCGTAACAGCCTCGGATTTGTTCCCTGCACGGTCAAAGGCGCGCACATACAAGGTGTATCGGCCGTGCTCCGGGAACTGAGGCGTCTGCACAGGCTGGCCGTTGCGGAACGGAAGCCAGGCGGTTTCGCTGAGTTCGTCGTCGTAATACACCCACTGATACTCCAGCCGGGTGTCATCCGGACCGGCCAGTGCATCGGTGACCGTCACTTGCGGTGTCAGCGAACCTAGATAAGCGCCACCGCTTCCGTCAGGCGTAATGGCAATGTCGGGCTTGACGTTGTCAAAGCGAATGGCCGGACTCGTAATCCGGTTGACGTTGCCGGCCTTGTCCTCCAGCAGGACCGTTACAAACCAGTCTCCGTTGGTATTGTCTTTGAAGACGGTCGGCAATTTGCCGTCCATGACCCCATATGTCACCCATGCAACGCTCTGCTGGTCGGGGGACTGCACCCATGCATACTTGAGAATATCGCCCTTCAGGCCCGACCCTTGCTCGATCACATTCAGCTTGACCGTATGCTGGCGCTCATAGGTGCCGTCCGTATCCGGCAAAAATTGCACGGTCGGCAGCTTCGCATCGACGCAAATCGCTTCGCCTTCAAGAGACAACGGGGGCGTATAGTTGTTTTGCACTATCGCCGTATTGCCGAAATCGTCGGTAACGCCCAGATTCGCGACGAAGTTCTTGTAAGCCAAATCGTTGCCCTCGTCCTCAGGCTGCACCACGTATTCATAGGTTACTTCCTTCGTGCCGCTGCCCGATTTGTAAACGGCTCTTTTGCCGTTGTTGAATTCGATATACCCTTTCGTTCCCGTAACGATATCGTCCAGCAGCAGCTTGACCGTGAGCTTATCGCCGGCCTTCAAATATTTCGTTCCGGTGGACGTCGCCACTTGAACTTCGTTAATGATCGGCACGACGCCGTCCACCTGCAACATGCTGCTGTCCAGTTGGTTAGAGTAACTGGAACCGCCTGTGTAATTGTAAGAAGTATCATACTTACTTTTCCAATTCATAGGATTTGCCATCGTACTGCCCAGCATCTCATTGTCGGAGAGATCCTTCACATTTGGCGGGAGAATCGAGCCGATTTTGTCGTCTCCGCCCTGCTGGCTGTCCCATTCGCTAGCAGACCGGGTGCCGATGCCGAGATATCTTCCTTGATTGTAAGGCTTTTTGCCAACGTCGCTGCGCGTCATATCGTCCGCTGCGACGGTGTAGTGAAACGTAATGTCTTTCGTTCCGTTGCCTGAATAATAGACGGCTTTTTTCCCCGTGTTCATCGGCAGCTCGAATGACGTGTCGATATTCACGATCTCATCAAAATGCAGGACGATGTCGATCGTCTCGCCCAGATGGAATTTGCCGCTGCCTGCGTTCGGCACGGTGATGCTCTGCAAGCCGGGTCCAACAGTATCGACAAGAGACAACTTTATGCTCTCAAAATAACTAAGAGGAGTCCGCGAATCGTCCAGCACAAATTGAACGCTATTGCCGCCGGGTTTAAAGGGAGTCCACCCCGAGGTCATCGAGTACGACACCGCTAGCCCTCCGTCATCGCTATTTTTTTGTCTCTTGACCTGGTCTCCGTTTGTGACCAGAATCATCGTATCGTTGTCATCAATCCTTACCGAGGTGTCGACCTTGAATTCCAACTGTCCCATCTTCGCAAGCTCCATCAGAGGCGCCGGAAGATCCGCAGGCGAGATCGTTCCGCCCAGGGCAAATCCATCGTCATCAGAACCTGAATTTTTCGTCCTTAAGCTCAGATTGTTGGGAAACTTCGGAATATAGGATGCATTTGCCTGCAAATTGCTCTCGTCATAGTCGTCATTTTCATTCGAAAACTTGGACAACGCGCTGTTGTAAGTCACATATTGAAGAAAATTATCATCCGCCCAGGCAGGTTTGGCTTCCACCCTATCGGCCAGCATCGCATGCAAACCCAGCGCCGCCAGCATGGCAACGAGATAGGAATATTTTTTCTTCATCCTTTCCTTTTTTCTGCGCTTCCGTTTCTGTATCATTCGCTGTTCCTCCTTGGAAATGAGATGGTGGGATCCTTAGAGTCATTTTGCATAGTTCCTTTTACCCAGAAAACACTTTCAAAATGTGACAAAATATTTATTGTCTTGGATATTACCACATGCGTCTCTCAAAATTCTCACAAACAGCCCCAATTATTTCCTGAAACAAAAAAAGAGCAAGGAGATCGCTCGCTCTAAACTGGTCCGAATAGACTGGACACTTAGAAAAAAGGTATTTAGGCTGTGGGAAGCGCGGAACGCTGGAAGAAAGCCTACGAGAGGGGCGGAATTATTGGACTCACGGCTGTATAGAACCGTAAGGTGATTATGCCGTGACGGAGTCGGCTTGAACTAGTTTTTTTGGTGTGACTAACGGTGGTGGAAAATCAAAAAAGAACCTAGGAATTTTCACCAGGTTCTTTTTGTATTGCAAATAAAAAATCACGATGATATAATCGGATTACGACTTTTTATATTTGAAATCACAAAGTTATCGCATCTTACAATTTTATTGTACCACGTCGGGCTAACTCTTGTCAAATGGTTTTTCTCATTTTAATAGTTAGGAGAGATGTAGAATGTGTTCTTTGGTTCTCGGCTTTCAGGAAATGGAAAAAACGCAGCTTTTGCTCGTTGGCGGAAAAGGGTTAAACTTAGGGGAATTATCAAAAATTGAAGGAATACAAGTACCAGAAGGATTTTGTGTTACAACAGCGGGATATCAAAAAGCCATCGAACAAAACGAAACGTATCATGCTTTGTTGGATCAACTAACCGTGCTAAAAGTAGAGGATCGAGCGCAAATTGGTGAAATCAGCCGGGAGATTCGACAAACCATTATGGGAATAGAAATTCCATCCGATGTTGTAAAAGCAGTTACTCACTATCTCTCCCGGTTTGGCGAGGAACATGCATATGCAGTACGTTCTAGTGCGACTGCTGAAGATTTACCGCATGCCTCTTTTGCCGGTCAACAAGACACCTATTTAAATATCATCGGCAAACAAGCAATCTTGCAGCATATCAGCAAATGTTGGGCTTCCCTATTTACGGATCGCGCGGTAATCTACCGTATGCAAAACGGATTTGACCACAGCCAAGTTTATTTATCCGTAATCGTTCAGAGGATGGTTTTCCCGCAGGCTTCAGGGATTTTATTTACCGCTGATCCGATTACCTGCAACCGAAAGTTGTTATCCATCGACGCCAGTTTTGGACTTGGAGAGCTACTTGTCTCTGGCTTGGTATCTGCCGATTGTTATAAAGTTCGCGATGGGCAAATCGTCGATAAGAGGATAGCAACCAAAAAATTGGCGATCTATGGACGAAAAGAAGGCGGAACCGAGACGCAGCAGATCGAACTTGATCGGCAAAAGACTCAGACACTTACTGAACAACAAATTTTACAACTGGAACGCCTCGGAAGACGGATCGAAGCTTATTTCGGCCAGCCGCAAGATATCGAATGGTGTTTGGCCCATGATACATTTTATATTGTCCAGAGTCGTCCGATCACGACTTTATACCCGATCCCTGAAGCGAATGATCAAGAAAATCACGTCTATCTATCTGTCGGTCACCAACAAATGATGACAGATCCCATGAAACCGCTGGGATTGTCTTTTTTCCTGTTAACGACTCCTGCACCCATGCGCAAAGCTGGTGGAAGGTTGTTTGTTGATGTTACATCCAGGCTGGCTTCACCTGTCGGCCGGGAGACTTTATTAAATACCCTGGGATCCGATCCGCTCATAAAAGGCGCACTCATGACCATAATAGAGCGAGATTTTATAAAATTGTTACCAAATGATCAAACAGCACCGAGTCCGGGCAGAAGCAATACAGATATGCTGGCACAATTCGAGAACGATCCGACAATCGTTTCTGATTTGATTAAGCGTAGTCAAACATCGATAGGAGAGTTAAAACAAAACATCCAAGCGAAATCGGGTTCCGATTTATTTGATTTTATTCTGGAAGATATCCAGCAGCAATTAAAGAAGATTTTATTTGCCCCACAAAGTTCGGGTGTGATTATGGCTGCTATGGATGCTTCATCATGGATCAATGAAAAAATGAACGAGTGGTTAGGTGAAAAAAACGCAGCAGATACGCTTTCTCAATCCGTACTGGGCAATATTACTTCGGAAATGGGTCTGGCGCTATTGGATGTCGCAGATGTGATTCGTCCTTATCCGGAAGTCATTGATTATTTGCAACATGTAAAAGATGATAACTTTTTGGATGAACTGGTTAAGTTTGACGGTGGACAGGAAGCCCACGACGCTATCGATGCTTATCTCAGCAAATACGGAATGCGATGTGCCGGAGAAATCGATATTACTAGAACTCGTTGGAGCGAAAAACCAACTACACTTGTCCCCATGATTCTTGGTAATATCAAAAACTTTGAGCCTAATGCCAGCAATCGGAAATTTGAGCAAGGGCAACAGGAAGCTTTGGCAAAGGAACAAGAGTTATTAGATCGATTGAAGCAACTACCGGATGGTGAACAAAAAGCCAAAGAAACAAAACGAATGATCGACCTCGTCCGCAATTTCATCGGGTATCGGGAATATCCCAAATACGGCATGGTTACTCGCTACTTCGTTTATAAGCAGGCTTTGCTGAAAGAAGCCGAGCAGCTCGTACAAGCGGGCGTTATTCTTGAAAAAGAAGATATATACGATCTCACTTTTGAAGAACTTCACGAAGTTGTACGCACAAATAAACTGGATTATCAGATCATCACCAAACGAAAAGACGATTACAAGTTTTTTGAAAAACTAACTCCCCCACGTGTAATCACGTCTGACGGTGAAATCATTGCAGGTAAGTACAAACGTGAAAATCTGCCGGCCGAAGCTATTGTAGGTCTACCTGTTTCTTCCGGAGTTATAGAGGGACGGGCACGTGTCATTTTAAACATGGAAGATGCCGATCTGGAAGATGGAGATATATTAGTCACCTCCTTTACAGACCCTAGCTGGACACCATTGTTTGTATCCATAAAAGGCCTGGTCACCGAAGTTGGCGGACTGATGACCCACGGAGCAGTTATCGCACGTGAATATGGCTTACCGGCAGTTGTCGGAGTGGAGAATGCTACCAAGCTGATAAAAGACGGGCAACGAATTCGCGTGCATGGAACAGAAGGGTATATCGAAATATTGTAAATACGACAAGTATAAATTCCTTGAACACTAAATCATCAAAAGCTCGCGAATTTCGTCTTCCGACAAGGCGGACAAACCTTCTTGCCCGGGCTTAATCACTTCATCAATCAAGTTCTGCTTCTTCTGCTGGAGCGCGTACATCTTTTCTTCCACCGTGTCCTGGGTGACGAGGCGGATCACTTGGACTACGCTTTTTTGCCCGATCCGGTGCGCCCGGTCCGCCGCCTGCTGTTCCACCGCCGGATTCCACCATAGATCGTACAGGATGACGGTGTCCGCTCCGGCCAAGTTCAGCCCGGTCCCCCCGGCCTTCAAGGATAAAAGAAACAAATCCCGCTCGCCTGCGTTAAATTTGCCGCACAACTCAACACGTTCCGCAGCGGGGGTCTGCCCGTCCAGGTAAAAATACGGCACACCCCGACGCGAAAGCTCGCGGCCGATAAAGCCCAGCATCTCGGTGAACTGCGAGAAAACGAGCATCCGCTTCCCCATGCTTCGGAACTCTTCGATCAGCTCCATCAGCTGATTGAACTTGGCCGAACCTCCCGCGTAGTCCTGCACGAACAAGGCCGGATGACAGCACAGCTGGCGCAGCCGGGTTAAACCGGCCAATATTTTGATCCGGTTTTTGTTAAAGCCGTCCGTGCTCAAATGCATCAACGTCTCCTGCTGCAATTTAGCCAAATAGGCCGCGTACAGCTTCTTCTGCTCAGGCAGCAGCCGGGAAGCTTGCAGCGATTCGATCTTTTGCGGCAGCTCCTTCAGTACGTCGGTCTTCAGCCGGCGCAGCAAAAAGGGACGCACTCTTTTCGCTATAGCTTCCCTGGTCAATTCGCCGAAAGACCTTCTGTCCGGAAATAGCCCGGGCATGACGACATCGCAAATCGACCAAAGCTCCTCCAGCGAATTCTCGAGCGGAGTTCCCGTGAGGGCGAAGCGGTGCCGGGCTTTCAACATTTTGACCGCCTGCGCCGTTTGCGTAGTATGGTTCTTGAAAGCCTGAGCCTCGTCCAGGATGAGCGTATGGAAGGAAACACCGGCGTAATGCACAATGTCTCTCCGCAGCAGCGGATACGAGGTGATGACCGCGTCTACCCGGGATACGCCATTCAGCGTACCGCCCCGGCTTTCTTTGCTGCCATCGGCAATGACGGCGCGAATTTCGGGTGCGAATCGCTTGAGCTCGTTATGCCAGTTGTACATTAGCGAAGCAGGCGCGACGATCAGCGCCGGCATTCCCTCATTCCGGATTACAGGCAGCTCGGCGGCCACAAAAGCGATGCTTTGGACCGTCTTGCCCAGACCCATCTCATCCGCCAAAATCCCCCCGAACCGATAGTGGGCAAGCGTCTTCAGCCATTGATAACCGTACTTCTGATAATCCCGAAGCGTACGGACGAGCCCGTCGGGAACCGGAAAATCCAGATAGTCCGGATTCCGCATATTTTCCAAAAGGCGGCGGAGCGGTTTGCCTAATTGTACGGCATTTCCCGTTTGAAAGGCGTCCACAAAATGGAGTCCGCGAACGGCCGGAAGACGAAATTGGGCCCCTTTTTCATCCATTCGGTGTAGACCTATATCGTTGATTAGGCGAATCATTTCTTGAAACTCGGCGCTTTCCAGCGGCATTAACGAACCGTTAGGCAGACGATGGTATTTGCGCCTTTCTTCAAGCGATTTAATGAGATTGCGAATCTCCGATTGCGGAATTCCGTCGATATCGAACTGCAGCTCCAACCAGTCGGTTCGTTCATCTACGTCGACTTTGACTTTCGGAGGGACATCGCCGGGGTGAAGTCTGACTTTCACCGCTGATGTTGCATAGATGTGGACCAGCTTTTCCAGCTGTGGAACGATATGATACAGAAAATGGTATTCCGCTTCTTCATCAGCCAAAAAATACCCGCCTTCGGTCTGAATGAAAGAACTGCGCTCGATAAGCTCCAGAATGCGCCGCTCCCGGTCTCCGTCCCGCAAAAGCAAGCGCCCCTCGCCGCGGCTGCGGCCGCCCGTTTCCAACGGATTGATAATCACATCGCCATATTGAAACTCCAGGCCCGCAAGCAGCCGGTCCTTCAGCCTGTCCAGGAACAGCTTGGCTTTCAGCGGCGTTTGCTCCATCCGGTCCGAAACGGCTTGTGCGATGGTAACCCTTCCCAGCTTCATCAAGCCGGGAATTACTTTTTCCAAATAAGCTTCCGCTTGCTCCGGCATGATGTGCAGTTGGTGTTTGCGGGCCTCTCCGAATATTTGCTTTAATTCCATTAAACGCTTGAGCTGATCTGCCGCTAGTTGAAACAGCTTTCCTTCCGCAACGGCAACTCCGTATGATTCCATAACTGTAATTGCATCCAAACCTTCCACGTCCAGTTGATAACTTTCTGCCGGGCCTGGAGTGCGGTCGAATGCAAAAACGATCGGAACCGGTTCGTCCGTTACACAAATTCCGTGATAAGTGTTTTCGTTGTGGCCGAGTTTTGCCGATGGAGCTTGAGCAAGCAATGAAAGAAGCTCTTCCCATGAGGCTGGCGGAATCGCAAGCATCCGGTCGGCATCCCGGCTTCCGGGCCCATTGTAAAAAGGGGCGCTGTCCCCGATTCGGATTAACATATGAATGACCGCATCATCGGCCGCCTGAAAACTGTGGAGCTCCGGATCGTAAGTGAAATGCCTGGAGACGGCGCAGCATCCCCTTCTTTGGATCTGATGCAGAAATTCCCTCACATGCCGTACGGCATACAACCGTTTAGTCCCGACCTTCATCTCGATGCCGAACATGTGCTTCCGATCCTTGTACAAAAAAGGTTTGCAAATAAACTCGACCTCCAGAACTTTCCTGGAATCGAAAAGCGAACGGGCCCCCGTCGGACGGAGCGGTTTGTCGCTAAATAGCTCCAGCATTTTGTCCGCCAATTCCATTTGTTCCAGCGGCCTATGCTCAGAATCGCCTATGCTGAGCAGAACGGCGGCGATATGCTCACAGTATTGGTCGTCAGGATGAAATACGGGACAGGAACATGTGGCAACCGGCTCCTCCCGCGAGCAATCGACGGAAACCTGAATGTTTCCCTCGACCGCCGCTTTGAAGAGCGATGCTTCGGGCTCCGCCGTCGTAAACGTTACTTTGCCGGCTTGGCAGAGAGCCGTGCCGGCTTCATAAGAGAATCGGCCGCACAGCCGTCTGATCACCTGATCGTTTAATTGAAAGCTCATCGTTTCAATCCTGCCTTTTAGATTCACATGAGATGTCCCGGTAGGGTTCTTTTCTACATGTTAACATATATAAGCAGCGGCCGCCGCCTGTCATTTTCCCCGCGCGATTAAGACTTCATCTAGCCGGCAAACAATGGTATGTTTGGAAACTGTTCGTGCCATTCTTGCTTCAAAGCTGCCAGGATCGCTGTTTTTTCTTCATGCGTTATCCCATAATTGATGAAATTGGATCGACTCCAAAACGGATAATTCATGAAAATACATTTCCATTGCTCTTTAATCTCCTGCTTTAAAATATCCAGTTTATGTATCTCTCTCCAAATCGCGAATTGCTCCATAGGGTCTTTAGCTTCAAAATTCACTCCTCCCGAAGTTAACCCCTCATAGTCCCGACCATAAAATACATCAACTAATTTGATTTGACCGATGATGTTGCGATTGAATTCATCCATCTCTTCGGCAGGGATCCATAATTCGTTATGCTGACTGCTCCCGACCACTTGCTCCTCAAATCGATCAATATAGGGACTGGCAACTTCAAATTCGGTTACAAAGCCGACATATCCCGAAAATTTGTCTTTTGTATTCCACTCCCGTGCGATTTGATCCGCATAGAGCTTATTGAGCACAGGATAAAAAATGGGCTGCTCCGGCAGTCTTGGCGGGAACCCTCTCAAATCCAAGTCCAGAATCAACTTCATCTCAAAAAGTCCAACGGGTCGATACAGTGTCTTCATACTTTTACTTCCTCTCCGTCTTCCGCAAAATAAATTAGGGCAATATCTTGGGTAAAAGATCACGAAAAACGCTTGAAAAAATCAATGCACAAAAGCCTAACAAACCATTGCTACGACTGGGTTTCCGGTTGAAATAACATTCGAGATAAAACCGAAGAATCCCTGCATTGTTGCCGCGGTGAATGAAAAGGACCGGAACAATGCCTTGAGAAACGACTTTGCAGGAATTAGTGTATAATTATGGAACTTCTACATCAAAAGATTTTATAGCCGGGGCAATGATATGAGCGATGTGAAACGATTAATTCAAAAAGCAAGGACGCTTGGCGATTGTGAAGTTTACCCAGCCTCCGGCTTACCGAAAGTACGGGCATCACATGTTTTACCACGAGAACTGATTATATAGTATAATTTACTGGACTACTCGAATTGGGAGGCGTTACGATGAGGTACAACTTGCAGAAAAGGGCACAAAAAATAGGGGAATTCGCATCATTGGCCCTATAAACTGCGTGATTCCCCTTGAAAGATTAAGGGGCTATCCAATTGAAAAAGTTATTCAAGGCGGCCGGCGATTCCAAATCGATCGTTTGGCTTAGTTTTATTGCGTTTTTCAGCGTTCTCAATGAGACCATATTTAATGTGTCGTTGCCGGATATCGCTGCCCAGTTTGACATCGCGCCTTCGTCTGCGAATTGGGTAAACACCAGTTTTATCCTTACGTTCGCAATAGGTACTGCACTGTATGGAAAGCTGTCCGATTTGTATGGTGTGAAGAAACTGCTCCTGTTCGGTCTGTGGATCTACGGTGCGGGCTCCTTGATCGGAATTTTATTTCATTCGTGGTATCCGGGCGTCTTGACGGCCCGATTGATACAAGGGGCAGGAATATCTGCGGTTCCGGCATTGATCGTGGTCATCATTACCCGGTATATCGATACGAAACACCAAGGAAAAGCTTTTGGCATGATAGGTTCGATGGTAGCCTGCGGCGAAGGAATCGGCCCTGTGATTGGCGGGCTCGTAACCGAATATCTCCATTGGTTCATGTTGTTCCTTCTGCCGATGATGACGCTTCTCACGATTCCTTTTTTCATGCGAACGATGCCTGACGAAACTGCAAAAAAAGGAAAGACCGATATCATCGGTGCCTCTTTGTTAAGTGTCGGGATTGTAGCTTTTACGCTGTTCACAACCGTATACCAATGGGGATTTCTAGCCGTTTCTTTGCTGCTGTTCATCGCGTTTGGCTTGCGTATTCGATATGCGGAGCAACCTTTTATAAAACCTTATTTGTTTGAAAAGCGCACGTTTATTGTCGGTGTGCTCACGGGAAGCTTGCTGTTAGGCACAGTCGCCGGTTATGTATCCATGGTTCCATATATGATGAAAGAAGTTTATCAACTGCCGACAAGTTTTATCGGAGTCGGCGTCCTGTTTCCCGGGACAGTCAGTGTGGTACTATTCGGATTTGTCGGCGGGGTGTTGGTCGATAAGTTAGGGACAGTATTCACCATGTTGGTCGGCTTATTCATGATCGGCGCAAGTTTTCTGAGCGTTTCATTGTTCCCGGATCAAACGCCATGGCTTGTTTCCGTCGCCATGGTTCTGACATTCGGCGGACTTTCGTTTGTGAAAACCGTCGTATCCGCCAGCGTTGCGGGAGCCTTGGATTCCGAGGAATCCGGTTCGGGCATGGGCTTTTTGAACTTTGCCTGCTTCCTGGGCGAAGGGATTGGCGTGGCCGCTGTCGGAGGCTTGCTGACAAAATCTTGGCTCGCCTTCCCTCTCCTTCCGACTGTGACCGTTGCTGCCGCATTTCATTACAGCAACTTGATGCTGATCTTTATTGCAGCTCTGGTTGTGGGAGCGATCGGCTTCCTTTATGGATACGGCCAGTCACAAAAATCATCCGAAATGACGTCCGCAAGGTAGTTTGAATCGAAGAACGTCCCGACCTTTCCCACGAAAGGCGGGACGTTATTGTTCTCTAATTTGAAAAACCTTGCTTTTCCAGCCACCGCTGACAACGCTGCGTCCAATATTTGGCGCTGGGGTGATCTGCTGCGAGCCCTAAACCGTGACTTCCACCCTCAAAAACGTGCATTTCGCACGGCACCCCATGTTCTTTAAGAACAGAGGCAAAACGCAAATTGTGCTTGACCGGTACCTTACTATCATTTTCAGTTATCCATAGGAATGCCGGAGGTGTTTCCGAAGTGACGAGCTTTTCGTTCGATAAGAGCATCACCGCATAGCAAAGAATCATCAGATCGGGCTTCGAGCTTTCTCTCTCAACGGGATCATCGGCATCGGGCGTACCGGCATCGTAGCGGGTCCCGACCATAGCGGCCAAATGGCCGCCTGCGGAAAAACCCATGATGCCTATTCGCGATGGATCAATGTTCCATTCTTGCGCTTTGTTACGAAGAAGCCGGATGGCCCGTTGCGCGTCCAACAGAGGGCATGGATAGTCATAAGGAGCCACGCGATAATGAAGGACAACGGCCGAAAAACCAATCTCATTCAACCATTTCGCAATGTTCATCCCTTCTTTGGGCTCTGCCAGATATTTATTGCCACCGCCAGGACACACGATGATGCAGGAGCTTGGTCTATCGCTTTTCAACAAGTATGCAGTCATTGACGGGCAATCTGCGGGTTTATTACTTCTCGCCAGCGGCGCGCCATTGGGCCACAAAAGGATAGACATGGAATCACCTCCGTCATTAATTTACCTCATTTGTATGTATAGAGCACATGGTGTTATTACACTAAATTGTTGTCCAGTCCAAGTCATAAGCCTAAACCTAAAAATGACGCCCCGATTCCCGGGACGTCATCTTTGCCTTCAATATTAACGGCTTTTGACCAATAAATCGACCGCTTGTCTGACCATTTTGCTTGTATCTCTTCCGGCTTCCTTTTCCTCGCGAATGCAGTTCTCCAAATTAACCGCAACAATGTAGGCAATCGCTTTATCCGCCGCACTTCTGACAGCAGAGATTTGACTTACCACATCCTTGCAATCTTGCTCTTCTTCCATCATTTTTAAAACTCCGCGAATTTGCCCTTCCACGCGTTTTAGCCTTTTTTTTACATCGTCATCATATTTCATAGCAACCCTTCCTTCCAACATACCTGTATAGGTATATTATTACCGATGTAACTTCGGAAAACAATATAGAGGAAGCGCAAGGAGAGACTAAATAAACAGATTCACTCTTGCATCCGAGGCGTCACCCAAATAGGCGGCAACGCCTGCGTAATGTATGCCGTCCATCAACTCTTCCGCCTGCAGGCCAAGCAAGTCCATCGTCATCGTACAGGCTACCAGTTTGATGCCTTGTTCTTGAGCCAGTTCAATTAATTGCGGCAGCGTCAGCGCATTGTGTTTTTTCAAGACGTGCTTGATCATTTGGGGGCCTATTCCGCCGAAATTCAGTTTGGACAATCCGAGTTTATCGGCGCCGCGAGGCATCATTTTTGCAAACATGTTCTCCAGCCAGCCCTTCTTGACTTGAACGGCTTCATCTTTGCGAAGTGCGTTAAGACCCCAAAACGTGAAGAAAATCGTAACCTCATGATCATATGCCGCGGCGCCGTTAGCTATAATAAACGCAGCGATCGCTTTGTCGAGTTCCCCGCTGAAAAGAACAATCGTCGTTTTTTCCTTTGCCGAATCCATTTCGTTCACCCACGCCCCTGTATCGTTATCATTTTTTCACTATAAACGTAAATACTCCGTTCTCTTCTTTTGCTTCAATCAGCTCGTGTTTGGTTTGCCGAACCCATGCCTGAAAATCTTTCATCGAACCTTTATCGGTCGTCTGAAGTTCCATGATTTGTCCTGGTTCCAACGCGGCCATACCCTTTTTAGCTTTTACGATCGGCATCGGACATGCAAGACCTTTAGCATCGACAATTAAATGTGGCATTTCTGTTCCTCCTGCAAAATGATTGTTTTTTTCCACTTCGTGCTCCCATTGAGACATGCCGGGCAAAATATTGACAACACTTTTGAACCCGTTTTCCGCAAGCTTCCGGCAGGCCATATCGCTCCGGTTGCCGGTACGGCATACCAAGTAATACGTTTTGTCCGGGTCCAGCCGGGTCATTGTTTCTTCCAGATCTCCCAGAGGGATCGAAACCGCGCCGGGGATATGCCCCGAATCATATTCGGAAGGCTCCCGCACATCAAGGATAATCAATTGCTCTCCAGTCATTAACTTGGATTGAACCTCCAGATTCGTCGCCGTATGCGGATGGTTGATTTCTTCATGCGTCTCGGATACGCCGGCCTTGCGAATGTAGTGATGAATGACGCCATTCTCTTCATTTAGCCCAAGATAGTGATGTCCTGTACGAGCGGCCCACCCCCGAAGATCGGCAATAGAGCCTTTATCGGTAGCCCGAATCTCCAGCACTTCTCCGGGATTCAGTTCCTCTATCGTTTTCTTGGTTTGAACTACCGGAAGCGGACAAGCAAGTCCTTCACATGCTAAAATGCGGTCTGCACGCCAACTAGTCATCGGTTAACCTCCTTTTTTAATCTTGGATTGCGCATCGGTTCGGGCCGATTTCCATTTCCCGTTGTTCTTCCGGCGAGGGCGCGATTTTCCCCATATTGGCGAGCCTTATCTGCACATAAGAATTAGGTTGCGGAGGAAGATTTTCGGTTACAGCCCGCCTAAATGCTGATTCGTTTGCTATTTTCAATCCATCGTTATCTTGATATAAGTCACCTAACCGCGCCGAAACTTTGCCGCCTTCACCCAATTCCGAAACACGGCCAAAATGAGCCGGAAGCACGATCAAATGCTCGGGCAATTGTTTATACCGCTCATATAATGTTTTTCTGAGGTCTGCTACCCAGTCTTCCACTTTGCCAGCCAAATCGGGACGCCCAATCGATCGGACAAATAAAATATCCCCTGTAAGCAAATACTGATTATCGACGATCAAGGATGTACTGCCAATGGTATGGCCCGGCGAATATACGGGTTGAATGTGGATTTCCGTATTTCCTACTGTGAAAACATTTCCTTCTTCAAGCTTCATATAATCGAACACAACTTCATCTGCATCTTTAGGCGGCAGCCAATAAGAAGCTCCTGTTTGTTCGGCCAGCTGCAGACCGCCGGAAATATGATCCGCATGAAGATGAGTATCGATCGTATATTTAATGCTTGCATGACGAGCCTTGGCAAAATCTTCAAACACGCCGGTCATCCGGACGGCATCAATGACGGCTGCTTCATCGTTTGAAATGACCATATAAGAAAGGCAGCCTTTACCGATCCGGACAAATTGATAAATTTCGCCTCCGTTCTTCAGATCGCCTACTTTTACAGGTTCCAGGTGCTCGCTCCATGACTTCATTCCGCCTTTTAAATAGGACACATTGTTTTGCCCATGCTCCACCAACTGTTCCGCCACAAACATGGAAGAACCTTCTTTCGCACACACGACCACAATCTCACGATCGTCCGGAAGCCGGGGAATAACAGCATCGACACCGTCCAAAAGATCAAAATAAGGAACGTTGATCGAATCAATTTCATTCCCTTGGATTTTCCAGTCGTTATAGTCCGCTTCATTCCGCACATCCAGAATAAAAATGGGTACGTTGGTTATCGTTTTTTTAGCAAGTTCCGATGCCTGCATAGCCTTCAAATGAATATTTCCCATGAATAATCCCTCCATGAATCAAGTTAAGATCCGAATTGCCACTAGGCCCGCCACATACCCCATAGGGTATTAAAAATCGCAAAAAAATTCCTGTTTAACACAGGTGCTCACCCCTTTAATTACATATACCCGTATACGTATATAGACAATATAATAAAAGTTCTCTGCTTCGTCAACCCTTGCTATTAAATAATCATACAAAAAAAGCGGATCAACCATTGAGACAAGACGTTATATAGATTTATATTTTTAACCAATACATATATATGAAATCTATTAGTGAAAATTGTATTAGTAATATATGAAAGTTACTGGTAAAAATTTCATTAGAAAAATATGGGTGATATAATCGGAATTGGAGAGGGATTTTACAAAAGTAGGAAAAAATACTTGTTTAGGAGGATTTAAAATGAATAAATTTATTAAGAGGACAGCTATTGCACTATCTTTAACCATGGGGATTAGTGGTCTTTTGTCTGTAGCAAATATTGCTACTACTAGTGCATACGCAAGTGATTATATCAACAGCGGAAGTGCAACAACGAGCAGCGACGATTATGTTGTGCTTGGCTCTTACTACCTTTCAAAAGACCAAGTAAAAGACCTGGCAGCTAATATGAAAGGTTTAACAAGTCCATACGCAACAGTAGCAGAAGCTTTAGCAAGCTTTTTAGGTCCTAATGCATGGTTACCTACGCTAGCTGCAACACTTTCCGCTAATACACAGTATAAAAATGAAGTGGTGTATGCAGCAGATCACGATATGAGAGTCTTAGTTACCATTAAAGACGCGAAAGTGCATACTTCGTATTCAACAATCGTAACATACGAGGCAGTTTATTAATAAATTAAGCCCCACGCAAGGCGTAAGATGCTTTAACAGAAACATCTTAAATCAAGTCATCAAATATTTTTCGTAATTCTAAATAACTACTTTTTCTGCCCTCAACCAAACCATGAATTTTTAATAAACCAAATCTTCATCAAAAATTTTAGTTTCAGAATGGCCCGATAAACCCACGTCAATTAAACTTGACGATGGGTTTATCCTTTTTCTTTTTTTATGGGCTTCAGCCCGTTTCCCACGCGAAGCGCGGGAAACGAAAAACCATCTGCTATGCACGCACCTGGTGGCAGAGGTAGCCCGTGAGCTAAAGATTAACGACAATACTCTTCTTTAGGGTTGGACTTAGAAATTCGGGAGCGCAGAAACAGTTGAAGGTCTATTCCATGAACAGCAGCATGAACTGTAAAGAAAATTGTTATGACATTGCTCGTATCGAATCGTTTCACAGTAATCGGAAATGCTGGCCACGCCTTGAGGACAAGAGCCTGAAATGGAGAAGGGCCTACGAGTATCGGAAAACGACCGGCAAGCGTGAAAAGGATCTATCCAAGCTACCGATTGAAACGGTAACGTACGAACTTGCGGAAGGCGAGCAAATCTGTGCCTGTTGCGGCGGTTCGCTGCATAAGATGAGTAACGAGACTCGCAGTGAAATCGCCATCGTGCCTCCGCGAGTAAAGGTCCTTCGTCATGTAAGACAGGTGTAGCTTGCCGTCATTGCGTACGCAACGCAATCAAGACGCCGAGCGTGACCGCTCCGATGCCAAAGCCTGTGTATCCGGGCTTTCTGGCCTCACCTTCGGCGATGGCTCATGTGATGTGTCAGAAAATACGTAGACGACCTGCCCCTGCATTGGCAGGAGCGGCAGTTTGCCCGATTGGGTTATACGTTATCGCGACAAACGATGGCAAACTGGATGATCTATGGAACTGAGCAAGTGGCTGATGCCGATGGTGTCGGAAATGAAGCGGTATCTGCTTGAGCAAGACAAGCTACATGTGGACGAGACGACACTACAGGTATTGCCGGAGCCAGGGAAGTCGGCGGAATCCCACCTCGTATCTGTGGTTATACCGAACGTGGGATGACGCAAGGCCTGGTGGGGTGTTGGACGCATGCACGGCGTAGATATGACGAAACGATAAAAGCGGCACCGGAGGCCAAAGGCAATCCGGAAACCGAATATCAGCCCAATGACTGGCGTATTGCAATCAGCTCTTTGTGATTGAGCGAGATCTGCAGGGAAGCTACACCCGGAGAGAGCCACCTGGAACGGGCCGAGCGATGCAAGCCGTTTACTATGCGTGGCTGCGCCAGCAGAAAACCCGGACGATGCCCAAGAGCCTGATCGGCCAAGCGATTGCTTATAGTCTGAATCAGGGGGAGAAGTTGACCGCGTTTCTGAAGGACGGGCGTCTTGAAATAGACAACAACCGCAGTGAACGTTCGATCAAGCCGTTGTGATTGAGCGCAAAAATTGGTTGTTTGTGAATACCCCGCGGGGAGCTGCAGCAAGTGCAGCCATTTACAGCGAGATTGAGACGGCAAAAGAAAACGGCCTGCATCCGTTCAGGTACCTTGTATACCTGTTTGAGCAATTGCCTCAGCTTGCAAATCCGAAAGAAAAATCTCTTTTCATCATACACTCGCTCCCATTTGATTACTAGGTGGGGGCTATTTGACGCTCGCTCTTGATTTTATAGCTTTCGAAATTCAGGGGTTATTAGTTTTTTTTTCTTTATTTTTTTTCTCAATATGTTCCCAAATATAATGTACTACCCAAAATACTACTGCTACAATTAATGTAAAGGGTCTTAATTCCCGTGGTAAATAAAATGCCATAAATATTGCAACCAACAAAAAAGGAGGTAAAAGGATCCAATATTTTTTATTTCGCACAGTTCAACACTTCCTTCCTATCGTTAATGTATTTACCACTACTATTTTACCACACTACCTTAATTTCCAAAAAAAACTTATCTAAAAAATGTCATGAAGTTTATGACATTTCTTTACTTAGAATATCAAAATGAGTCATCAGACGGTGCGGCAGAGCCGCTTGGTTATTGAATGGAAACGGATGGTAACACATTCCCCCTCTACTCCTAAACCTTCATTAAGGCCGATACAACCTCTTGCATGTCTTCGGTGAATGCCACGGCGCTATCTTCATTTTCCTCAAAGCTCCCCGGATGATCTTGTTTCAATCGGATTAGGTTCTCACGCTCAACACCCAACTCCATATAGACCCTCTTCTTTCCTACGGAATCCAGTACGAAGTCTTTGTACAGCGCTTCTAATTCATCCCACTTCTCATCGTGTACACAGTATCGGTTGATTCTTGGAACCATCTCGCCGCCACAGACAGGACATGTGGGAACGAGCTCGGATGGTATTTTACAATCAACTGTCGTCTCAATCATGTCCTTTACCAGTCCTTCATTAGGATACAGCTTGTCATGGCAGCCTTTTGCACATTGCAGGTAGCCGCAATTGCCCTGGAGCTCGAATACTTTGTATGGCGAAAATCCCGCCTTCTCAAACTGGCTTTCGACATTGGTTGTAATAACGAAATATTTTTTGTTTTCAACCAACCGATATAAATCCTTGTAAAGCTTGGTAGGGCCGGTTTCATAACGATTGAGGCTGATATGTTTGGCCCAGTACGCCCATCTTTCCTCCTGTGTACGAAACGCGTAAAAAGCCGACGAATACATGTCGGCAGATAAGCCTGCCCCACCGCCTAACAACATATATTCAGCCTCTTCTATCGCCTTTTTTGCCTTATCTATGCGCGTCTGATAATTTCCCTCCACTCCTGTTCCTCCCAATTATGGATTTAAACTATCGTACACTCTGGAGTTAACTCCAAGTCAATACAAATCAACACGACTGGCTGTTCATTTCTTTTTTTCGGCACACATATACGAAAGCCGGAGGGATATTTCCCATGACTAAATGAATGTCGACAATATGAAAATCCCGTGAATGAATCGGGTAACGGGCCCTGTGCCGGCTCCGAGCTCTGCGGCGTGATGCACCTCATCCCAAGGGATGGAGGAAACCATCTTTTTCGCCAATGCCTTTGAGCTCGGAATAACGCTCCCTATTTGTTTAGGAAAACGGAGGAACTTAAATAGAAATAAACACTTTTGACAGGTTGAAGCCATCGCAGTCATTTGAAACCTCTTCCCCCTTATTTTCAGGTCCTCCAAAAGCATGCAGGCGAACGATTTTTGTCATTTGAGGTACTCCTTTCAGTTATTTCAAAGATTGCGTTTGGGTTCAGAACATAATCACCTCCTTTCGTAATATCCATTCTCCAGAGAGGATAACATAATTTTAATCGAACGTTCGTTTATTTACGATCAAAATAAAGAGGGACACACTTATGCTTTAATGGCATCCCAACACATTTGAACCAAGTCCTTCACATTCTTATCTGTAAATTCAAAATCGCCCTTGAAATGCAATTTAGCCAGTTCTGATAACGGATTTTGAATATATACGAACAACAAACTATCATTGCAATCTTTAAACAGCAGTTGTTCCCTGCCTTTCTCAACTAGCCTATAAAACGGCTTGGACATCAAATCGACGTCTTCCAGATTCAAATTCTCAACAAGCGGTGAATTGTTAAATTGTTCAAGGAATAAAAAATCATCTTTATGTTCAAAAATAAACGTGATGTAGTTTCTAATCACTAACTCAAGTCCGGCTTTGACGGGCATGGATTCATCTATTCCCGCAAACATTGTCGAACTCATTTTTTGTTTCACATTCAAAAACAGCTTGCCCAGCATGTCCTCCTTGTTCTCGAAATACACATAAATGGTCGATGGCGACACGTTCGCTCGCTTGGCGATCTTGGACATGGATATATCGGAAAAGCCTATCTCGTTCAGCAGTTGAATCGTCGCTTGAAAGATCGCTTCGTTTTTGTTTTCGTCTTTATGTCTCATGAGTTTATAATAAACGTTTATTCGATTAAAAGTCAACTAGCTCATAGAGCAGCTATCGATTGCCGTTTTATTCCTGCGGTCTTTTTAGATTTTTTTCTGTTTCGCCTATGGTCTCTTCATATCTTGAAATTTTGTAGTCCAGACGTTCCAATGTTTTCTTCATAATTTCCATTCTTTCAGCGAGCTGCTTACGCTCCTCGATCAACAGCTCTTTCCTTGTCTCAGCGGTCTCATCGCCTTGTTGAAACAGCCCGACATATTCAATCAATACTTCAATGGAAAGACCTGCACCTCGCATACATTTGACGAATTCGACCCACCTGCAATCTTCTTCCGAATAATCTCTGATTCCGCTTTTATTGCGGTTCACACGAGGAATCAGTCCGATCCGTTCATAATAGCGGAGCGTATCCTGCGAAAGATCAAATTTTTCACTTACTTGTGCAATTGTCACCGCCATGCGGTTTCACCTCCTGATATCAGATATTATTGCATTTGGAGCTAACTCCAAGTCAAGAGGAAAAAACACCTTTTTTAAATTGCGTGAAACTTAATTTCAGGAAATAAAAGATGGGCTAACCAAATAACTGGCCAACCCACCTCTCATCAAAGCCGCTTCAAGATGATAAAAGCATCTTTACAAGTTACAGGGTAGAGATGTCAATGACGAATCGGTACCGCACATCGCTGCGGAGAACACGCTCATAAGCTTCGTCTACCTGGTCAGCGCGGATTACCTCAATTTTAGGGGCAATGCCATGTTGAGCGGAGAAATCGAGCATTTCTTGCGTTTCCCGGATTCCGCCAACGAGTGAACCGGCAATGCTGCGACGACGCATGATTAAGGAAAATACATGGTATTTATCCGGTTGGCTTGGTGCGCCAACATTTACAAGCGTTCCGTCTACACGAAGCAGGGATAAATACGCATCAACGTCGAGATTTGCAGACACGGTATTTAAAATAAGGTCAAAACGACCGGCTAACTCGCTAAATGTAGCGGGATCGCTGGTTGCAAAGTAATGATCCGCACCAAAACCGAGAGCTTCGTCTTTCTTGTTCAAAGACTGACTCAAGACCGTTACTTCCGCACCCAAAGCATGCGCATATTGCACCGCCAGGTGGCCAAGCCCGCCCATTCCTACAATGGCAACCTTCTTGCCCGGACCGGCGTTCCAATGTTTCAAAGGAGAGTACGTGGTGATGCCGGCACACAAAAGCGGGCTTGCAACATCCAAATCCAGTGCGTCCGGAATGCGGACAACGAAATCTTCCTTTACAACGATTTTCTGGCCGTAGCCGCCATATGTTAGATTGCCGTCGTAATCCAATGAATTATATGTGTTGATTACACCTTTTGTACAAAATTGCTCCTCGCCGCGAAGACAATATTCACATTCTCCGCAGGAATCAACAAAGCAGCCAACGCCAACGCGATCGCCAACGGCAAATTTCGTAACTTTCGGTCCGACAGCCGTCACGACACCTGCAATTTCGTGACCGGGAACCATCGGGAACATGCCGCCCCCCCATTCATCGAATGCACTATGAATATCGGAATGGCAAATACCACTAAACTTAATATCGATTAAGACGTCATCCGGTCGTAATTCTCTCCGCTCAATAGTAGTCCTTTCAAATGGCGCTTTAGCATTTGAGACACTTAGAACATGGGTTCTGCACATGATTTCTCTACTCCTTCTCTCTTGGAAAATGTGAGGCCGCTGACCTATTCAGCCACCTGCAATTTAATGAACAAATGAAATTAAATGTCATTTATCAAATCCTCTCTCCGGTTATATAGAAAAGTTTACAATCTGGAGTTAACTCCAAGTCAATACCCTTCTGCATGATATGCAGCTTGGGACTTCCACCCTAAAGATGACACCAAAAAAGCATCATCATTACCTGATGATGCTTTCTCACGCAAAAGGCAAATGTAAGCGATGCATAATTGATTTCCGCAAAAAATAACACCGGCGAACTCAATTTCTTTAAACAGCAGTGAAATTTTGCATTGCATACAGATCATAATCTGATTTATAATTTAAAAACAGCCAATATTTAACAAAGGACGACAATTAAGCCAATAATTTGACACATTCTAACAACAAATACTGTCGAAAATTACCAACTTTTGTCCTATTATTATTTCATATCATTCTTGAATTCGTTTTTAATCCGGCAATTGTGATCCCACCAAAATGGCTAAGCTGTTTTGGATACATACATACCCAAATGGCAAAGGAGAGAAAGTATGAAAAAAATCACTCATCTATTTTTAGCACTGACTGCAATCCTATTGTTGGTTCTTCCAGGTATGGCAAGTGCCAGTACAACAACGGCTCCGCAATGGTTGAATAGCGCTATTGCCTCCAAAGTCAATTTGGAGACTCAATATTACGTGTTTGGCCAAAATGAAACGGGAACAAAATACAGCCTTCTTATTGTCGATAAACAAACATTTGACACCTCTGCTGCAAAAGACGGCAAACAAGTATTTCGTCATGACGGTCAAGTTCTCTACTCTGACCACTCTCCGAACATTCCCGCAATCGTTTATCAATATGATGCTTCGGGAAATCTTGTAAAAACTTATGCTACTTACAAAATTGGCAGCCAATTCGGAATCAACGGCGGTGGCGGTTTAAACTTGCCAAACTTGATTCAAAGCAATAAAGACATCCTCAATTACAACACAGATGATATCACTCTTGCCGCCACTAACTAATTAACATTTTTCAAAAAAACTGGGCTTGGGATCACCCAGTTTTTTTGTTGCGGTTTTCGTCGTGTTCTTCAAGTTCATCACTTAGCCGCCATCCGTGCGATTCACCGCATAGCCCAAAGCTTTTCTCTCAGATTGCACCCTCTATCTTGACAGAAGTCCAACTACATTCTATTGTAAAGAAAGTCCTTGAATTTATTGACAAAAAACGACATAAACAAACATTTTTTTAACGATACAGGTTTTTCTCAAAATTATAGAAAAAGTTCCATTTCGTAGATCTGGACGCGGTACAATATAGAGGGGAGCGGGTGTGTTGCGGAGCGAAAAAATATGCCGGAAAACTTTTGGAGGAACGCAGATGCTTGATTTTGTCGAATAATGGCAGCGGTAAGCGCGGGGTGTTTCCGAGAATAACCGGGGGCTTGGCTGAGGGTAATTGAAATGCAAAAGTCTGTAACATCGAGGGCAAGAACGGAGGATATGGATGAAAGGCTCGAATCAAAATAAGCGGTGGATTCTTGTATTCGTGCTTATTTTAGGAGTGGCTCCCGGCGGGAATGGATTTGCTGCGGATTCGCCTGTTTTAGATCAAGAGCAGGCAAATAAGGCAGGAAATGTATGGGTAGTAAATCGCGATTCCCCCCGTCATCAAACTTTTACCCCGGCTATTACGGGCGAGCTCAATAAGATCGATCTATGGATAGATAATATTTCCGGATCGCCCGGCGCAATAAAGGTGAGTATTTATAAGAACGATAATCTCGCAACACCGCTTGCTACAGCACAATTGACGTCGTACAGTGCAGGCTGGATAACGGTCGATTTCTCAGGAGCGCCGCCTTATTTGAAGAAAGCTACGTTGTATAGAATGGTTGTTTCTTCGGAAAATGGAGGAAGCACTACGGGTTTTGAATGGTACGGCAGTACTGGCGATCCTTATAAACGAGGATACTCCTTTGTTGCGGGATATGACCTTGCCTTCAGGACCTACATGATTCCGGATTATTCGTTATCCTTGGAGGAGAGTAAGGTTTACAGCGCGCAGTCCAGTCTCGCAGCCAATGGGACAAGTAAGACGACAGTTACCGTGAGGTTGAAGGATGCGCAGGGCAACGATTGGAAGACCGGGGGGCTGCCTGTCACCATCACTTCGACGGCGGGGACGGTTGGCCCCGTAACGGACAACAATAACGGTACCTACACGGCGACGATCACTGCTTCGGCCACGGTCGGTACGGCGACGATCACCGCAACGGTCGGCGGTAGTGCGATAGCGTCGACGGCCAGCGTTCAGTTCGTGCCGGGCCCGCCGTCGGCGGCGAACAGCTCAGTTGAAGCGGGCAGCACTTCGCTTACCGCTGACGGGACAAGTCAGACGGCGGTGACCGTCAAGCTGAAGGACGCTCAGGGACGAGCCATGACGACCGGAGGGTCGGCGGTCGCCATCACTCCGACGTTAGGTACGCTTGGCCCTGTGACGGACAATAGAAATGGTACCTATACGGCGACGCTCACGGCTCCGACGACGATAGGTACGGCGACGATTAGCGCAACGGTCGGCGGTAGTGCGATAGCGTCGACGGCCAGCGTTCAGTTCGTGCCGGGCGCGCCGTCGGCGGCGAACAGCACTGTCGATGCGGGCAGCGCTTCGCTTAACGCCGACGGGACAAGCCAGACGACGGTGACCGTCAAGCTGAAGGACGCTCAGGGACGTGCTTTGTCGACCGGAGGGTCGGCGGTCGTCATCAACTCGACGTTGGGCACGCTGAGCTCCGTGTCGGATAATGCCGACGGCACCTATACGGCGACGATCACGGCTCCGACGACGATAGGTACGGCGACGATCAGCGCATCGGTCGGCGGCAGCGCGATTGCATCGACGGCCAGCGTTCAGTTCGTGCCGGGCGCGCCGTCGGCGGCGAACAGCACTGTCGATGCAGACAGCGCTTCGCTTACCGCTGACGGGACAAGCCAGACGACGGTGACCGTCAAGCTGAAGGACGCTCAGGGGCATGCTTTGACAACCGGAGGGTCGGCGGTCGTCATCAACTCGACGCTAGGCACGCTAAGCGCCGTGTCAGATAACGCCGACGGCACCTATACGGCGACGCTCACGGCTCCGACGACGATAGGTACGGCGACGATCAGCGCATCGGTCGGCGGCAGTGCGATACCAGCGACGGCCAGCGTTCAGTTCGTGCCGGGCGCGCCGTCGGCGGCGAACAGCACTATCGAAGCGAGCAGCGCTTCGCTTAACGCTGACGGGACAAGCCAGACGGTGGTGACCGTCAAACTGAAGGACGCTCAGGGACATGCTTTGTCGACCGGAGGGTCGGCGGTCGTCATCAACTCGACGTTAGGCACGTTAAGCGCCGTGTCGGATAACGCCGACGGCTCCTACATGGCGACGCTCACGGCTCCGACGACGATAGGTACGGCGACGATCACCGCATCGGTCGGCGGCAGCGCGATACCAGCGACGGCTAGCGTTCAGTTCGTGCCGGGCGCACCGTCGGCGGCGAACAGCACTGTCGATGCGGGCAGCGCTTCGCTTACCGCTGACGGGACAAGCCAGACGACGGTGACCGTCAGGCTGAAGGACGCTCAGGGACATGCTTTGTCGACCGGAGGGTCGGCGGTCGTCATCAATTCGACGCTAGGCACGTTAAGCGCCGTGTCGGATAACGCCGACGGCACTTATACGGCGACGCTCACGGCTCCGACGACGATAGGTACGGCGACGATCAGCGCATCGGTCGACGGCAGTGCGATAACGTCGCCGGCCAGCGTTCAGTTCGTGCCGGGCGCGCCGTCGGCGGCGAACAGCACTGTCGACGCGGGCAGCGCCTCGCTTACCGCTGACGGGACAAGCCAGACGACGGTGACCGTCAGGCTGAAGGACGCTCAGGGACATGCTTTGACTACCGGAGGGTCGGCGGTCGTCATCAACTCGACACTTGGCACGCTGAGCGCCGTGTCGGATAACGCCGACGGCTCCTATACGGCGACGCTCACGGCTCCGACGACGATAGGTACGGCGACGATCAGCGCATCGGTCGACGGCAGTGCGATAACGTCGACGGCCAGCGTTCAGTTCGTGCCGGGCGCGCCGTCGGCGGCGAACAGCACTGTCGATGCAGACAGCGCTTCGCTTACCGCTGACGGGACAAGCCAGACGACGGTGACCGTCAAGCTGAAGGACGCTCAGGGACATGCTTTGTCGACCGGAGGGTCGGCGGTCGTCATCAACTCGACACTTGGCACGCTGAGCTCCGTGTCGGATAACGCCGACGGCTCCTATACGGCGACGCTCACGGCTCCGACGACGATAGGTACGGCGACGATCAGCGCAACGGTCGACGGCAGCGCGATACCAGCGACGGCGAGCGTTCAGTTCGTGCCGGGCGCACCGTCGGCGGCGAACAGCACTGTCGATGCGGGCAGCGCTTCGCTTACCGCCGACGGGACAAGCCAGACGGTGGTGACCGTCAGGCTTAAGGACGCGCAGGGACATGCTTTGTCGACCGGAGGGTCGGCGGTCGTCATCAACTCGACGCTAGGCATGCTAAGCGCCGTGTCGGATAACGCCGACGGCTCCTACACGGCGACGCTCACGGCTCCGACGACGATAGGTACGGCGACGATCAGCGCATCGGTCGGCGGCAGCGCGATAGCGTCGACGGCCAGCGTTCAGTTCTTGCCGGGCGCGCCGTCGGCGGCGAACAGCACTGTCGATGCAGACAGCGCTTCGCTTGCCGCTGACGGGACAAGCCAGACGGTGGTGACCGTCAAGTTGAAGGACGCGCAGGGACACGCTTTGTCGACCGGAGGGTCGGCGGTCGTCATCAACTCGACGCTAGGCACGCTGAGCGCCGTGTCAGATAACGCCGACGGCTCCTACACGGCGACGCTCACGGCTCCGACGACGATAGGTACGGCGACGATCAGCGCATCGGTCGGCGGCAGCGCGATAACGTCGACGGCCAGCGTACAATTCATGGAGAGAGACATGAGCGCATCTCACTCAACGCTCACCGCAAGCGATCTGGTCGTTCGGGCAGATGGCAAAAGCACCGCTTCGATCTTTGTAACGCTCAAGGACGCAGACGGTCATCCGCTAGCCGACAAACGAGTGAGTCTTCAAGCGAAAAACGGACGGTCGATCATCCAGGCAGTTTACGGAGTAACCAATGCGGATGGCATAGCTGCCTACACGGTGAGCAATACTGAAGCGGAGAACGTTGTTTATTTTGCAAAAGTAGAAGCAAGCGGACTATCGCTAGATCAAACCGTGGAGATTATGTTTACTTACGATCAGCCTCCGGGTATCCGACTGCAAGAGGATCCTGCCGGCCCAACCTTTGGGAGTGTGACCATAACGGTTACTGCATCCGTATACGGTGAATTCAATAGCGTTTCGTCGGTCAAATGGGCGGCAGGAAGACGTTCGATCGCCGATTTCGATAAGATGGGTGTGGAAATCACGGACCGTTTTACCGTGCAAAAGAACGGGATTTATTCGGTCTATGTGGCAGATGCGGCCGGCAATGCGAACGTCAGCCTGATCGAGGTTACGAACATCGTTCCTTTGAGCGGCAATGCGAACTTGACCGGCTGGCAGCTTACAGGCTTGGGTGGGGCGGCGAAGTTTGATTTTAATCCGGGGATTACGAACTATACGTTGAATGTAAATCATTCGGTATTCGGTTTGAAAATGATGCTGACAACCTCGGATGTTTATTCCGCCGTCTATGTGAACGGATTGCAGGTAGCAAGCCATTCGATTACAGATGAATATCCGCTTGTAACGGGCCAAAACACGTTCGAGGTCATTGTCAAAGCTCAAGACGGTTCAACTAAAACGTATACCCTCAACGTGATTCGTTCAACCGAAAGCTCCAATTCCCTTCCCGGTTCCGGTTCTAGTTCCGGTTCAACTAGTCCTTCAGGCGCTGCAAATCTTTCGAGCGATTCGTTTCCGGACAATTGGCTTCTGATAGGGATAAATGACAAAAAGGTTTCCGTGAAAGCCTCGGTTCAAATAGATGCGAATGGATTGAAATTCATCGATATTCTATTAGATACAGACATTCTAAACAGAGCGCTTGACCCGTTATCTGCCGCAATTCAAGCGAATCTATCGATTGCGGTTGAGGATGTGGCGGACAAAATAACTCTACGGCTTCCCGGCAAAGCTGTCACGCTCATTGCTGAGAAAGCAACTGTCATTGCTTTAAAAACACAACACGGCCAATATCGCCTGCCGCTTTCTGAGATCGTAAACCGGGAATCGGATTGGACGAACGATACGGAAGCTCAAATAACGATCGGGCGTGGCAATGACGAAGCGATACTTGGACTGCAGGATGCGGTAAATAAAGGCGGTTTCCGGTTGGCGGCGGGTCCGATTTATTTTAATGTGCATGTAACGCGTCATGGCGAGACAAAAGAGATTTCCAGCTTCAGCCGTTATGTGGAGAGGATCATTTACTTGCCGACGGATGTCGGAACGGTTTCAACGGCCATGGCTTGGGATCGGAAGCCCGATGTGCGTCCGGTGCCGACGGAATTTACCAAAGTAGATGGTCGGCAGGCCGCCGTTATTCGCAGTTTCTCGAACAGCGCTTTTGTACTGGTATACAAACCGTCCCAATTAACAGACGTTCAAGGACACTGGGCCCAAGCTGAAATTGGCGATATGAATAGCAGAATGATCGTACATGGTGTAGATGGAACCCGATTCGCTCCTGAAACTGCTATCACTCGCGCAGAGCTCGCTTCTTTGCTTGCAAGGGCGTTGGGTTTGCCGGAAAAAGGAGATTACGCCGTTTTCCGGGACGTAGCCAAGTCGAGCTGGTACAGCGGCGCTGTTGCAGCAGTTAAAGAATACGGAATTATGGATGGCTTCGAAGATGGAACGTTTGGTCCAAATCAGGAGGTATCGCGCCAAGAAGCGATCGTAACGTTCTTTCGAGCACTGCGACTGGCCAATGCCGCTTCGATAACTCCCGGTAAGCAAACGGATTTAACCGCCTACGCCGATAGCCATCAAATTGGCGACTGGGCGCGCGATGCGATGCGTACAGCTATTAAAGAGGGTCTGGTGAAGGGGTATGGACATGAGCTGCGTCCTCAAAAGTCATTGACTCGTGCCGAGACGACCGTGCTCCTTTACCGGGTGCTATTAAAAGCAAGATTAATCAATGAAAAAAAATGAAACAAAAGACGAGCCGGACGGCTCGTCTTTTAGATGTATGGTCATCTTGACTATCCTCAGCAATTTATGGAAAAACCCCTTCCGCTTCTAATCTTTCTTTTGCAGCAGCACGGCAATAATGATAATTAGCCCTTTAACCAGACCTTGAAGATAAGGCGACACGCCTATCAGATTCATCATATTATTTAAAATGCCCAGGATCAAAATTCCGAAAAATGTGCCGATGACCTTGCCGCGCCCGCCTGTCATTCGGGTGCCGCCGATAATAACAGCTGCAATGGCATCCAATTCGTACGATAATCCCGAGCTTGCGGAGGATATGGAGTTCAGTCTTGAGGATTCGATAACGGCAGCCAATCCCACAAGTATGCTGCATAGCATGTATACGCCGATCTTCACCCGATCGACCCGAATCGCGGAAAGCAGCGCCGCCCGTTCATTGCTGCCAATGGCGTAAACATATCTGCCGAATTTGGTTTTATGCAAGAGTACATAAATCACAATGGTAACCGCCAGGAAAATGATGATCGGATATGAGATGCCAAAAAGCTCATTGTTCGCGATCAAGGTGTAACCCTTGACTTTCCCGGCAATGCTCCCGCCATTCGCTATGTAGAGCCCTAACGACCTGGCTGCAGCCATGACACCGAGAGTAGCGATGAATGAAGCAATCTTCCCCTTGGTAATCATGATTCCATTAAGGAATCCGATGGCCGCCCCCGCCCCGAGCGCTGTCAATAATGCGATGGGAATGCTTCCCGTATCGTTCAGTATAATGATCGTAATGGCCCCGATAAAGGCAAGAACCGCACCGACAGAAAGATCAATGCCCCCGGATAGCATCACCACCGACATGCCTAGCGAAATAATCCCAATAATGGAAACTTGGCGCAAAATATTTACCAGGTTGTTATATGAAGCAAAATCTCCTCCATTCACGACGACTGCGAACAGAACGATCACTACAAAGGCGATGATTACGCTATATTCCGACCATAACCAGTTCATGTGACGCATAAAAGGTTGAGTCCTACTATTCAGGTTCATTATGCTATTCCCTCTCTTTTGGCGCCGGTCGCATAAAGCATTACCGCTTCTTCAGTAATTTCATCTCTGCACAGTGTGGCTGCGATCTCGCCTTGGTACATGACCTTCACTTCATCGCAAAGCTTCTGCAGCTCGGGAACTTCAGACGATAAAAGAATAATGGCCTTGCCCTTTTCCGCCAACCCCATAATCAAATGATAAATTTCGCTCTTCGCTCCGACGTCGATCCCCTGCGTTGGCTGATCGAACACGAGAATGTCTGAATCAACCTCAAGCCATTTCGCAAGAATGACCTTTTGCTGGTTTCCTCCGCTAAGTGCGGTAATCAGGACACTGGGGTCGGTCACTTTAATGTTCAACATCTCTTGATATTCAGCAAATTTCGCTTTTTCTTCTTTCGATCTAATCAAACCGCTCCGCGAAAAATGATCCAGTGCAGAGATGCTCATATTTTGCAACACGTTCATATCCTTAATGATGGCATTTTCTTTTCTATCCTTTGGAACGAAGCCAATTCCCGCTTGCAAAGCCTGTCTGGTATTTTTTATATGGCGAGGAACGCCATTGACGGAAATCGTACCCTTCGTTTTATTTCGGAATCCAAAAATGCTTTCAAACAACTCCGTTCTTCCATCGCCGGCCAAACCGACAAAGCCGAGAATTTGACCTTTATGCACGGAAAAATGAATATTTTTGAAAATCCGGCCGCAGCTTAGCTGTTTCACACTCAACGCTTCCGCGCCTATATTCCTTTGCCGGTAATACTCGATTCCGCCCACCGTTTTCCCGACCATCAGCTTCGTAATGCTTTCCTCATCGGCATCCCGGATATCTCCTGTACCCGCTACATAACCATCGCGCAGTACCGTGAATCGGTCGCAAATTTGAAATATTTCTTTTAGCTTGTGTGAAATATAGATGATGCTTACTCCGGATTCCTTCAATGTGCGCATGATTCGCATGAGACTCTCAACTTCGTGCTCGGTTAAGGATGTCGTCGGTTCATCCATGATGATGATCCTCGCATTATCCAATAAAGCCCGAGCGATCTCAATAATTTGCTTATAAGATGCTCCGATGTCTCTGACATATTTTCTTGGGTCGATCTCGATTCCCATTCGATGGAGTGTTTCCGTCGTTTTACTGCACATATCAGCTACATTTAAGAAGCCAAACCGGTTCGTCAATTCATTGCCTAGAAACATATTTTCATATACCTTCAAATCGGCAACGACATTCAGCTCCTGATGTATAAAGCTGATCCCCTTCTGCTTCGATGCCCGAGGATTCGCGAAATGAGCCTTCTCCCCCTGAACGGCCACATCTCCCCGATCCGGCTGCAATACGCCGCCCAAAATATTCATCAATGTGGACTTGCCGGCCCCATTCTCACCTAACAAAGCGTGAATTTCGCCCTTTTGGACAAGCAGTTCAACGCCTTTCAGAACGGGAACTTGATTAAACGATTTGTAGATATCCAGCATCTGCAGTACATGTTCCTTCATCCGCTTCTCCCCGCATTGCATGTAATCAGTAGTTGGCATTCGGATCGTAATATTGATTCACATTGTCCTTCGTTATTCGGTTCGCTTCCAATGTGATCACTTTATTTGCGGGACTGTCGCCATTCAAGATTTTCACAGCTGTTTTTACCGCATCTTTAACCATCAGAGGCGAATATTCAAAGGTTGCCTTGATCAGACTGTTGCCGTCTTGAATCATTTTGTACACTTCCTTGTTTCCGCCTGTCCCGGTGATCACTTTAATATCGGTGCGGTTGGCTTCTTTAACCGCTTGCAGTACGCCAAGAGCCATCTCGTCATCATGAGTAAATACAGCGTCGATTTGCGGTTGAGCTTGCAGTATGTTTTGCATCACGTTCAGCGATTTTTCCTTCTGAAAATCACCGGGCTGGCTTGAGATAATCTCCATGCCCGGGTAATCTTTGATCGCTTCTTTAAAGCCTTCGCTTCTCATTGTCGTTACACTTGAAGGTACACCGATGATTTCAACAATCTTCCCTTTTCCTCCCAGAACTTCCGACAAATATTTCCCTGCGCCTCTCCCGATTCCTTTATTGTCGCCTTTAATTAAAGCAGTAAAATTATCGCTGTTGATTTCCCTGTCCACTATGATCAAAGGAATGCCCGCCGCCTTGATCTTCGCCGCGGCAGGCGTTATCGCGTCACTTTCGATCGGCAGCAGCACAATCGCATTGACTTTCTTGGAGATCAGATCCTCAATGTCGTTCGTTTGCTTGTTCGGATCGGCTGCTGTCGTAATGACATACTCGATCCCTTGAGCCTTGGCTTCATCCTTCGCATTGCTGATGATGGCGCCCAGCCATCCATGGTCGGCAGCCGGGAACGACATGCCGATCACTTTTTTGCCGGCCTTATTATTTTCGCCGGAAGAATTACCGCCAGCACCTTTGGCATTGTTCTCATTGTTTCCTCCGCAAGCAGCCAGCGCCAACATCATAACGAGCGCCAGGATGGCGACGACCCCTTTTTTCACCATTTTCATTGCTGTACCCTCCCAAATTATGAATGTTTGAATCTCGCTTACACGTTCCATTTTCCGGGATTTGGAAGCGAATTCACAGACTGTATCTTGCGCCATCCTTATGGTTTTTTGCGATATACTTTACTCAAGCGGAGATCCTGTAGCAAGCCTGTATATGTTCTCTTCCGTCGCTTCATTACGATGCAATTCCGCAACCATCGTACCCTCATACATGACAGCTATCCTTGTACATAATCCGAGTAACTCCGGTACATCGGAGGAAAAAACAATAATGCCCTTCCCTTCCGCCGCCAGCTCGTGAATCGCAGCATAGATTTCACCCTTGCTCCCCATATCAATCCCCCTGGTCGGCTCGTCAAGGATAATAAGATCGCATTCCGATACGAGCCACTTCCCGAGCATGACCTTTTGTTGACTGCCCCCGCTTAAATATCGAACCTCTTGATTCATGTAATCTACCTTAATGCCCAGGTCAATTACCGTATCCAATGCTGCATCCAGCTCGCGCCTCGGGCTTAACAGCCGGCCTTTCAGCATCTTGTCTAATGCGGATATGGTCAGGTTGCTTTTCACACCCATTTCGTGGAACAATCCTTCCTCCATCCGATTTTGGTGGACCAGCCCAATACGAAACGCCTTTGAATTCAAAATATCCTTGTAACGAATCTGTTCTTCTTTCCATAACACCGACCCGCTCACGTTCTTGTCTTGTCCAAACAGCGCTCTCGCCAATTCCGATTTGCCGGAACTGACCAGACCCGCCACTCCCAAAATTTCACCTTCATGCAGCTTCAAGTTCACATCGTAAAAATGCGGCCTTTTGGTTAACCCCTTCACTTCAAATAAGGGTTCACCCTCTCCCTCCAAAATAGGGGGAAAGTAATCCTCGAAGTGATGACCGAGCATCAATTGAACCAAATGCTCATGCGTCATACCTTTGATATCGGTTGTGAGCACCCTGCTGCCATCGCGCATGATCGTTACGCGGTCGCAATATTCCAAAATTTCTTTAATGCGATGCGTAATAAACACGACGGAAACCGACTGTTCCTTCAGCTTTCGTATCACGTCGAACATCCTCGCGCTTTCTATACCGGACAAGTAGGATGTCGGTTCATCCATGATCAAAATTTTTGATTTGACAGCTAAAGCTTTTGCGATGGCAACAATAGACCGTTGACTGAAAGTCAGGTCTCTTACCAGAGTACTCGGGTGAACGGAAAATCCCAGCATTTTGAGCAGACTTCGGCTTTCATTTTTCATATAACGAAAGCGTGGAAGGAGGCCGACCATGCACGGCTCCACCCCAAGAAAAATGTTCTCACTCACGCTTAAATCGGGTACCAACACAGGTTCTTGCTGCAGCATGGCAATCCCCAACGATTGTGCATCCTGTATCGATCTGATTTGAATAGGGGCATTGTCCAGCTCGATTTGTCCTTCATCGGGTTGAATAATACCCGTCAATATTTTCATTAAGGTCGATTTTCCCGCCCCGTTCGGACCGATGAGCGCATGTATTTCACCTGGCGCCAACTCGAAGTCAACCTTTTCAAGCGCTTTTACATTAAGAAATTTTTTACTTATGGATTTTAGCTTGAGCAAGGCAATCACCCCTTTCGGTTATCCCGACTTTTGCGAAATTCTCTGGGCGACAATCCCGACATTTTTTTGAAAATTTGATTGAAATGGGTCAAGTTAGGGTAACCGATTCTTTCTGCAATCTCATAAACCTTCATATCGGTACTCGTCAATAACTTTTTCGCTTCTTCAATGCGGCAGTGAATGACATATCGAATGGGAGCCATTCCGGTTTCATCCTTAAAAACATGAGCTAAATGATGCGGGCTCACATGAACCAACTTGGCCAGCTCAGCTAACGTCAATTCCTTCTCAAAATGAGCCTCGATATATCCCTTCACCAGTTGACCTAACGATGCTGTATTTGCTTGATGCGGCCTTTCCCATTGCCGGATTAATATAACTGCAAGCGATTGCAGGCTGCTGCTGATCATTTCGGAAGAGCCCAAATGGAAGTTCTCAAATTCCCGGCGAATCGTTTCCAAGTAATTTTCAACGGCTTGACGTTCTATACCTAAGGCAAGTACGGGACGCCCTTCTTGCTCGACCAGACTCCCCTTCGATCTGCCGTTGATATGAATTCCTATTGAGACAAGGATTCCTTTAAATGGTAGAGAATCCGCCGCATGCAGCTTCATCTCGCTTCTCGGGTGAATCAGCAGCACTTCTCCGCTCTTCAGAGCATAGCTGGCATGATCGTTCATACCCGTACAATATCCTTCCTTCACATAAAAAAGAGAGGCATATTCCTGAGTACGAATAGGGACAGGAAAGCTGTCATTCTCCGTAATCAGCTTGATGGAAAGGAGAGCCGGCGGATCGATGAATAGCTTTTGTTGTTCGCCCAACCGTTTCTCCCCCCTCAAAATTCGACAAATGCTGGTACCTAAAACGTTTTCAATTTATCTTATCGGATTCAAACTCTGCATACAATCAGCAAAATGGGCAAAATTATTTCGGTATTTTGTTAAAAAAAAGAACCGGGTGCAATCCCCGGTTCCTGCCGCTATATGTCTCCCGTTCAAACGCTACATGGCGTTTGACTGCATGGATTCATAACATGAGAATAGAATTCGCATATTAGTCAAATAATCCAAGCCGGAAGTCTCAAATCCTCCTCCTGACGAAAGGCAGTCTACAAAGTGCTGCTGAGCAGCGATCGCGCTTCCACCTTTATAGCCTTCGCTAATTTCATATACATACTCTTGCTCTGCGCCACCTCTATTTGTCAGGAAGATGCGTCCTTCCTCATCAAGCCGGAGCTTTCCTTCCGTGCCTTCGATCATCATGCAGCCGTAGGTTGGGGACCGGTTAATAGTTGTGTAGGCGACCCGATTTGCATCGTAAACGGCAAGAATGCCATTTTTAAAATTAGCGAACATAATGGCCAAATCTTCTCCGCGGATAACCGGATTAATCCTCCGGGATTGACAATATACGTTGTTTATTTCTCCGAACAAAAACCGAAAAGTATCGATAAAGTGAATTCCCGTTTCAAACATCAGAAACTTTTCCATTTGTTTGAAGTAGGGTTGAACGGGATACGGGTCATTGCCCCATCCATCGCCTGGACGCATATGAAAATAGGCATAATAAACGTCGCCGAGCTGTCCCTCGTCCATCATTTTTTTGATATGACGATACCATGGCTGCCAGCGCCAATTTTCGTTCACCATCAGCGGAACATTGCGTTCTGCCGCATAATGGACCAATTCCTCGCTTTCTGCGAGCGTTGGTGCAAGAGGCTTTTGACACAAAATGGGCAGTCCCAAATCAGCCGCATATCGAACATATTCAAAATGAGACGCAGGCGGTGTACAAATATCTATAAAATCCGGCTTAACTTCCGTTATCATCCGATTAAAATCTTGAAAACTACGAATGCCGTATTTATCGGCGAGATGCTCCGCTTTCGCAGCATCAATGTCATAAATCGCAACCATTTCCGCGCCGGAAACGGATTGCCAAGCTTCCAGCTGCACATCGGAAAAGTGACCTGCTCCAATAATAACCCCTCGGTATGTCTTTTTCCTCTCCATCTTTCCAATCCTTCCCCAATCCGATTGTTAGCTATTCAAAAAGTTCTACGCGGCTTATAACCCGCATTATCCAAGAAATCCGCCGCCACATCAGAAGATAATGTTTGCAGCGAAATATCGCCTGTTCGTGCCGTAATGATCATTCGGCTTGCCATCTCCAGTGTCTCAAGCGCCATTCTCGCTTCCTTGACGCTCGTATCGAAGACGATCACGCCGTGATTTCTTAGGATGATAATATTGGCCTGCTTGCTTTTCTCCCCGACAGCCGCCCCCAGCGTCCGGGAACCGGGATGAAAGTAATCAACGTAAGCTACCCGCTCCAAATAATACATGGATTCTACGAAAAGCTCGGACATATACGGTATATTCGTGCAAGACATCAAAGTAGACCAGAAAGGAGATGCATGAAGAATGGCATTGGCATCCGGCCGGTGCTTATAGATTTCGGCATGCATCGGAATTTCTTTGGATGGCTTCAGATTCCCCTCCCATTCCATCTTTTCAATGTCCACTTGGACAAGGTCCGTCGTAGATAGCTGCCCCAAGTCGGTTCCGGAACCTGTAATGATCATTTTATTCTCCGACAGACGAGCGCTAATATTCCCGGAATTTCCCCATGCAAGCTGTCTGTCCAGCATATATGCGCCCAATTTGCATAAAATCTGTCTTAATTCAAGCTCTTTATTTTGGAAAATCGTTTCATTCAACTAGGAGCCACTCCTTCCGTCTGCCACTCTCAAGAAATAATCAGGCTGTCCAAGCTGCCCGCCCTTCAGAGCGATCTCAATCCCGTTCATAACCGGGTCTTTGGAATATCCGCGACATAAGGGCGCGCCAGGCGCAGTACGCTGCAACAATTCCAGCGCCTCTATCCCCATCGATAAGGCTGCAAATCCCGAAGTATCTCCTCCCGCCAAAATAACCCGCTGAATGCCAAGCATCTCGACCAGACGTTTGCCGATTTCACCCATTTTGCATCCAATCATTTCACCGGTGCTCGAGATGGGGACGCCTTGCCGGGAAAGCTCGTCATGCAGCAACCTAATGCTGCTGTCCTCCGGTCCGTCCGCGGTATACAAGATCAAGCTTCTGCCTTCCAGCCACAATTGTTTAGCTTCCTTCAGGATACGATCACAAGCGTCATCGCTTTCATTCTCTTTCAACAATTTCAAAACATCTACTTTCATTTTGCAAAAGCCGTTTCCAGCTGCCTGGTCGATTTGCATATTGGTAACCGGAGAACAGCTTCCGGACAATACGAGGGTTTGCTGCGGTTCCAGGTCCGGTTCAACCCGATTCTCAAATGCATATCGTTCTTTCCAATAGGAGCCAAGAGCTAGAGACATGCCTGAAGAACCTATAACAAACATGGGCTGGCGTTCCGACGCTTCCCCAATCAGTTCGCCGATGGAATGCATATGCCCTTCATGTAGCGCATCCAGCAGTAAGGCATTCTTCTCTTTCCGGAGCAAGCTCTCCCACCAGGCTTTCCGTTCATCTGCGGCAAGTTCAAGGTCCGATACCGAAAATAAAGATATCGTTCCATTCATTTGCAGGGAAAAATGGCGCTGTAAATCGGCCTCCTTCATCGGTGTTACCGGGTGTCTGGACATCGAAGGATGTCGGTCCAGACGATAAACATCCCCCTGAAATGCGGCAAAATGATTTCCGAATACCGTGTACCTTCGTAACTGCGGCGCCGCCACTAAAATGGGGATCGCAGCTTGTTCGCGATACAATTCTCTTCCGATTTCTACGACTTTTCCGATGCTTCCGATTTCGGGCGAAGAATCGGCGGTAGAGCACATTTTGTAATGCAATACCTGCGCATTTAATTGTTGTAATTGCTGCAGAACCGGGCTCAATTCCTTGTCCATCGCGGCAGGGCTCATTGTACGAGCAGTACCGGCTACACCTATGCAATGAACGTGGGAAAAGGCCTTCAGCATATCGTTCGTGGGAGGTTGAATGAACAAAACCGTCCTGACGCCTTGTCCTTCCAACACTTCCATCGCATCCGTCGAACCGGTAAAGTCATCTCCATAGAAGGCCATCCATAATTCATGAGCAGTCATAAATTGCGATCCCCGCTTTCACGAAGGAATTCACGCCATGCCAGTTGCAGCGTACGCTTGGCATTCGCAATGAGATCGGACGGCCTCTCCGTAGACGCGCATATCAATTCGAAGCTTACCGAGGAAGATCGGGTTGCATGAATGTAGCCTGCTTGCAAGAGCGAACGGAAATAAATTACAAGTTGTTCAATATCATTCTCTCCTGCATGATACCCGAAATAAGGATGAGAGTCCCCATATCTTATGTCGCCAGTCCGCATTACCGTGTTTCCGACATGCACATGGCCGATCCATGGGTTCAACTCCCGGACGGCGGCTGCGATATCGGCTCTTACCATAGGGATATGGCTCAAATCCAACAATAGCTTTACATGATCCGGCGATTTCATATATTGAAATAAGCGAACCGTATCTTCCACGGAGCCGATCAAACGCTTCTTATCCACATCGTAGTCGAACATTTCCACGAGAAGTTTCATATTGCGCGCTTGCGCTTGCTCACCGAGAAGAAGGACCGATTCAGCTAATCGCTCGATTGCCAGGTTTCTATTTCCTTCGATATTCGGGCCGCTGATGATTTCAAACATATCGGCTCCGACAGCTTCCGCTTCGTCCTGAGCGTTCAGCATGCGTGCTAAAGCCTTCGACCTTACCGCTTCATCAAGGCTCCCCAAATCCAGCTGCTCTCGAAAAATCGCCGGCTGTGCCAGATAGCTGTTTTTCATACGGCAGATGTCGAGCCTTTTTTTGAATTTGGCTCGGGAATCGGGGTTGCGAATACCTGAAATTTCAATTCTCCGGAAGTAAGTGTCATGCAATACATGATCAACCGCTTGCAGCAAAGATTCATCTTCCTGAAATGCATCCGGATACATCGCATTGAAGATGATTCCCATCTCTAAATGTTCTTCAATCCTCGGCGCAAACATTATTTCGCCCACTCGTTCACCGAATGATTCAATGCTTCCACGACCGCATTGCCGACATCCGAAGTGCTGCTTTTACCGCCAATGTCTCCCGTTTTCGCTCCGCCGTTTGCCAAAATTCGTTTGACAGCCTCCTCAATTCCTTGCCCCGCGGCAATAAGGCTGTTATCCGCATGCTTTTCTCCGATCCAATCCAGCATCATAGAGAGCGATAAGATCATAGCGTATGGGTTGGCGATATTTTTGCCGGCTATGGATGGAGCTGTACCGTGAGCCGGTTGAAACAATGCATGCCGATCGCCGATATCGCCAGACGGAGCCATCCCGAGTCCCCCAACCGTAGCCGACGAAAGATCCGATATGATATCGGCAAACATGTTTTCCGCTACGACGACATCAAACATTTGCGGGTTCATCACTTGGTACAAAGTCATAGCATCTACATACACATAATCCCGCCCGATATTCGGAAACTGATCGCCGACACTATCATAAACACTTCTAAAATAGGCATAGGAACTAAGAACGTTTGCTTTATCTACGCATGTTACCAAGGATGCTCCGTCTGAGATTCGTCCGTTTCTTTTCTCTGCCAATCGGAATGCATAGCGGGAAATTTTCTCAATACCGGTTCTGGTCATGATGATCGTATCCGTCGCTACCTCGCCTCTTACATTGCAACCGCCTGTACGGGAAGCGTAGAGACCTTCTATGTTCTCTCTTACAATGATGTAATCGATGCCCCGGCTCACATCCCGGAGAGGACTGACAATGCCTTCGTAAAGCTTGACCGGTCTTACACCCGCATACAAATCCAAGTCAAATCGCAAGCGGAAAATAACGTCGCCGTTCACTTCCCTGCCATCCGGATGACGTGCCTCCGGTAAACCGATAGCCCCCATAAGCATTACATCTGCAGCCTTGCAATGGTCGAATGTGTCTTCCGGCATCGTAACCCCTGTCCGCAAAAATCTTTCCGCCCCGGCGTCGAAAGACTCTAATTCAAACCGTGCGTTGCTTAGATGGGATTCTACCGTTTTTAATACTTTCAAAGCCTCGTCGGTAATTTCCGTCCCGATGCCATCTCCCGGGAGGACCGCAATTTTATAAACCTTCATGTCCTTCGCTCCTCAATGTTATAATTTAAAAATCCGCTTGGCATTGTTATGAAAAATATCGTCAAGCTGGGCTTCTGTTAGACCAATGGAACGATATTTCGTAATTTCCACAGGTAAGTTCGTGACATGGTCCGATCCCATGATCATCCTCTGATGTCCGATCGCGTTAATCATTTTCACAACCGTATACGTAGGGCACCAGGACGGCTCCAGAATCATATTTTCGCATGTTTTGGCAGCTACGATGGCTTCATCGGTGTATATCGCGAAGCCTGCATGCGCAAGAATAAAGGTCACATCCGGAAACTTTCGAGCCGGTTCGATTAATAAAGACGGCAAGGAAGAAGGTGTACCCAGACCTGTATGGACGATTACCGGAATATTCAACTTTCGTGCAGTTTCGTATATTTTATTGCAGCGATCCGACAACGGAGAGATGTTATGCCCGTATGGATGCAGTTTAACCGCAATAAATCCCAGGTCCTTCACGCACTTTTCAAGCTGCTGGACATAGGGTTCCTCCTCCATCCACGGATCCAAACTCGCGATTCCGTAAAATTCCCCAGGGTGTTTACTAGCCAGCCGGGCAATTTGTTCATGTACATCCTGGATATTTTCCAGCGTCGGTTGGGGCATCACCAAGCTCGTCGCGACGCCGTTACGTTCCATCGATTCCAGCAACTCTGTTTCTGTTGTCGTTACGCCTGAAAATTTGGAGGTGCCTAGATGAACATGTGTATCTATAATCGAAAGCATACGGATTCCTCCCTTCTTATCCTTTCACTGCACCGGCAGTCATCCCGGCAACTACCTTTTCCTGGAATATGATATACAAAATGACGACCGGAATCATAGCAATTGCCAGCCCCGCAGTCATCGGTCCAAAGTCAGTCATATACTCGCCTTTCATCCCATAGATGCCTTGGGTTAAGGTTTTCAGTACCGGATTGGAAATCAGAACGTAGGCGAACAAATACTCATTCCAACAGGACAGCAGCGCCAATATGCCTACAGTCGCCAAACCAGGCGTGGACAGCGGCAGAATGACCGAGAAAAAGGTTCGATACCGCCCTGCGCCGTCCATAATCGCCGCTTCTTCCAATTCCTTGGGCAGCGTCCGCATAAAGGATACCAAAATGAAAATCGTGAGCGCTAAATTGCTAACGACATACATTAGAATCAAGCCGACATGGTTATTAATCAGATTGAGTTCTTTAAGGATTGAAAAGGTTGGAATTAGAATGGTCTGTGCGGGAATCATTATTCCTAGGGCAAAAAACGTATAAATCGTTAAACTTGGATAAACGCGCGCCAAGATATATGAAGCCATCGCTCCGAAAAGTAAGATTAGCACTACAGAAATGACCGTAATGTAGAAGCTATTAAGAAAGGTTGCTCCAATATTTCCGCTGGTCCATGCCTTGACATAGTTTCCTAATTGCCATACCTTCGGCAGCGAGAACGGACTGCTGTAAATTTCGGTGTTGGTTTTGAAAGAGCTTAGAAACACCCATAAAAACGGAAATAATGTTGTCACGCTATATGCGGAAAGCAGCACATATTTGATCGGTTTCTTTGCTTGAAGCACCGCCAACCCACCTTTCAGTACTCCAGAGAGTCTTTGCTGGAAAAGAATTTTTTGAACAGGACCGTAAACACCAAAGCATATACAGCAATCGTCACTGAAATTGCACTCGCATAACCAAATTCATAGGAAGCGAATGCTTTCATGAATAAATACACGGAAGCAAAAGCTGAAGCAACGCCGGGGCCCCCTTGGGTAATCGCCCAGGAATGCTCGAACGTTTTCAGCGCACCTGTAACACCCAAAATAATACACACTTGCAAAACATCCCACATCATAGGAAGGACAATACTGAAGAAAGTACGGCCCGACGATGCGCCGTCGATTTCGGAGCTTTCGAATATTTCTTTTGGAATACTCTGCAAGGCTGCCAGGAAAATGATGAAGAACAAACCGATCGTTTGCCATACTTGCGGTGCTGCCACGGAATAAAGAACAATGTTCGGATCGGACAACCAGTTTTTCTGGAGAAAGGATAAACCAAGAAAATTTAAAATTTGATTCAGCAATCCGCCCTCCGAATTGTACATCAGGGAAAACATCAAGCCGATCGCCATCGGCGACACGACCACCGGCAGAAAGAAAACCGTTCTGAAAAATTTAAATCCTCTCTTGATTCGGAGTAATAAATACGCCAGAATCAATGCGGCCGGAATTTTAATCGTCAACGTAAGAACGATTATTACTAACGTATTTTTCATGGTCTTCCAATAATCCGAATCGTGCAGCAGCTGCGTGAAGTTAGCAAATCCAATAAATTCCGGTTTCTGTACCGCATCCCATTCCGTCATGCTGTAGTAAATCGAGTACAGGACGGGCACGATAAAAAACAGTAAAAACAGCAAAACGGCAGGTGCAAGGAAAATAGCGGAAAATAAACTGCGTTTTTGTGTCATGCCATCACCCAATTACAATAAATTTTTTAGGAGGGATGTCGTCCCTCCCCAAACTGTTTTATTTCTTCTCGCCTGCAACGGCCGTCTGTACCTTATTAATAAAATCGCCCGGTTTGATCACGCCTGCAAACAATTCATCCATGGCACGATTGAAAGCTTCCGTGGATTTCGCGCCGGGCAGCATGGATTTCGTAAATGGTACAACGCTATATGAATTCGTGAAGCTGAATACTTTGGCAGCGAACGGATCCAGGGAGTTCCCAGTCGTTTTCAAGGACTTGGCAGGCATCATGCCTGCGCCGGCTAACGCAGCGTTCATTTGATCGGACAGCAAGGCATCTGCTACTGCGACAATCGCATCTTTTTTGGCCGGATCTTCGAACGACTTTTTATTGATGACCAAGCTCATCGTATATCCCCCGATCGTGTAAGACGCAGGATCTTTTACCGCACCTTCCATTTTAGGGACATTTATTAATTCCGATTTTGCAGTAGTCTCTTTGCTCAAGTTAGGCAAAGACCATGGCAAGGTGAACAGCATCGCCGCCTTACCTTCATTGTAAGGAACTACAGATGGAGCCCAATCGCCGTTGGCAACCGTATCATCCGGGAATATCTTCAAGGATTTCATCTCGCTGACGATTTGTGCGGCTTTCTTGAAGGCATCCGTATCAAATTTATAATCTTTGCTTATTTTCTCCGCATCTTCTACGCCGCCCGCGAATTGCGTTGCGATCGCCGAATAAAACCAATGGCCCGGGTTGGAGCCTTTGCTGCCCATTGCAAGCGGGATGATACCGTTTTCACGCAATACCTTGGAAACTTGTTTAAATTCCTCATAGGTCTTCGGCGGTTGAAGCTTATACTTGTCGAAAATTTCTTTGTTATACAAGAAGAACGCCTTTGACGTTTCGAGCGGAACCAAATAGGCTTCGCCGTCGACTGCCGTGTCTTTCCAAACTGCATCTGACCATTGATCTTTTTTGACCGATTTGCTTGCCGCAAAATAATCCTTCATGTTCAAGGCGACTTTGCCGTCAATGAGCGGACGCATGTACGATTCCCCCGCCCAGTATAGAAATATATCCGGGGTATTGTTGCTGGCCATGTCCACTTTGAGCTTGGTTTTCAGTTCATCGCCCGGAGCAAATTCTTCAACTAGATTGATCTCCGGATGCTGAGTCCGAAATGCGTCCAATTGCGCTTTGAATACCCCAGCTTTGCCATCCGATCCGCCCCAAGTATGCGCAAAGCGTATCTTTACAGCTTTACCACTCTTGGAGGGGTTTGCTTTTTCATTCGCGGAGTTATTTCCTCCGCCGGGCGAGCAGCCCGCCAATACGAGCATACCTGCCAGCACCATAAATACCGTTGACTTGAACCTCTTTCTGAACAATTTTACTTCCTCCCCTTTTTTTCGATTATTGAAAGCATAAAATGCGATCAACCGCAATCATGGAGCTATTGGCCGGCCCTTTCGAAATCGCTTTCAAAACGATCTGATAACGATTTCAGATGTTTAACCGGCGATGGCCGGCTCATTTATAAACTCGCTCTACGCTCCAAAACCTCACCGTTTTTCAAATGTACGACTGCCTTCCACTCCCGATCGCCGGGACGCACATGCCAAGCTAGCTGCCTCCAATTAGAGTCGAAGTTGACGGTAAACGGTTCCACGTAGTTGGTGTATACGAGTTCACCATTGCAATAGAAATCCACATAGTCAATGGCCTCTGGATACAAGCTGGCGAGGCGAATCCAACGTTGTCCTTCAAATTCCATCTCCGGCTCCAGACCTTGCAGGTAAAATCGATCTTCTTCCGGTATCTCCGGCACTTTGATGCCGATACCCTCAGCCATCCGGTACGCGAAGAATTGGTCTTCTCCACGAGTGATCCCCCAATCGCAAGGCGGCTCCTGCTTAGTCATATTGTTATAGTAACCCCACGAGGTACCTGTACGGTAAGCAACGCCCATATTGCCAATGGCCTGCGAATCTTCGTTGCAGACGACCGGTTTCCCCGGTGCCCACTTCTGTACCTGCCGAATACTGTTGTAATAACTCTGTCTGGTTAAGTGGTTGCCGTGAATAAGGATAACGTCGCTCTCCTTGCATACCCCTTCATCGATGAAGCCCCCTGTACCGCTGCAACCGACCGGTAAGCCGCCGGATTCCTTCCGTGCGATCTCCATGAGTGCCACCATGCCTTCCGGCGTATAAATCAACGGATGCGGCTTTGCGATGTCATGCTCATTGCACACTTCGATTATGACGTTGGTATATCCACCGTCCTTCAGGAATTTCGAGGCAACGCGTACTGCGTTAAGCACCGCGCGGGCGTCCTTGAGTTGGAAAACCTGGCCAGGATAAAAATAGCTGACGATTACGACCATTCCCAGCTCGTCCGCTGCACGAATCAAGCGATCCATACGCGCGGCATAAGCTGGATCGAGCTCGCTCCCGTCCGGACCGAACGGATTGTTGTCAACCGTGTTGTTGTTGATTGTAAAGCAGGACCCTCCACCTTGAAAGCCAACGGTAAACGCACGCAGTCCGTATGCATACCATTGCGGCAATGCGGAAATTAAGTCGTCCGTATTCCGCTCGGGGTTGAATTCTCTCCCGAACCGGTTGTATCGGCTCCGATCGGCTTTATCGTCGAAGATGCCCTGAATGAATCGGGCGTTCATCAATAGCCCGTGCGCTTCAGGACGGCTTCCGGCAATTTCGGAATATATCTTCTGCCCATTGATCTTAAAATGCTCGCCTTGGATGCTTAACACTGTTTTACTCATTCAACTCACTCCCTTTTAGTATCCCGTGCACCGTATACGAAGAATTACAAAAAAAAGAAATGGAATGGTCACTTATTATTTTTCACTGCTTCTATGGATTTACGAATATGCGCGACAGCTGCCCGTTCAGCCTCATCCTCTGACCGGTTTTTTATCGCTTGAATGATATCCATATGATCGCTGATTGTTTCATAAGGAGGGCGCATTAATCCTTTTAAATAGGTAATGCTCAAGACTTGAAACTGATTGAGCATGTTTGATAACATGACACTGTTGGCCTGCTTGGAAATCCGGTTATGAAACTCCCGATCGGCTTCACGATAGGCGGACCAGTCTTCATCCGTTATTTTAGCCATGGCTTCCTTAAAAAGGTTTTCCAATGCTTGAATATCTTCATCGGTCATATATCTTACGCATAGCCGACTTGCCAAACCTTCGAGTACGGCACGGATTTCAAAAGCCGCAATCATTTCTTCAGTGGTGTATTGCTTAACGTACGTCCCTCTTCCGTTGGTTTCGATCAGACACTCCTGGGTAAGTTGAGCAATCGCCTTGCGAAGCGGTGTTCTGCTTACACCCAATTGATCGGCAAGATTGTCTTGAATGATCTTTTCTCCCTGTTTCAATTGACCGTCAAGAATCAACTTTTTTAATGTCTTATAAGTCAATTGGTCCAAATCTTCATACTCGATTTTTATAGCACTCAATTATAATACCCCTCCTTCCTTTTCGACCACTTTCTTTCGTATACGGTGTACGAATATTTGATGGTTATACAGTATCATTATCCCCGTAAAATTGCAAGCGTTATTATAATGTCAGAAAGGATTAGGAAATGTTTGTAGTTCGATTCTGAATGGATTGCTTCGCTCGCGTGTGATGATGTAGTCTAATAAGCCTTTACTGTTAGCATCTTGAGCAATACTTCTCCTTCAGACTTAAATGTTTTATTATTCTCAAGGAATTGCTCTACTTCTGATAATTTTGCAGGTCTATATCCCGGACCTCCACAGCCACATGAATGATAGGTAAATCCGCTATTATATAGAATCTCTACTTTCATCCACTGCTTCACATCATTCTGTTTGGGTGCCTTGAAATCATGTCCCATGTCGTTCATAGTTCCGCTACATTGTGGGCATTTATATGCTCTATTCTGCACATCACGTTTACTTAGTTCACGATCAGATATTTGCTTAAATGCTTTTCTGCATTGAAAGCATGCGTAGATATCTTTATAAGGACCATACATTGCATATCGACACATGATTAACACCTACCTTTCTCCGTGCATTTGGCTACTTCGAGCCTTTTTATTTCCCCTCAACATCGCATACTGTTTATTTCAGCACATGATTCATCTACAAACGCCCTGTATCTGACATACATCACATTTGGATCTTCTTCATTCAAAAAATACTGAACCCAGTAAGCTTCATAATCCCGATTTAATTCTTCTTTCTTTTCCACACAACAAACGATATCTTCCGTTAGATTTGCTGCTGGCAGCCCGTATAGCTCAAGTATTCCCGCTAATGTTTCCAGGAGCTTTCTATCGTTCGGCTTCATGATATCAATACTAAAAAGGTCAAGTTCGGCAGTCATTAAGCATATGAATCCGCTTTCTGTATCCAAGTTAAATACTTCAAATTCCTTTTGTAGATCGGCATCTAACCTTGTGCAAAATCCATTCCTTTGTGATATTTCTTCAAGCTCTTCTAGCTTGGGTATTTGTACTTGTTTCATAGACTCCACCTCCTGCCTATCTTCAGTCCCACCAGGCATACAAGTATGTATCCGTAATCAATTCATCCGCGTTTGCAGAGAACATCTTAAATTCGTTCCTTATTTTCGGATTGACTTTCTCCTCCAGCGCAAAAAGAGTCGTAATCGTTACTCGATAATCCTTGCGATGAGGGCTTACCGCATATCCCTGTACTAAGACTTGAGGGTGCTTGATCATAAACTCATAAATCTGAGCGACACTCGGCGAACTATTTTCGCGATCTTCCGGATCTATATATTTTTGTCCAATTAACTTCCTCAAAACATCGACATTCACGTAATCAAAACGACGAATGCTTCCCGAACCTCGTTTATTCTCCCACTCTCCAGGAATGTCTAAAATGAGATCTCGGTTTTCGTAATCCATATTAAAAACGAAGTCAGTCATGATCTCCCTCTTCCAACCTTATTTCTAAGCTTAATGTAAGGTTATCCTCGTTAATTCGTACGCCATTTCTTCATCACAAGCAAATCCATTATTCTTGAACCCTCATATCATCTTCTACTCTAGCACCTTACCATTAACTCAAATCCAGAGTTGTCCATCCAAAATCATGAATCTTATTCCTGAAGATACTAAACTCCTCTTCGGATTCAAATACGATCTTACATCGCGGCTCACTGTATAGCCCAATAAAGGGCGGCTTTGCAGTTATATCCCTAACTCCAACGCATTCCTCGCCGTATCTTTCGAAGCAATCGGCAGTTCACGATCCAAAATGATTTTGCCATGTTCATCTTCGAATTCAGGATGAATCATATAGATGCCAGTATTGGCGATGTCATCACCGTCGTAGGAAAAATCACACTCAAAATTAGGTCTTTACTATGCATCTATAAAAACCAAGATCAATCTGCCTAACAATTCTATACTACCACAATTTGATTGGGACAAAACCAGAGAAAACGATTTTGCAGGAATACAAAAATTATTGTGGAACTTCTTTATTCAGAGGAATTTGTTGGAGGGAGAGATAGATGTTGTCTGATACCATAGTTAAATTGATACCCGAAGATATAAACTTTATGCCCGAGAATTTAAAAATTGATCAGGCTCGAACCTTCCTCGAATCCATTTTCGCAACTGCGGTTGTATCTGTTGAGAAATCGGAAAAGACCCAATTCGTTGATCAAGGAGAAAACTTTATTAAAATTACGTGTCCAAATTGCGAGACGATCGTTGATCTGGAATGGTGGCACGATGCGATGGATACCGCTTGGAAAACTTCATTCGAGGATTTACATGCACAACTTCCATGCTGCTTCTCAAATATTTCCTTGCACGACCTTATCTATGATAGGCCAGCAGGATTCTCGCGGCTTATTTTGAGCGTAGAAAATCCCGAAAATGCTCTAAAAAATGAGCAATTACTTGAACTGGAGCAGATGCTCGAAGGTAAGCTACGGCAAGTTATTGCTCGTATCTGAACTTTATTTTTACGCACACACAACCGCCGATTACACGATACAAAACTTCTGCTCTGAAAAAAATTCTTTTGAGGGGTCCCAAATGACAGCAAAGTTGCATATGCGAATCCAAAGACGAGATAGACTTCTGGATAGGACTGGGAATGGAAAATGAAACAATTGATATGGTAAGGTAAAATCTTCTTTCGATCTCAGAAATTGAAAAGCTGAAATCACGTTTTAAAAATAGTACTCAATACTGTTTTCTTCAGAACCACAATCAAAGCCCGAACCTTTACTTTTGGGGCATCCGATGAAGGTGGAACTGCAAACACCCCCTCTGGAAAGTCATCTTCATAACGACAGAGTTCTTCTATAAGCTTTTCATTTACTTTTTTCATTGAATTCCCTTTCACGCTAGGCCTTTCCTTTTCATAAATACTACTCACTTCCGAGAAGACACGTTTTCACCCGATACATAATCATCCATCACTTTACTTCTCTATGCCACGTGATTTGGACGAAAACATTTGGTTAATTCCAATTGCTGAAGGAAAAGCATCAGTAGCGGAAATTGTTTCACATCTTAAAAATTGGGATAATTACCTCATCTATACGATTATCCCAGCAATTAAAAATGGCGAAGGAATGTTCTTTCCAAATTTCGATTCGTTTAACAAAAAAGCTTATGAATATGCCCGTTCGGGAATTTCCAAAATAAGTATGCTTGACGAATTTAAGCAAACCCGTCGTCAGTTGGTTGACATACTGCTAACTGAGCCAGATATCGCTACTAAACATGTGCCCGCAAACGGCGTAGAATATTGCCCACATACAAACACGCCCTACTCCTTGCTCTACATCATCCACGAATTTATCGAACATGACATTCATCACAAAAATCAAATTTTATCAGTAATCTGATTCTTTCAGATATTGAGAATGATAGTTTAATTAACCGTCCTTTTGATGGGCGGTTTTCTCCGTCTTTAACATGCTTTTAATTGCTTAACCGTCGTAAAATCGCACATTTACATGTATTCAGCAGTATTCCTGGACAGTTATTTGGGGACGTGGGCTGGTGTGAGTTATAAGATCATTTGAGACAAAACCAACACGTTTAGGGCTGTTTTTATAAGATTGCCTGAGACTGTTTATAACATACGATTGGACAAACCTTATATTTTTATAAGATAAGCTCAGACAAACAATCAAAAAAACATTGTCTTTAAGCCTTGATCACGTTTTTCAATTAAAAAAAACCATGTGTAATGCCCCCAGTCATAGAAAATCGCCGATTGAGAACAGGAATTTATTTGACGCTTACACCCAACTGTATGTAGACAATGGCAAATCCTATAAGGAACACAATATTACAGAATAATGCTCATCCCCGGTTGGAATGCCGGACGTATAACATAAAGAGCTAGGAAACAGCCCCTCTGCTTCCTAGCTCTTCAATTAGGCGGTGAAAAATTTTTTCTATTTTTTACGGCTCAGCATAATCATCAGGTGGCTTCAGACACTCCGTTTTGTGTAGAGCCAGCAAAAAATCCTATAGCTCTAGATATTGCTGTCCCATATTTTTCGGCAAAGTTCTCATAGCTGGTTGTAAATTGCAAAAAGCCGCTCCCTTCAAAAGTGTAATATATGGTATCATCAGGTAAGAAAACCCTTGTTGTTATGCTGGTTTGCTTGGTGGACATGAACCTTGCTCCCGCTGCGCCGTTTATACCCCCAAAGAAACCGCCTACTCCTCCCGCTATACCAAGGCTTTTACCCCAATTTACATCGTTTCCCTGTGCCATATCCATCAAATTTGCCACAGTTTGCCCCACTACAGTTCCTACCCCATCAGATACGGCGCCTATACCGCTGCCCAGGACATAAAGCTGTTTCGAGGACATTTGTCCAACTCTGGATGCTGCTGTTGAAGTCAGCTTGCTGCTTACACCAGATCCGACCCCCCATGCTACTGCACCTGACACAGCGCCAATTCCTATTGACGCAAATATATCCGTCACAGACCAATCACCGCTAACACCTGCCTTAATCAGAGAGGTTCCCGCGTTTACACCAGCAGCAATAACCGAACCTGTCAGCATAGATGTAACAGTGGTAGACGCAACTGCACCTGCTGTAGCGGCATAAGCCCCCACACCTGTGCCTGCCAGCAGCCCTGCAAGGAAACCAATTCCAAGTCCCGCAAAGATATCTTTGGCTATCTGCCCTCCTGAATGTCCACTTACACCTGCATATATTCCGCCTCCGACAGCCCCTAATGCCGCCCCTGTAGCCGCAGTTATAGCAACAATTGTAGCAAAAGCCATTTGTCCGTCAGGATCAACCAGAGATATGGGGTCATTTCCTGCATATATATAGGGACTGAAATACTGCCCGGCAGAATCCATTGAATAGAAACGTCCAATTGAAGGGTCATACATCCTAGATCGGTAGTTGTAAAGCCCTGTTTGATTGTCCAGCTCCTGTCCCGTATACAGGTAATCCGAAATACTGCCTTCCCCATATGGAGTACACATCATACCCCCAAAAGGACTATATGCATAGGCGGCCAGTACCTGTCCGGATAAGCCATCTGCGACAGCCCTTACCGAAGCTTGATGGTCATTAATAAATAAAAGCTCCCGCGCATCCTTGTACTGCTTAATAAGCCCTCTCGGACCATATATATGACTGGTCACTGTTGTGCTGCCGTCCCCAAATTTGGTCAATTCAACCAATGGATAGTTGTTCAAGCCGTGGATGTAAAGTTTTTTACATGTAGATGTGGTTTTCAATACCCTCTGTTCTCTTCCGGCATATCCAAAAGAAACTGTATCCCCATCGGCGTCAGTTATACGGGTCACTTGACTGTTGAATTTGTTATACGTTAGCTGTTCAAATCTGCCCGGTACTCTTGCTATGGCTCCGTCAAGATTATATTCACAGCGCCCACTGTTACTGCCAATCATTTCGATCACTTTGTTGCTTCCGGCCTGGTATATATATTCAGTATTCTCTGTCACTCCATCATTTATTGCCAGAATGTTGTTATTGGCATCATAAGTTGTAGGAGTTACAGTCCCTATACTCCATTCATCGTCGGCTGTGTTTTGTGCTGTTCCCAGCCTCCCTAATCCATCATAGGCATAACGGTATTCATAGGATGGCGGAAATAATCCTTCGGTATCGAGCATCAAATACCGGCTTTCTACTGAGGCAATCCTTCCATTGTAGTATGCCGCACCATTGTATCCATTTTCACTATAATAGATTCTTTCCCTAAAATACCTGTCCTCCGTACCGGTTATCCACCCTGGAGAATTGTAGCTGTAATTCCTCTGAATTTTCATATCCCCAACTCCGTGTATGGTTTCAGAGCCGAGCATTTGATAAGCGGAATAGGCAAGTTCAGCATGGCAATTCGGTTGCTCTTCTGTTCCTATCGCACACAACCTGCCTATATTGTCATAGCTGTAGCAGATGTTGATATCCCCTGCGGGATACCGTATTTCGACTGCATCTCCAAGGTTATCGTATTGGTATTTTGTCAAATACTTCTCATTGCCAAAGGAAGGAGCGTATATGGAATAGTCGGTCACATTGCCGTTTATATCATACATGAATTCTTCCACTGACATGATCTCACCATTACTTTCCTGTTCATATACAGTCACTTCGGTCATCCTACCTATTTGATCCGGATTTGGATTTCCATCGGGACAGCCGGGATTGCTGTCATATACGTATTGCTTGAAATGCAGGTATTCCGTATCTGGGGGAAGCCATCCCGTTTCATCAGCATACTGCCAAAGTGTATCAAGGCTGCCATTATAATATGAAACTCCTACAGCGAGAACACGGCCTATCGTATCATACAGCCAGTATAAAATATACGGCCTGGCTGCTGCATAGCCCTCCGGGTTTTGCATAAATCGCAGCTTTCCGGAAGTGGTGTATACATAATTATACATACCGTTTCCAGGCTCAGAACCGGCATCCGGCATCCTTTTTTCTACCAGTTGACCCAGCAGGTTATACTTGTTTTGGATTTTCATGACAGTTTTGCTGCTCTCGTCTTGTGGTGAACGATACCAGTTAGGCGGCAAAATTGTTCTTGTAACTCCAGAAAACTCTGCTGTGTAGGAATAATGCTCTTCATAGGTGCTTATGGCATTATCGGCCTGCTGCGCGTTTTTAATCTCGGCAATTTGGGTTCCGCGCTTATCTGTTATACGCATTTGTACCCTGCCATTTTCATCCTTTGTTGTCTGGACAAGATACTGTCCAACCGGCAATTGGAGCGGTTCCTGCCCTGTATTTGCCTGATAGGTGATGGTCTTGTAATGATTGCTCGCCAGGTTGACTGCATAGGTGCTGCCCGGCTTTCCTACAGCAATTTCACGTCCCAAGGGTGATGCCTCATAGACTTTTCGTGAAAATGGATAGCCTTCATCGTCAGAGTAGCCATCACCACCCGGGCTGTAATAAAGGCCTACTTCTCCTCCCATTGTGCCATTTTCCCAGTTCATGACAGCAAAGTCTTTGCGATAGGCTAATACGGGTATTGCCTCTTCCGGTGCCAGCTGTGCTTCTTTTGTCGTACATGCCTCCTGCCCTATATCATCATAAACGACTCCCGATACTAGAGATTTTCCATCTATTAGCTGTTGGGTTTGCCTTGTCTTGCCTGATCCGTCTGTATATACTAAACCTGTAATTGGCTCTTTTACAGCCATGATATTGCTCAGCGCAACAGGTTGGGACAGCAAAAGGCCAAACCTTCCGGATATTTGCTGCTGCGCGTTATACCCAAATATATGGATGCCGTCTCCATAAAACAATAAGGTATTTTGAGACACAATGACGAGCCAGTTCGTTATTTTCATTTCCGGCTGCAGCTTTGTCATAACAGCAGAGCTTGATACAGAATAGTCGTACAGCTCCCACTGTCCTGAGGCAGCATTCCATAATACCTGCATACTATCGCCTATACGTACCCCTACATCCGTAATGATAGGTGCTTCTCTGGTGATGATAAATTCTTTTCCATCATAGTCTATGCATAGGACGGGACGGTCGGATAATTGTATCTGCCATTTTCTGTCCATGATCACAGGATGTATGCTGATTTTAGCTGCCAGTGAAGCAAATTTCTCCATCAGCTTTGGCGGCATTCCACCGCTGTTCATTTGTGCTATACAATCTTTGTCCATCTGTATGCTTTCCTTTTGTGACAATCCTTCCATACTAATACAGACACAATAGTTATTCTGATAGTCTGGCCTTATCATATCAAGACTTATGCTTTCATGTCCGAGATAGCAAAGTGTACCTTCATTTATTTCAAACTGCCCAGGGACATCAGTTTCAAAAAACTGCTGCCAGTCAGGATAGCTGTAGAAATCAATGTACCTACCGCCCAAACGTGCCTGAACTTCCAAGGTGCTATTGGGATACAAGGGATCAAATGAATGGTTTCTTTGCCTTGAATAAGCTGTACTGGAAACCTTCGCCATATTATCATCAGGCCCTTGTATGCCTATCGTCCTTTGATATTCATCAAATATATAGCGAATTACTTCTCTGTTTGAACCCAACTGGGCAAGTGTAAGGCAATAATCCGGATCATACACCATACCGTTGTACGTGCACAGGAAAGGTGAAAACCTTATATCATCCAAGAGGTAACTTTGGGTTGTTTTGTTGTTATCAAAGTAGATTTCAATCTCAAGTCTTCCCCCCTCCTCCGTTTGTGGAACAGCAATCCTGCTGCTTATATAGCTCCACTCCATACTTGTAGGTGGTATGACCGATATCTGTCTTGATATCTCCTGCTGATCTTTTTTCAGTATGACATGGCAGCCCGCTTCTCCTGTGTCGCCATCAAAGCCATCCGGTGTCTTTATCCAAAAGCTCACAAGGTAAGCATTGCTGCACCTAGCTATCTCCAGCTTGGTCTTGAGACCATCTAAAGCTGCTCCCGGCCTTATTTCTACACTGTTTTTGCCACAGTGGCCCTCACCTATCACCAATCGGGCATTGGCATCAAACTGCCAATCATGCGTATTCTCATATTCTTCGAAGCTGCCGAACAGCACCTCATCTGCATTTGCATTTACAAAACCTGCAATTGCCAGCATTTGTTTCTCATCATACTTTGCAACCTGTTTTATGCCGTCAATATCAATCATTTCGCAAAGCAAGCCTTTACTGGTCCGTTTTACCGTCTCAGCTACCTGCACCCATTGGGTAGGTATGCTTTCACTTTGGAATGGGAAATCGGGTGTGTCGGTATATGTACTCAGCATATACTGTTTCCATGATGCAGGAATCTGAAGGATTTCTTCGCCTGTATCCTGTTCCCATAATTTCCACGTTTCCACTTTCACACCGATTATAATTCCATCTACCATGCTTTTCTCCTGGATCACAGGAGTAAGATAGTTTAAACCTGTCGCAATTTCATATCCTTCAAAAAGGTATTTGTTTTCTGTGCTGATGATTTCCTCTTGCCCATTTACATTATAATTGCTTGTTTGCACAAGTGAATCCTGACCGTTTACAAGGTTTTGCTGGTATACCGCAGTGTTCTCTACCCCATCCGTTATAGCCGTTTCACCACGCATCCTGACATACCCGTTAACCAATTTATATAGATTCTGTCCATCCGACCTTGTTGTATATGCCCTCCACGAAGTGGTGACAGCTTCCACACACTTATCTTCATTGTTGTATGACTTTTTCTTGTATAGCATGCCATCTAACAAGCTGTAATAATTCTGCTCGTCATTTCCTTCCAAAGTGGATGGATATGCATGGGTGTTCACATCAGGCATAATTCCATTGAAATAATTGTAGACCGTATATCCATATTTGCCGGTTCCGCTTCCGTATAAAGCTTTTACCTCATAGTATTTTGCAACCGTACATGAGGGGTCTGCCAAAGCACTCTGGAAATTATACTGGTAGCTTGTATAATCAGTGTTATATCCGTCATTGATCGCAATGGAAGTTATCGGGTAATCCTCGATACATCCTGCTATATGGCTACTAATATATTTATTAAGCTGTATGCTGCCGGCTTCTTCAAACTTTTCACCTTTGGCATATAGCGCAAGCATTCCACCCCTTGAAGGTGCTTTGCCATTTAAATTTACTTCAATACCTGTTTGTATGCTTTCGGCTATTTTCCCGACAATCTGGTAATACACGGCATCTTTCATACTGCCATTCCGGTTGATATAGATATTCTCACTTCTGCTTACCTTGCCATCCGACAAGTAATAAGCCGTAGTGCTTATGGGATTACCCTCATCGTTACAGTTCAGGGCTATTATAATCTCAGGGGCACAATTGATTACCGCCCGGGTATCCACTATATTGGGCATGATATAAACAGGATTCTGTATGGGATTATTACCGTCCGGCTTAACCCAGTTTGTACCGCGATAAAAAATTTCCTTATCGAAAGTCACATAATCTGCACCAGCTGTGGGGTAGTATTGCAGCTTATATTTATATTTGTCATGCCACGGCATATCGCCGGGCATATCATATGAACCGGTGCCTGATGCAGGCTGGTACAAATGGTACTTAGCTACCGGATCGGTATGGTAGGCTTGATCCACTCTTGAAGACAAAATCAAATCCTCGGCATAGCCATACCAATTAAATACCATTTTGCTGTCCGAAGAGCCCTGATCCATGCTTTTCCCTTTCCACTCAGCCCCATTATAGCGGTATAGGAACGGGCCACTGGCAACAAGACTGTCCTCGATAATCCCCGTCGAAATCCAAGGCAGTATGGAGGTGTACATATAAAATTTCTGTGCTTGCGTCTGCTGCCGGATCGTTGTGAATCCTTCGTCCCATTGGAATATCAACAGGTTATATTCACAACCGGTGGTATAATAATAGCTTATATATGCAAACGCTGCCATGGACTGCCCTGCTGCCCACTGGTAAAAAGGACTGCCCGATGAATTTCTGGCCAGTTTTATCTGGGTGGGAGAGTACTGTGGACCATTATGCCACTCGCCTTTACCATCCCGGTAGAACATTTGCATTCTATTGTTTTGCGAATCATTTCGGGGGCAGTCCATAACAATGTAATACCCGTTTCCTGCGGTCAAAGAAACATCACTGCGATTAGGATTGGGGCATGCTCCCAAATCTTCCTCTATCCATTCTTTTTGCAACATATCCCAACTCAGTCTTGTCATTTTGTTATCCGGGGCATTCTCTGACGCGTTATATACAATAACGAAGCTGTCTCCCGCAACAGACTGCGGAAGCCATTTATTGTAATTAAAATTCGCTTCATAAGGCAGATGCCACTGTCCTTGGCACCATTCGTTTTTGTGAAATACAAAGACCTTGTTCAGTGGAAACGAAGTGCCTTCCGTTTTATACAGCAATGCAAAAAAATCATCTCCCGTTTGCACATTCAAGCTTTCAATATCTATGTTTTCTTGAATATCTCCACTGCCATTAACAGCCCATGACCATCCATACCATTTCCCTACCCAGGAATATACCGTCAAACGCATGATGCTGTTGTCCTCACTGTACCATATCACTACAGCATAATCGCTGCCATACCATATTCTTGGAGAACCTTTGCCCGGCCATGGGTTATCAATCTGCATGCTCCTGTCACACAGCTTCAGTACATTTTTTTCGTATGTGTATGTAACACTTCCTCCATCGGGATATGTGATTTTCCTGACGCCCCCTCTATGCTGATTGGGGTCATTCGTCCAGATATACTCAAATAGGATGCCCGGCAGTGAATTTCCATCAGGGTTTTTTCTCACCATATTTGTCAAATAGCGCTTATTGAAGTGAGGGTTGCTGCTGTCATCCGATACATTTTTGATGCTGAAATCAAATTGCACCGAGAAAAGACGATGCCCGTTTACGCCATGAACCTGGATGCTGTCAAGATACTTGGTCTCATAGCAATCCTGATAGGGATTGGGACTGTTATCCGGTACTTCCTTATGAGGATCAGCATACTCCGTGATTTCCTTGTCTCTATAAAAGTAAATGACCTTCCTCCCAAATACGTCAGTTATACTTTTCAAGTAGCACGCCTTTGTATATACCCTGCCACTTTCGCTTCCAACCTTTTGCTCTACAGTTTCGTACTCATACTGAATGGTATCACCCCAAAGGCTTGATGCAGTATGCATATTCCATACTCTGGGATACTGTTCCTGGCCATCTGTAAGACTGCTGCTTCCTATCCAGTTGCCCCAGCGCACCCCCCATTGTATCTGGTTCTGTCCACAGGTCTTATTGCCATTATTGTCTATGCACACCCCTCCGCCAAAGGAATAGGTGATTCCATTCTCTTTTATTACAACCCAGCGTTCAAAGTCGGGATAGTAGGATATTTTCCAGAATTGATAGTCTACCGTTTCATACCCCAGTCCTCCATCGTATACCAGCAACCTCTCATCCTTCGGTAGGATTTTATACTGCGTCTCATTCGCATAGTCGGTTACAAGCCAATTTTCATGTGCCTGCCGATAACATACCTTGGCATTAGTACCTATACGTATCCCGTTTTTATGAAATAGACCGGCTAGTTCATGTGATATTTTTCCCTCTGCCAGAAGTAATTTTGAAGTAGAAGGCAAATCAAACAAAGATATTTCTACTGTTGTCCTGACCAACGCCAGAGCATTTCCGCCCGTTTCCAGCGTGTAATTGATGTCAGGAGTCTCATAGGCATTGCTGTTTTCCCTGTAAATCCTGTCATATGGCATCTCCCAGCCCAACCCCATTATTCCGGTAGGGGCTTGTTCATTTGTTTTGTTTATCTGTGATTGGACATTGCTAAGATAAATAGCGGTCACATTGACATCCAATCCGTTTCTGCCGCTCAAGCTGACGATATTCTCACTGAAATTGACATCTCCACGAAAAAGGTTGACACTGTTTTTTATATCGCCGACCGATTTGCTGTCAAATTGGAATGTTCGTATTTCAGGTATCTGAATTTGATTCATGGTGTTATTTTTTTCTCCCATGTCAAGCCTCCCACTTAGCTTGGATACGATATTATAGGGCTCCATATGCTGATTACATATGAAACCCTATTATTATTCGCTGTGTACCTTATTTATTAATTACATCTCTACGACACACGTTATATTAATAGTACCGGTTGCATTGTTGCCGCTGCTATCATTTCCCTGACATATTGCCTTTACTGTTACTTGTTTACCTTTAACAGTAGTTTCACATTTGACAGTTGCCTTTTTTAAGTGGTTGTCGCTCCTAGGATATGAAAGTTGATACCCTTGTACAAACGCCGTTGCGCTTAACAATTCTTGTTGAAATATAAATGTGGCGGAATCTCCGTTGCTTACAGCCTGACTTACAAATACTATCGCCATCATATTCCACTCCTTTACTTCTTGAGTTATAGCAGGTTAGGCCGTCCTAGTTTATTCAAGCTCAGCCAGGCATAAAATATCAACATTTCCAGGTGCACGATTGTTGGAATCATCATACATCTCACATGTAGCAGATACCGATACATTATTTCCCGATACGGAAATAATTGATGCTTTGACTTTCTGTTCTCTGACATGGTTGTCACTATTAGAATATTCCATCGTATATCCTTGCACTAATGTACTAGCACTTGCCACCTTTGATGGAAACGTAAAGGTATGTGTCTTACCATGTCCTACTGTTTGACTCAGACTCTTAAAAGCCATTTCACTCCACTCCTTTTCTGATTTTATACATCAACGAGAAACATGCAGGAGGTATCATACAACTGCTATACATGTGATATCAACACTTCCATAGGCATAGTTATTGGAATCGTCATGCATTACACAGGTTGCGGTTACTGTCACCTGTTGTCCAGATATACTTGCAATTTCTGCGTTGACATTGATTTTCCGGACATGGTTGTCACTACTAGGATATCTCACAGAATAGCCCTGAATTCCCACGGTTACATCAGAAACCTTCTGGTTGAACGTGAAAGTGTAAGACTTCCCATGTTCAACATTTGCATTATTAAATACTAACGCCATAAAAACCTCACTCCTTTTTTTAATCAGTTGGAGAAACGCGAGGAAATCACTGCCTGCCGTCTCCCATTCGTCATTCGAGAGGTGCCGGAACATGTCGGGTAATTGCGCCTGCTCTATGCGGACGAGCTTCTCCACAATCTGTCCGACTTCCGAAGGCGTGGGATCGAATTGCACGCCGATGATCCAATACAGCGTTTGGCGAATCAGTTCCTCTCGTTCCAGGCTTCGAAGCTTCGAAGCGTCAAAGTATCCTTGCCCTCCAAATCCATCCACAACCGATGCGCTCGGCTGGAGTCTGGCGTGCTTGGCCTTCCAAGCGGCAAATGCGGTATCGCGGAAGGTCGTCCAGCTTTTCGACTGCAAGGCACTCAACAGCGCTTCTTCCCGATCCGCTCCCATCGCCACCATGATGATGATCTCCCCGTGGGAGTGTAGAATAAATACCAACTGGCTTGGTGCAGCCTTTTTTCGGGTCACCCCCCTATAAATGATGCAGCAGTCAAAAGTTATGTTAACTTAAGGGCAAGACATCGTACCGCTGCTCGTAACGATAATTATATATTCAAAAAAAGGAAAAGTATGTCAAACCAACTCACAGTCAGTCCTATATTTGGTTCAAGTTCTTAAGTCAGATGTATGGTGACCGGCAAAGTCACCGTCAGCACATTAGGCGCGCGGTTCATGAACCATACGCATTCGATCCTAAAGCCGTTATTGGACAGGTCACGATAACAGCGGAACATCGATCTCACGTCAGCCGTCCTGAATGCTTGGACGAATGCTTCCAGCAACTCCGCGTCCGCTTTGGATTTCGGCGTCGCTTCCGCATCATCTTCATATATAAACCAAATGGCATCAAAAGCCTTGTATTACAAGGGTTTTGATGCCATTTGGTTGTCTCGTTTTGATGTTATAATCATTCTCAAACTATCTTATAATCAGTCTCAATTTAGGTTATAACTCACACACACAGGAATTATTGTTTGGTCACACAAGCCGCTGCCGCGAAGCCTCGAACAGTAGCACCGTCGCCGCCATGGCGACGTTGAGCGACTCGGCCTGGCCCTGCATCGGGATGATGACCAGCACATCCGACAGCGCCGCCACCTCCGGCGAGACCCCTTTGGCCTCGTTGCCCATGACCAGCCATGTTGGCCGGCGCAGGTCCGTTTCGTAGCACGAGCGCTGCGCTTGCAGGCTCGTGGTGACAAGCCGCACACCGCGTTCGTGCGCGCGCGGCAGCAGCTCCAACAAATCTGCCTCCACGATCGGCAGATGATAAAGCGATCCCATCGTCGAGCGGATCGCCTTGGGATTGTACAGATCGACCGTGCCGCGGCCGATCACGACGGCGCCGGCGCCGACCGCATCCGCGCTGCGTATGATCGTGCCGAGATTGCCGGGGTCCTGGACGCCGTCCAGGACGACCGCCAAATCCGGCCCGGCCGCAAGCAGCTCCTCCGCAGTCAGGCCTTGCTTGGCTACAACGGCCAAAACCCCCTGCGGCGTCTGCGTATCCGAGCATTTTTCCAGCACAGCCTGGCTCACCGCTATCCGCTCCACATGAGCGGGTACCGCTTCCGCCAGGCTGCCGGGCAAACCTTTTTCCTTGCTGTAAATAACGCTCAGCACGGGTGCTCCCGCCCGAACCGCTTCCTCCACCAAGTGGTAGCCTTCGATCAAATATTTCCCCTGCTTGTCCCTGCCGCGGCGATCCAGCAGCTGCGCCCATTCTTTGACGCGGGGGTTTTGTACCGACATAATTTCAATATGTATCATGATCTCTACTCCGCAAAAGTCACTTCAAAAGTTTGAAGATCCGTATTTTTCCCTACGATGACCAAAATATCATGCTCCTTAAGCGGCTCTTCAGCGCTCGGCGGGATGATCAGGTTTTGGCCCTGCTTGATAGCGATGACGTTGCAGCCGTATTTGGCGCGAATGTCGAGATGCCGCAGGCTTTTGCCAATCATTTGCCGCGAAACTTGAACCTCCACGATGCTGTAATCGGCGGAAAGCTCGATATAGTCCAAAATATTCGATGAAATCAGGTGGTGAGCGACGCGCTGGCCCATATCTCTTTCCGGAAAAATGACTTTATCCGCGCCGATTTTTTTCAGCACTTTTCCGTGCAGTTCGTTCACAGCTTTCACTACGATCGTAGCAATGCCCATTTCTTTTAAAATGAGCGTAGTCAAAATGCTGGCCTGGATGTCCTCCCCGATCGCTACGATAACAACGTCAAAATTGCGTATGCCCAGAGCCCGGAGCGCGTCCTCGTCCGTCGAATCGGCTTGAACCGCATGAGTGACTAGAGGTGAAATTTCCTGTACGACCGCTTCCCGGTCATCGATGGCAAGAACCTCAAATCCGAACTGCGACAAAGTTTTGGCAACACTCGAACCGAACCTGCCTATGCCGATAACGGCGAACTGTTTCTTCATTCGCGTCCATCCTTCCCTGCTTTTGACATAAGTTCAATTATAACATACATCAGGCGGCATCTCACTTTCGAAAAAAAGCATAAAGCATGAAGCCGCGCAAACTTGAGCATATTAGAAAAGATAACGAAAGGGAAGCGAGGTTCTTGCATGAACATCACCTTAAGACAGGCTATCATCCAGCGCGTCCAAAATAAATCGAACGACGAGCTTCAGGAAATTATTGAGGAATCCATCGGCGGAGAAGAACGCGTGCTTCCGGGGCTGGGCGTTCTTTTTGAAATTATTTGGCAGCACAGCAACGCAGACATCCAGAACGGGCTTATCGACACACTTAAGGAACATCTGGAATAATCCGCGCGCCAATCGAGCCCCGGGGCCGGGCGCATAAAGCGGCAGCCATGGACGGGACAATCAGTCCTAAACTGCCGCTGTTTAATACCCTAAAAATCGTCCATCATCATGCCATTGTCCGAACATCTTATTTATACGGGAAACGTTTATGATACAAATTGGTATCGTTCTGCACAGACCGGATATTGTCGAGCTTTAAGCCTAATTGATCTAACCGTCGGACACGTTCTTTATTAGCTCTGTCCAGTTGCTGTTTTTCAGGCTGCCCTGGAAAGTCGTGACACTCAGTTAGGGCTATGGGAAACAGTGAGGCACTAATTGGAGGGACAGCCGCTTTTTCTGGGCGTTAGTCTCTTCTTGTGAGTCGCTGAACTGAACAAAATGGGCAGTAGACATCGTCGTAGGGAAAAACCTGCGAAAGTGCAGGTTTTTCCTCCGAAATTAGCTTATTTTTGCGAAAAGCCTGCAAAAGTGCAGGAATTTTTGCTAAAAGTGAACCTGAGCCCCTGTCCGCGCTGAAAAGCCTGCACAATTGCAGGAATTGTTCGTGGCCAGCGATCAAGGACGCAAATTCATGTATTTTTGCAGGTTTTCTTCGTACAGCCGGGCAGATTGTAGTTATCGCCACTAACGCGGGGGGGGTTCAACAGCCTGAATACTTTTAAAAATAACTACTACTGATACATGTATATTCAGTGTTACTCCGGCACCGGTTTATCCCTCGCCACCGCCTATCGCTCCGCATAAAAAAACACCCCCTCGCACGAAGGAGAGGGGAGTGTTGTAAAACTATTATAGTCCAGAAAATACCGGAAGGGGTGCAGGCTTTTCACAGCTGCTTTGCATGATGTAGTGCTTGCCTTCGGCAGATGCGTCATGAAACCCATGCATCGCTTCCAGTACATGGTACGCCAATTCGCCGTTCGCGCGGTGCGCCCCGGTGTCGCCGTCCAGCAGCGCATGAGCCATCGCGGCTACGCCCAGCCCGCGCGAGTTGTCCGTATAGCCGTGAGTCAGCGGAATCGGCTCCCAGTCGCCGCCGTGCCTGTGCAAATAAACCGGCCCGCCGAACGTATTCGGATCAGGGACGCGCAATGTGCCGCGGCTGCCGTAGATTTCGATATTCGGAAGCTTGGTGCCTCCCGAAATATCGAAGCTCGTGACCAGCGTGGCAATCGCTCCGCTGTGGAAATCAAGCACGCCGGCTACGTGCGTAGGCACTTCGACCTGGATTTTTTGGCCGTATTTCTTCTGGCTCGTAATCGTCCGCTCCGGGTAACTGATGCCCGCGGAACCCGTCACGCGGCGGATCGGTCCCAGCAAAGCAACGAGCGCCGTCAAATAATACGGCCCCATATCGAACATCGGCCCGCCGCCCAGTTGATAATAAAACTCGGGATCGGGGTGCCAGAACTCGTGGCCCCTGGCCATCATGAAGGCTGTCGCCGCCACCGGCGTGCCGATCCAGCCGTCTTCGATCAGCTTGCGGCACGTCTGAATGCCGCCGCCGAGGAACGTGTCCGGCGCGCTGCCGACAAGCAGCCCTTTGCTGCGCGCCTTCTCCAGAATGCGCTGCCCGTCCTCGCGGGTTACCGCCAAGGGCTTTTCCACATATACGTGCTTGCCCGCTTCCAGCACTTGCAGGCACACTTCCGCGTGCGCCGCCGGAATCGTCAAATTGATCACGATGTCTATGTCCGGATCGGCCAAAATCTCGCTAACGGAATACGCTTTGGCGATCGCAAATTCTTCCGCTCTCGCTTTGGCCCGCGCGAGGTCCAAATCCGCGCATGCAGCCAGCTCCAAATGAGCGAATTTCGGAATATTGGTCATATATATCGCGCTGATATTGCCGCATCCGATGATGCCAACCTTGATCTTCTTCATTCCAGTTCCATCCTCCTGATCTGTCGCTTATCTGACCGCCCAAAGCATCCCGCGGCGCATCAATTCAAGTGTCTGCGGCATGCTTACTATGTTCGCCTGGTGCCCGAGCGAGCAATAGTAAACCTTGCCTTGCCCGTACGTTTTCGTCCAGACCACCGGCATTTCCACATCGCCGAAATCGGTCACGGCATGCACCTGAATCGCCGGGTCGATATGCATGTAATATTTTTCCGAGACAACGACAAAATCTTCGATCCCCTCGGTCAAAGGATGCGCTGCGTCCTTAATTCGCACGGTATAGGTAACGCCGTCGTTGCCGGGATGGGCTACCCACTGGCCGCCGACCATGTACTGATACTCCACCTCGTTGCGGAACGAATCCCCCATTCCGCCGTGGCAGCCGGCAATTCCCGTACCGCCTTCCTGAACGGCGGCGATCATGGGAGCAAGCTGCTCCTTCTCGATCTTGCCCATCGTCCAGACGGGAACGATCAGATCGACGCTTTTCAGCCGTTCGGCGTCTTTGAAACTGTCCAGCGTGTCGGAAATTTCGACCTGGAAGCCTTCTTCGCGCAATACGCCGCCCAAAATGCCCGCTACTTCCTCCGGCTGATGGCCGTCCCATCCACCCCATACGACTAACGCTTGTTTGCTCATATCCGGCAATCTCCTCTCGTTTCTGGCCAATCTGTTTTAAACTTCGCTGATTCGCACCCACCGGCGCTCGGCGATCGATTGATCGACGGCTTCCAGCACTTCCTGACATTTCACGCCATCCACAAAATTCGGAACCGGCTGGCGGTCTTCCGACAGCGCGTTCATCAGCTCCACAACCTCGTGAAGGAACGTATGCTCGTATCCGATCGTATGGCCTGGAGGCCACCAGGCATCCATGTAGGCGTGCGAAGGATCGGTTGCCAGCACGCGGCGGAAGCCCTGCACATCCTCCGCATCGTCCGTAAAATAAACCTGCAGCTCGTTCATCCGCTCAAAGTCGAACTTCACGCTGCCCTTGCTGCCGTTGATTTCAAAAGCGTTCGTGCAGCGGTGCCCGGGAGCGAAACGCGTCGCTTCGAAGCTGCCGAGAGCGCCGCCGGCAAAACGCGCCATGAACAGCGTCGCGTCGTCGACCGTAACAGGCCCGCGGGGGGCATCCTTGCTGCCCTTCGCGCTGAGACCTGTCATCGAGGCCGGCATCGGGCGTTCTTTGATGAACGTCTCGCTCATGCCGATGACCTCCGTCATTTCCCCGATCAGGAAGTGCGCCAGATCGATCAGGTGTGCGCCCAGGTCGCCGTGCGAGCCGGAACCGGCGACTTCCTTCTGCAAGCGCCAGACGAGCGGGAAGTCCGGATCGACGATCCAGTCCTGCAGGAACCAGGCGCGGAAATGATAAATCTGGCCGAGGCGGCCGTCGGCCACCAGCTTTTTCGCCAGCTGCACCGCCGGAGCGAACCTGTAGTTGAAGCCGACCATGTGCTTCACCCCGGCCGTCTCAGCCGCCTGCAGCATTTCCCTTGCGTCCGCAAGGGTCAGCGCCAGCGGCTTCTCGCAGAACAGATGCTTGCCGGCCTTGGCCGCAGCAAGCGCGATTTCCTTGTGCGCGTCACTCGGCGCATTGATATCGACGATGTCGATATCCGGATGCGTGACCAGCTCGCGCCAATCGGTGACGTGCCCTTCCCAGCCGAACTGCTCGGCTGCAGTTTTGACACCGTTTTCATCGCGGCCGCAGATGAGCTTCATTTTCGGTACGGCCGTTTGCGGGAAAAACATATGTAAATCCCGGTACGCATGACTGTGCGCCTTCCCCATAAACTTGTAACCGACCATACCTACGTTAAAAGACTTCATTCCCATTTCCTCCTCTTCGGTATCGGATTCATGCATGTCCCGGAATTCTGTCCGTTGAACCGGCGAACCGCGGCCCCGGATAGTCCCCTGGAAATGTCTCAGTTGTTGTTCTGCGAAGATTGACGCACCACAAGCCCGGTGGGCAGCTTGATCTGAAAAGGCCCGGCCGCTTCGACGCCGCCCGGCACCTGCTCCAGCACGCCGCGCGCCGCTCTCTTGCCCATTTCAAAAAAGGGCACGCTCACGCTGGTCAGCGGCGGATCGCTCAGCTTCGCGGCATCGGAGTCGTCGCAGCCGACAACGGCAAAATCCCGCCCCGCCGCCCAGCCCCGCTCGCGCAGCCCCTGCATCAGCCCGATCGCCATGCGGTCGTTGGCCGCGAAGACGGCGTCCACCTCGTGCCGCCGCTCCCACAAAGCCGCAGCGGCTTCGTAGCCGCTCTTTCTGCTGTAGTTGCCCTCCAGCAGCCATGACGGCGATACGTCCAGCCCCGCTGCGTCCATCGCTTTCAAGTACCCCTCCAGCCGGTCCTTGCTGTTCGAATAAGGAGGCGAACCGTTCAGGAAAGCGATCCGGCGGAAGCCGGATTCCTGCAAATGGCGGACCGCCAGGTAGCTGCCCTGCACATGATCCGCGTCCACAACGCTCAGCGGCATCCCCTCAAAACGCTGGTTAACGAGACAAAAAGGGAACCTCTGCTCATGAAGCTGCTGCAGCGACTGGCGCTGGGCCGGCGTATCCTGGGAGCCGAGTATGACGCAGGCATCCACCTTCTGCGAACGATGCAGCCGGGTGTAGTCGATCTCATCGTCCGGCGACAGAAACATAAGCAGCATGTCATAGCCCTGCTGTTTCACTTCCTCGCCTATGCCGCTCAATATTTCCGAGAAATAATACGTGGAAAAAAGATGCACCTTCGGCACGTACGGCAGCACGACACCCAAATTGCCGCTGCGCCTGCGGGCAAAGCTCTGCGCGATCGCATTCGGGTGATAATCAAGCTCCTTGGCCGCTTGCAGCACGCGCTCCCTCGTCTTGGGCTTCATCGGCCCCACACCGTTGAATACCCGGGATACAGTCGCTTCAGAAACCCCTGCCAGCTCGGCGACCTCTTTTCTTGTTACCATGTCAAGCCTCCACGACGATTCCCTAACCTGCTTCAAAAAGGGAGCCGTTCATTAAAATGTACACGCGTACATTTTCTCATCCGGTTCCCGATTTTGTCAATATGCAAGGCGAAAGCAACACAATATTTTTTTCAGACAGCCGGATTTCGCCAATCAATTACAAATTGTATGTTTAATTGACTATATTTTTCCATTACCACCTGATTGTGATGTTGTATCCGTTTGCAGTTCGTTTTATCATTATTGAATGACTAATTATGAAGTGGAATGAGTGATCTTATTGAAATCAGTCGGTAGCCTGTTGCGTGAAGCCGCATCGAGAATGCTAGGAGCCGTCCTGGGAGATAAACGGCCTGCTGCCGCACAACATTCGTTCCAAACGGTACCCCGGATTCATCGCCGGAAAGAGCTGCTGGCTTTGCTGGATTCATCCGTCCGCGTCCTTCGGCAAGGAAAAGCGGCCTCTTTTCGGACTATTATACTGCTCGATATCGATCGTTTTCGCGATCTGAACATTTCGCTCGGATACTTGTCCGGCGATTTCCTGCTGAAGGAAGTCGCCCGCCGGCTGCTCGCCGTTCCTTCGTGCATACATGCGATCCGCTCCGGTGACGACGAATTTTTGCTGCTTATGCAGGCGCCATCCGAACGGCAGCTGGCCGCCGGCCTGGAACAGGTGCAGCAAGTCTTTATACAGCCGTTCGACATTGCGGGCGAAGAATGCTACGTCAATGCCAGCATCGGCAGCAGCACGATCGATATCAGTCCCGATACGCTGGAAGAAGCGCTCAAGCAAGCCGATCTTGCTCTTTTTGCCGCCAAACATACGGGGAAAAACAAGCAGGTCGCCTTCGACGGCATGATGGCGGTGCGTCCCATCCGGCAAGTCCGCATGGAGACCGAATTGCGCAGGGCGATCCAGAAGGACCAACTGACGCTGTACTACCAGCCCCGGCTCGATCTTTCGAGCGGTGAAATCATTTGCCTGGAGGCGCCGGTCAGATGGAACCATCCGATTCACGGGATCATTCAGCCAAGCGAATTCATTCCTCTCGCCGAAGAGAGCGGTTTGATCATACCGCTGGGCGAATGGGTGCTGCGCCATGCATGCCTGCAAAAGAAAAAATAGCTGGAACCGGAATCATCAACTACCAGTTGGCCGTCAACATTTCGCCGTGCCAATTTCAGGAGCCGGATTTTGCCGATAAAGTCATTCGCGTTATTGAGCAGACCCGCCTGGATCCCAGTTTTCTGGAATTCGAAATTACGGAAAGCTCGATCATGCACAACCTGGACAAAACCGTGTCGATTCTGGAAAAATTAAGCACGCTGGGCATTTCCATTTCGATCGACGATTTTGGCATCGGCTATTCGTCCTCGCGACCACAACGATCTGGCGATTACGCACGCGATTATCCATCTCGGCCATACGCTCAATCTGCAGGTCGTCGCCGAGGGTGTCGAAGAAATCAGCCAGCTGGAAATATTGCGGGAAACGAAATGCAACACGATTCAAGGCTATTTGCTAAGCCCGCCGGTCTCGGCTGTCGAGCTGGAGACGCTGATTTCCTGCAAATCTTTAACGCTGCAATAGCGAAGCTGCACCCCAAGGAGGATGCAGCTCTGACAGTTCCTTATCGCCCCTTGCGCAGGGGCGTTTTTTTCTTCACCGGAGTGTACAGGCCGTGCCATCTGGCGTACCGGATCACTTTGGCGAAAATGCGCTTGTCTTTCAGCTTGCGAAAAATGTACGGATCGGGCGATGTGTTGACCTCCAAAATCCACGGATGCAGCTTTTTATCGACCGCTACGTCGAGACCGATTTCCTTAACTCCCGGGTGCCGGGCATGCATGGCTCTGGCAACCTGGACTCCCAACGTCCGCAGACGGCCGATAAACTGCTCCCGCTCGGTTGCGTTCATGTAGCCGGCAAACAGAGCATCCGCCGGTTTCAACGTTCCGCCGTTATGGAAATTCGTCACGATTTTACGGGGATGAGCCACCCTCCCGATGATTCCGGTCGCTTCCCATTTGCGCTGGGGGGACTGCTGCACCATGACTCTTAGATCAAAACGGCTCCCTTTATATGTTAACAAATGTATGCCTTTTTGAACGAGATAAGGACGATTGCGCGTTTTTTGAACAATTGAAGCGTACAGCTTGTCAAAATGCTTGAAGCGTCTTTTGATTTCCCCGGACTGATACGAGTAAGGATGCTCCGCCTCCGGCTGCCAATCTACCCGCATCACCCCGTTCCCGAACGTACCTACGTCGGGCTTGACATAGACCATTTTATGGCTGCCAAGCATCTGCTCCAGCGATTCGCCGGTCATCCGCTTCGTCGCGGGAATGCTCGGCCTCAGCTTCTCGGAAGCTTGAATCGCTACCGTTTTGGCCCATTTGCTGTAAATATATCTTCGCAGTTTCTGCTTCATGTCCTTCCTCCAGCTGCGTTCTGTAAAACTCGGCTAATGACTGGGCCGCCGCCTGCCAGCTGAAGCGCTGTACGGCGTCCTTGCGCGCCTGTTTTGCCAGATTTTTCGCCCATGCTTGATTTGCTGCGACTTCCACGATCGTTCTTGCAAATGATTCCGGATCTTTATAATCTTTGACGGTAATTCCGTTATGGCCGCTGCGAATGATTTCGTTGATGCCGCCGTTCGCCGAAGCAACAACCGGGATGCCGGAAGCCATAGCTTCCACGTTGACAAGCCCGAAAGCTTCATGCTCTTGCGACGGGCATACGAAACAATCCGCGAGCCAGTAAATTTCATGCAGCTTGGCGTGAGGAATGTGGCCCAAAAACTTCACAGGTACACCGAGTTTTCCGGCCTGCCTGCCCAGCTCGGTTTTATAGCTCTTGCACCGGGCTTTGCCGGCAATAAGCAGCCGGGCTCCGGGCACTTTTTTTCTGGCTGAATGGACAGCGTTGATCAGTACGGAGATCCCTTTTCTCTCGATAATCCGGCCGATAAAAAGCACTTGAAAGCTTCCGCGAAGCCGGTATTTCTTTTGAAACCGTTCCTTCTTTGCCCGAGACGCCGGGCGGAAACGGGCGACGTCCGTGCCAAGGTGAACTTTGGTAAGCTTGCTCTCCTGGTTCGGAAACAAGGCCGCCAGCTCATCTTGAAGCGAGCCGCTGTTCGCAACGATCCAGTCCACCCGGGACAATTGGGCATCCGCAAGCTCGACGGAGGTGTGCGGCGGCTGGACGAAGGTCAGGGAATGAAGGAATAAAGACACCGGCGTATGCGGCAAAAGCTCTTTGATCGCGGCAGCGTACTGCGGTCTGTTGTCCACTTGAATCAGGTCGTACGCTTGACCTTGAATGGCGTCCAGTACGGCTTGCAAATACGTATCCGGACTGCCCCCCGGCACCCTGACGATCGTCAAGGAGCCCTGCTTGGCAATACGCTTGTAACGGGGATTCCGTCTGCTGATAACCGTTACCTGATGGTGCTCAGCCAATTTGCGGGCAATGGCGTAAATGCATATTTCCACCGAGTTTCCAAGCAGCGGCGGCACCGGATATTTCTCGGGAGCGACAATCAAAATGTTCACGGAAGGGAGCCACTTCCTTGCAGGGTTCGCCCTGCGCTTTTTTGAACCTGTACCTATTGTATGAAGCGCCGGCCGTTTTGGCGACTCATCCCGTCCATATCGGATAAGCCTCTTTCGAGGCCAAAATCGGGCGGCCGACTACGCATGCGCTTAGCGCGCTCTCATACCACCGTGGATTTCATCCTAATCAGGTCAACTGTGTGCTCAGAAACCCACACGCCAGAGCCGGTCGCACAACCCGCGAAAAAAACCTGCACTTTTGCAGGTTTTATCAAGTGGCTGCGGCGATGCATGCGGTGGTGGCCTCGGCTATGCTCGCGTCGAGAGCCTCGACGTTGCCTGCGGCGGGGGCTCCGGCGATGCAAGGAAAAAACCTGCAAAAATACAGTTTTTTGCCCGGATGATACGCTGGCGGCGGCATATTCCTGCAAATGTGCAGGCTTTTCGACGCGAACAGGGGCTCTGGTTCATTTTCACCGAAAATTCCTGCACAATCGCAGGCTTTTCGCCAAAATGAACCATTTTTGCGAAGAAAACCTGCACTTTTGCAGGTTTTATCAAGTGGCTGCGGCGGGAGCCTCGGCGTTGCCCACGGCGGGGGCCCCGGCTATGCTCTCGGCGGGGGCCTCCGCACCTCCCGCGGCGCCCGCCCTCGCGGGCACAAAAAAGAAGCTGCGCCCAAGCTCCAAGCTCGGGTGCAGCTTCTTTTTTGATCACCGGGTTCTCGCTTACGGCGCGTTCGTCAAAAACTGGGCGGTTGGATTTTTTTCCATCGCCGAACGCAGCGCGTACTCGCTTTCGAACAAGCCGACATAGTTGCCCTTCTTGTCTTTGACAAGCTGGGAATTGATGCGGAACTTGCCCGGGTCGATCTTCTCGTCGACAATCCAGCGGGCAAACTGGAAGTTTTGCCGCTGCAGCTGAATATCGACGCCGTATTCGTTCTTCATGCGGTGTTCGAACACCTCGAACTGCAGCTGCCCGACGACGCCCAGAATCGTATCCTCGAAGCCGATCGTCGTGAACACCTGAATCGTCCCTTCCTCCGTCAGCTGGTCGATTCCTTTTTGATACTGCTTATGCTTCAGCGCATTTTTGACCGTCACCTTGCTGAACAGCTCCGGCGAGAAAGTAGGCAGTTCGTCGAAAACGATCTCCTCTCCCTGGCTGAGCGAATCGCCGATCCGGAAAATACCCGGATCGAACAGGCCGATGATGTCGCCGGCGAACGCTTCCTCGACGATGTCGCGGTCCTGCGCAAGGAACTGCTGCGGCTGCGACAGCTTGATATCTTTGCCGGCGCGAATGTGCTTCACGGTCATGCCGCGCTCAAATTTGCCCGATACGATGCGCAGGAAAGCTACGCGGTCGCGATGAGCGGGATTCATGTTCGCCTGAATTTTGAAAACGTAGCCCGAGAACTTCTCCTTCGTCGGTTGAATGACGCCCGCGGTGCTGCTGCGCGGCTCCGGCTTCGGCGCCAGCTGCAGGAAGTTTTCCAAAAACGTCTGCACGCCGAAATTGTTGATCGCACTGCCGAAAAACACCGGGGTAAGCTCACCTTTGAGCACCTTCTCCATATCGAACGGATCGCCTGCCACATCCAGCAGCTCGATATCCTGGCTCAGCTGCTTGTGGAGGAACTCTCCCGCAATCTCTTTGACGAGCGGATCGTCCACACCGCTGACTTTGCGGACCTCGATCTGCTTGTGGTCGTCGCCCTGGAACAGTTCGAGCTGCGTTTTCTCACGGTCGTAGACGCCGCAAAACTGCTTGCCCGAGCCGATCGGCCAGTTCATCGGATAAGAGCGGATGCCGAGCACTTCTTCCAGCTCTTCCAGCAAATCGAAAGGATCACGGCCTTCGCGGTCCAATTTGTTAATAAATGTAAAAATCGGAATGCCGCGCATCCGGCACACCTGGAACAGCTTCTTCGTCTGCGCCTCGACCCCTTTGGCTACGTCGATCAGCATCACCGCGCTGTCCGCCGCCGTCAAAGTCCTGTACGTGTCTTCACTGAAGTCCTGGTGACCTGGCGTATCGAGAATGTTCACGCGGTGGCCTTCGTAGTCGAACTGCATCACGCTGGACGTAACGGAAATTCCGCGCTGCTTCTCGATTTCCATCCAGTCCGAAGTGGCGTGCTTGCTGGCCTTGCGGCCTTTTACCGTACCCGCCAGCCGGATAGCTCCCCCGAACAGGAGCAGCTTCTCGGTTAACGTCGTTTTCCCGGCATCCGGGTGGGAAATAATCGCGAAGGTGCGCCGTTTGGCGACCTCCGATTCCAAAACTTTATTGACTTGCGTCGTCATCTGGTTAGTCCTTTCATTCGACATTTCCGGATCGCCTAAGCCGGCAATCCCTTACCTTACCTTACCTTGCCTTGCAATCCGAATCTACACATTCGCCTTCTGCAGCGGAACCGTCCAGTTCGCTTCCCCGATATAGGTGCGGTTGCTGAACTCTCTGCCCCGCAGCACCACTTTATCCGCATATACTTGCACGTACAAACCTTGCGACTTGTTCTTGGCCTCCTGCTGATAGGCGCGATTGAGCGGCCGGCCGACAGAGGAATTGTGGAAATAGTGAAAATGCTCCTGCACATAATGCGGGGTGCCGTTCTGAAAATCCATGTGGCGGTGCCCGCAGAACACAAACACGTTTTTGTACGGCTTCAGCGCTTCCCTGAATGCCTTGGCGCGGATCAATTGATGCGACGCCCCGTTCGTATCGCCCGTCGGCAATGGCTGGTGTGTCATCACAAAAAGCGGTTTCCCCGGCACATAGGAAGCTTTGAGCCGCTCCTTGAACCAGGCCATCTGCTCATCGGAATACCAGGCGCCTTCGCCGACGTCCGGTTTTTCCTGCACGTACGCTTCCTGTGAAAGCAGCAGCATTGTGTGCCCTTTTGCCGTGTACTCATTGTACGGCTTGCCGTATCCGAAAAACTTCATAAACTGCTCTCGTGAAAGAGCGTCGGTCTTGCCGTTGGGCACCGCTTTCTGGTCCCAACTGTTCGATTTGTTGATCCAGATCGTATAGTAATCATGGTTCCCCATGTTCGCATGTACCGGCGGCAGCTTATAGTCGTTTACAATGGATTTCAGCTCCTTGTAGTCCCGTTCCGTACCCGTATCCGTCAAATCGCCGGTAATGATGATCGCATCTACGGGGGAATCGTAATGAGTAATATCGTCAAGCGCCTGCCTCAGCTTGCGCACGGTCTGCGGATCGCCGGCCGTGACATGCAGATCGCTCAAAATAAAGTAAGACATAAGCAGCCCCGACTGCGGCAGTTCCGCAGCGGCAGCGCCCTGAATCGGCTCCCCATCCGCTGCATGGGCGGAAACGGCTTCCTCCTCGGGGAGAAATTTCTTCTTCACCAATTGGCTGAAAAAAGCACTGGCGCCAATAAGACCCGCCCCTATAAACATGAGCCATCTGAGAAACGCTCTCCGCGACATTCCGCACCTCTATCGTAACGAAGCCTATTTAAGCAAACTTAATTATATCATAAAATTGCCGCGCAATGTGATGGATCCCCTTCCATCGGACACAAAGCCGCAAAGGGCAGCCTCTCCATCGAGAGCCGCCCTCTGCGCAGAGCCGCCGGATTACAGCGGCATCGATTATGTCAAAACCGAAGTCTTCGGTTCCGTTACCCAGTCGACTTCCCCTTCGTTTTGCCCGTTGATCGGCCACCATTTGAAGCCGTCCTGCGCCAGCAGCTCCTGCGCTTGTTCCGGTCCCCAGGAGCCTGCCGGATACGGCCGCAAATCGCTCGGGCTCTCCGCCCATGCCGCGGCGATTTTGTCCACGTACTCCCAGGCGAGAGCCACTTCGTCCCAGCGGGTAAAGTAAGTGGAATCTCCGCGGGTCGCGTCGTACAGCAGACGCTCGTACGCTTCCGGCGTGTTGAACCCGACTTGGCAGCTTTGGCAGAAATCCATCGCAACCGGCACGATCACGCCTTCGGAGCCCGGCTGTTTGGCGTTCATTTTCAAATAAATGCCTTCCATCGGGTTGACGCGGAATACGAGCAGGTTCGGCTGCAAGTCATGCTTTTTCGCCAAATAGACGTTGTTCGGAATGTTTTTGAATTCTACGACAACTTCGGTCGTTTTGACCGGCAGCCGTTTTCCCGTACGGATGTAGAACGGAACTCCGGCCCAGCGGAAGTTGTCCACAAACACGCGAGCGGCAAAATACGTCTCCGTCGTCGACTGCGGATTCACCGAATCCTCGCTGCGGTAAGCGGGAAGCACCTTGCCTTTGGCGGTGCCGTCCGTATACTGGCCGCGGACGACGTTCTCGCGGACTTCGTCGCTGGACTGGAAGAGGCGCAGCGAACGAAGCACCTTCACCTTCTCATCCCGGATATCTTCCGGATGCAGACGGCTCGGCGGCTCCATCGCCATCATCATGAGCATTTGCAGCATGTGGTTTTGCCCCATGTCGCGCAGTGCTCCCGAGTGATCGTAGTACCCGCCCCGCTCCTCGACGCCGACCGTCTCGCTCAGCGTAATCTGGATGTTGGCTATGTACTTATTGTTCCACAGCGGTTCGAAAAACGCATTGGCAAAGCGCACAAACTCGATATTTTGCACCATTTCCTTGCCCAGGTAGTGGTCGATGCGGTAAATGTCTTTTTCCTCGAAAACTTGACGCAGTTGGCCGTTCAGACGCTCGGCGGAAGCCAGGTCGTATCCGAACGGTTTCTCGATGACCAGACGGTGCCAGCCTTGCGTTTCCAGCAGACCGCCTTCGCGGAGGTTATAGGACACATTGCCGAACAGCTCGGGCGCGAGCGCCAAATAGAACAGACGGTTGCCGCCTGTTTGGAACTGCTCATCCAGCCTGGCCGTCAATTTGTTCAGCTCGTGAAAACCCGCCACGTTGTTAATATCCAGCGACATGTATTCGAAATGCTGTGCAAAGTTCGCCCATTCGGCATCGTCTTTGATTTGATAGCGGGCGAATTCCTTGATGGAATGCAGCACGTCGTCGCGGAACTGATCATTTGAGCGGGGTCTTCGAGCCAGACCTACTACCGCAAAGTTTTCGCCCAGCTTGCCTTCGCGATACAAGCTGTAGAAGGCGGGGAACAGCTTTCTTTTGGCCAAATCTCCTGTAGCGCCGAAAATATAGAATACAGCTCCACTCATCTATGCATCATTCTTTCTTTATTGGGATTGGGTATTAAGCATAGCATACATAAAATAGGTGAGGGATTCAACTTTTCTTTTCATCAATTTTCTCAATAACCCGACTAAATTTTATTGATAAATAGACATCTGTCCATACCGAAACAAAGCCGGGCGAATAGGCTATAGTAATCAACTGACCCGGAGGTGTAATACGATCATGCAGCGAGTGTATCCCATAACCGAGGAAACCTGTTCAGCCTTGTACGGCAGACCGGTGCTCGTTTATTTAAAAGACGGTTCGGAAGTTACCGGCCTGCTGAGCCGCGTGGAGAAAGGCAAGTTCATTCTCAACGATTTTTCGGCGGGCGTCTCCAATTTCACTTTCGATCAGGGGAAGCGCGTGTCCGGTAAAAGCAAAAGCAAAGGCAAGGGCAAAAAATCGGCGGCCAAAGCGTCCGTCCAGGCTTTCCCGGCCGAACCGTTCCCGCAGCCTTTCGGCGAAGTGCCCCCGTTCGAAGGCTTCGGCCGCCCGACAACCGTTCCGCTGGGGACGATTGCCGTTTTGTTCGCGCTTGGTTTCTGAACCGCACAATGCTCATACGAGAACCGAAACAGGGCTGTGGGAAATCCACGGCCCTGCGTTTTTTCACGATTGTCCTATTCAGCGGATAGACTTGCTCATCATATAACAGCCCAACTCCGGATAATACTCCTGCACTTCATATCCTCTCCGCAAATAAAAATGGTATGCCCTCGGATTGCTGTCATCTACGAAAAGCCGTGCGGTTCGGCACCCTTTGGCTTTGCCGTATGCTTCGCCGGCGCTCATCAACTTCTGCCCCCAGCCGCGGCTCTGGTCTTTGGGGGCCACCGCCAGCATGTCTATATACAAAACACTCGACTTGCAGATCAGTGAAATAAAGCCAAAAGGATACCGGTTGCCCTTCGCCGCGACCAATGTGGCGCATTTGCTCAGCCTCTTGCGTATTTCCGCTACTGTAGCTGAAGCGCCGGCGTTCGCCGTTTTTGAAAAAGGAACCAATTGATCGACGACCAAGCGATGAATGACGGAATCATCCAAGGAAGCTATTCGTTTACGAATCATGCTGCACCGCCCTCACAAGAAGCAATAATGCTATCTTATGATCGCGATTCGCACGTTGACCCAGCCTCTTGTTCCGTAGATCGGATTATTTGACGGTCAATTAGCCAATTTACCCCAGACGGAAGCGGTGATATAGTAGAAGTAGGCGGAATATTCGGATAAAAGATGAGAAGAGAGGTGATCAACTATGATTAATGCCTACCCTATTACGATGCTGAACAGCTACCAGACAACCAAAGATTACTATAAAGTAAGCGCGGTCCGCAGCGTTAGCGGCAGCGGCGCGTACACATCCCGGCAATTCCTGAATTTGCCGTACGAGCAATTGCCCTACAAGCAGTTGGCGCGGTCGGCGGCGCAAAGCTTGTCCGGGCTCGTCCAGTCCGCCCAGAACGCCAAGCAGTCCGCACAAGCTTGGCTAAGCAAAAGCGCCCGCCTGGATCTTCGTTCGGAAGCCGACAGCGAAAAAGCAATCGCCCCCCTGGAGAAATTCGTAGCTTCTTATAACGAGTTTCAAAAAAGCCTGAGCGAATCTCAGGGGCAGCTGAACCAAACGCTCGCCTTGGGGATGGAGCAGGCGGCCAAATCCTACAAGCTGGAGAGCCTCGGCATTACGCCGCAGGAGGACGGAAGCCTGCTGCTTCAGGTCGATGAGTTTAAAAAGCAGGCATCCGGGCGCTTCGCCGACGTGTCGAAGAAGCTGAAAAGCTTGAGCGGCTTCGCTTCGCTGCTTAGCAGCACCGCCGACAAGCTCGGACAGCTTCCGACGGATGCGTTCTTTCAGATGCAGCGCTCGTCTTTGCAGCCTTACGGCCAATACCGTCCGCAGCTGCAAACTTACCTTCCGGTGCCGATGACCGGACTGCTGCTCGACGAGCGGATGTGAGCAGGGTCCGGAAGCTCCGCCTGGAACAGCGGTGTCGACAAATAGCGCTCCCCGGTGTCCGGCAGCAGCACGACGATTTTTTTGCCCTTGCTGCCGGGCCTTCGGGCAATTTGCGCCGCCGCATATACGGCTGCACCCGACGAAATGCCGACGAGCAGCCCCTCCGTTCTGCCCAGTTCGCGCGCCGTCTCGAACGCCTCCTCGTTTTTCACCAAATAAATCTCATCTACGACCGATTTGTCATAAATACTCGGGACGAAGCCCGGTCCCAGGCCCTGAATCTGATGCGTTCCCCGCTTGCCCCCCGACAATACCGGGGAATCGTGCGGTTCCACCGCAACGATCTGCACGGACGGCTTGCGCTGTTTCAGCACCTCGCCGACGCCCGTAATCGTGCCGCCTGTGCCGACGCCGGCAACAAAAATATCGACCTCGCCGTTCGTATCCCTCCATATTTCCTCCGCCGTCGTACGCCGGTGAATGTCCGGGTTCGCCAGGTTGTCGAACTGATGGGCGATGAACGCGTGCGGAATTTCCTTCGCCAGTTCCTCCGCTTTCCTCAAAGCGCCGAGCATGCCCTCGGCTCCCGGGGTAAGCAGCAGCTCCGCTCCCAGAGCCTGCAAAACGCTTCTGCGCTCCACGCTGAACGTCTCCGGCAAAACGATGATAAGCCGGTATCCCTTGACCGCCGCGACAAACGCAAGCGCAATTCCCATATTGCCGCTCGTAGCTTCAATGATGACCGAGTCCTTGTGCAGCAATCCTTTCTCCTCGGCATCCTGGATGATCGCATAGCCGGCACGGTCTTTGACGCTCCCGGCCGGGTTGAAATATTCCAGCTTGCCGATCAAGTCCGCCTCAAGCCCGTGGCTCGCTCCGTATGCGGCAAGCTCAAGCAAAGGCGTATTGCCGATCAGCTCCGTCAAGTTTTTGGCGATAGGGGGTCTGCTCATATTCATTCCTCCGATTCAAACTGTTATTTTTCCCATTAAATTAGTCGGCAATATAGCTAACGATACTGTACGGAACCAAGCAGCAAGCTTTTCCGCTCAAACGAAAAATACCTTCGAAGGTGGAAGGTATTTTCATTATAAATCCGTTAGTTACCATTGTAGCAAAACCTTCAGCCATTCCGCAAATTCCTATGAAACCGGCAGAACCGGCTGCTTCTTGGCGGACGGCTTTACATCCCTTGGGATGGGGCAAACGTAGCTTCGCCCGTTCAGACGTTCCTCTAACTCCCGCTTGGCATCCTCCAGAACCTGCGGCCGCAGCAATACGTCCAGCGCCGTAGCCGCCATAACCTTGGCTGCATGCAGCATTCCCTTATGGGCGATGGAAGAAGTGCCGAGCGTTACCCACTGCCACGAATGCGGCGGCGAACCGACGACAAAACAGGCTGTCGTGCATTGAACCGTAGGCGCGATCCAGCTTACGTCGCCGACATCCGTCGAACCGTAAAGCATGGAGGGGCCGTCGTGCGGATTCAACCGGTCAGCCAGAGCCTTATCCCGCATCCCGGCGGGAATATTCGGGGCGCTGTTTTTTTCCGTCTCGGTCAGCGTTTCCCGCAATTGCCCGGCCCATTGCAGCTCGTTCCGGTCAAAATCCGGTAATCCGAGCTGTGTAAAGCACTCGAACATCACCCGCTCCAGTGTATTGTTGGGCACCAGATTGGAGCAAGCTTTGTCAAATACAATGCTCACTTCCGTACCGGTCATGAGCGCCGCACCGCGGGCGACATCGCAAACTCTTTCGTAAATTTCCTGCGTCTGGTCGAGGCGGGAAGCCCGGATCAAATACAGCACTTCAGCATGGGCCTGAACGACATTCGGAGAAAGCCCTCCTGTATGGGTTACCGCGTAGTGAACTCGCGCATCCGGCACAATATGCTCCCGCAAATAGTTGACCCCTATATTCATCAGCTCCACAGCATCCAGAGCGCTGCGCCCAAGGTGCGGACTGGCGGCGGCATGGGCGCTTCTGCCCTTGAACCGATAGCTGACCTGGTAATTCGCCAGCGAATCGACCGACATCACGCTGTTGTAATCCATCGGATGCCAGCAAACCGCAAAATCAATATCGTCGAACAGCCCCTCGCGGGCCATAAAAGCTTTCCCGGAACCGCCTTCTTCCGCAGGGCAGCCATAATAACGGACCGTTCCGGCAATTCCCCGTTCTTCCATCCATTCCTTAAGCGCAACCGCAGCGGCAAGCGAACCGGTTCCCAGTAAATTATGGCCGCAGCCGTGGCCGCTGCCCCCGGGAATGAGCGGCTCTTCCGCCAGCGAGCCCGGCTTCTGGCTCATTCCCGACAGCGCGTCATATTCGCCGAGAAAAGCCGCAACAGGCCCGCCTGTGCCCCAGTTCGCCACAAAAGCCGTCGGGATGCCGCCGACACCCCGCTCCACTGCAAAGCCTTCTTTCTCCAGCATGCCGCTCAAAAGCTCGGCGGAGCGGAATTCTTCAAAGCGCGTCTCCGCGTATTCCCAGACGGCATCGCTGATTTGGCAATAAACGTCCCGTTTTCGCTCGATCAATTCGGCGATTTTTTGCAAACCGTTCATGAGCATTCCGTCATCTCCTTTTGCGATCCGCTTTAAGTCATTTCAGCCGTCATTTCGTTAAGCGGTATATTTTGCGCGGCCTGCCTCTGACCGACTGCAGCTCTTCGCCTTCGTATTCGGCCAGGCCAAGCTCGCACAGGCTGACCATAATTCGCTGCGCATTCCGCTTGGTCATGGATAAGTGCGCGGAAAGATCCGAGGTCGTAAACCCGTCCCAGGACATCCGCTGCACCAGCGCTTCGATTTTTTTATACGTTTTGATGCTGATGTTGCCCTTGTTCAGCTTTTCCAGCAGCGCTTTATCATTGGAGCGATACGTATAGGTCAATTCGGCGTCACTGCCGACGCCTTCCGTAATCAGGCCGTTTTCCTGCACGACAACGATGCCCTTGCCTTCCTTCTCCTTGGCGTACTGCAATCCTTTGCGCGCATTAATCTCGGCGGACAAAGCGGTTTGCCCAAAGCCTATCCCGATTGAAACCGGCACGCCCGCCTCAAGCGAAATTTGGCTTACCGTATCGTTCAACAGCTTCATTTCGCGTTCAATGGCTCCGCGGGAACTGAAAATCTGATACTTCCCGTCCCCGATTTCCATCAGGGAGCCGTCGATTTTTTCACAAAACTGCAGCAGCATCTGCTTAACTTTCAGCTCCAGATACTGGATATGGTAGCGTGTAGCCGCTTTTTCCGCGATCAGGTCATATTGCTCCAATAAAATGATTTCCACCGCAATTTGCGTATCCTTGAAATACGAACTTTTTGCCTGCTCCACCATGACCTTGATCGCCTGGCGGATATCCATCCTCGTCATCTCGATCCGGTATGCGGGCGCGCCCGCTTCTTTGAGGAGCGTGTACACGTAATTCATGCAGGTGAGCGCTCCCTGCGTCTTCCCTTCCCTCAGCTGCTTTAAATGAAAATCGACGATGAGCTGCGGGTCGTTGTAATCGAACATTTGCAAATCAAAACAAGCTTCCGGCACCCCGGCCTCCTGCAGCGATTCGTTGAAATCCAACTCCTCCGACCCGATCATATCGATGGAAAACCGGCTTTTATCGCCCCGCTGTTCCTGGCGCATTTGCAGCAAAGCTTTGTAAAGGCTGGCCCCGGTCGGCTTGCAATAAACGACATTGGCGCTTGCTTGCAGCATGTCTTTTGCATGCGAATAAGGGATAGGCCCCGAAAAAAACCAGCCGTCCACTTCATGTCGGTGCGTTTCGATAATCGTTCTCGTTTCTTGCGGATGATAATACGGATAAGGGGTAAACGTGACCGGATAGGCAGCTTCGCGGGCTACCTCCAAAATTTTATTAACAGACGGCACGGGGCCGATAACTCCGAAACGGTAAACCATGCGCGAATTGCTCCTTCATCGCCAGACTTTCCTACTCTAATGATTATAGCAAGATTACTTTGAGGCAGAAAGAAAGGCAGGCAGCATCCGGCGATCCATGGTGATTGTGTTATGCCGGGAGCAAGCTGACGATCAAGCGAGCATTCTTCTGGCAATTCGTTCCAATAGCCGAACGCCATGAGGCAGCACGGATTCATCGATATCAAAACGCGGATGATGATGCGGCGCAGGCAGATCGGCTCCGATAATCATGTAGGTTCCCCGGCCGCCCAAATCCTGAACCCGGCGAATCATGAAACTGGCGTCTTCGCTGCCCATCGCGCTGCTTTCCCCATTTTTGACGGCGGTGAAGCCTTCGATATGCGCAGCTTCTTCAACGGCAATCGCGACAAGCTCTTGATCGCAGGCGATCGGAATCGCTGCGCCGATCACTTCCACACGGTGCTCCAGACCGTGCATCTCGGCGCTATGGGCAATAATGCGGCGGACCCGCTGCTCCAGCTCGTCATTCACTTCCTGGGAAACGGATCTTGTTTCAACAATCATTTTGGCATAGTCGGGAATAATGTTGGCAGCCGTTCCGCCTTGCAGCACGCCTACGTTTACACGCGTCGAGCCCGTACTGAATCTTGGGATCGCATGAATGTTAAGGAGCGCCGTAGCCGCGCCAAGCAGCGCATTCCGCCCTAACTCGGGACTGGCCCCGGCATGGGAGGCTACCCCGTGAAAATGAGCCGCAAGCTTCGTGCTCGCCAAAAATCCTTCAGCTCCGCCATGAAACTCCCCGCTCGGCACGCCGGTTCCCAGATGGTGGCAAAAAATCATATTTACGTCGTCCAGGTGGCCTTTTTGTACGATTGCATAGGCGCCTCGGACGCCTTCCTCCGCCGGCTGGAAAATAAGCTTGACGGTACCGTGAAATTGACCGTCCGCCAGCTTTGCGGCGAGCCCCAGGCCGATCGCCGTATGCCCGTCGTGCGCGCAGGCGTGCATGTTCCCCTCATACGCGGAGCGAAAGCCTCCCGCCTGCGGCGCATGGCCCGCATCCCTGCTTTCAATGATCGGCAGCGCATCCATGTCGAAGCGGAACGCGACGACCGGGCCGGGAGCTTTGCCTTTCAAAGTCCCGATAACCGCGGTGTAGCCGCCCTTCATCCGGCTGACAATATCCGGATCGGCGCCGTCGCGCAGCGCTCGCGCATAAGCTTCCTCCAGCGCGTCTTCCTCAGGCAGACCACGGCGCGATTCGCCGTCCATAGCGTCCTGCCCATATATGACTTCATAGCCTAATGCGGTTAGCTGGCGAACAACATGCGAAGCCGTGCGGAATTCAGTGAATCCGACCTCGGGATGAGCGTGCAGATCGCGGCGCAGTGCAATAATATCCATATAAATCACTCCTGTATTCTTATCTGTGGTCAAGTTTCATTCGGATGACAGCGGCATTACATTTTCGGATACACGCCCGGCCCGATTGGAAGACCCGCAAAATACCAGATCACCAGCAGCGTTATCCATACAAGGAAGAATGCGATCGGATACGGAAGAATAAGCGAATAGTAGGTGCCAAGCTGTGCGTCTTTTTTATACTTTTGCAAATAGCCCAGCCATAGAGGCAGGAACGGCGATATAGGCGCAAGCGGGATAACCGAGGAATCCGCGATCCGGAATACGATTTGCGCGAAAGCCGGATGAAAGCCCAGCATCATAAACATCGGCACAAACACTGGCGCCAAAATGGACCAGATCGCCGAACCGCTGGCAATAAACATCGTTAGCAGCGCCGACAGAAAGGCCAGACCGATGAAGACGGGCGCGCCGGTCAAATTCAGCTTTTCCAATACATCGACGATGCTCAAGGCCAAAAACTTGCCGATATTGCTCCAATTGAAAAAAGCGACAAACTGGGAAAGCGGAAATACCATAATAATAAAATTAGCCATGTTTTTCATCGGGTCCTGCAAAAGCTTCGGAATATCATTTTGGTGCTTGATAGCCCCTATGACAATACCGTAAGCAAGCGCTATGACAAAAAAGAACATGATGATCAAGGGAACGATACCGGACATAAAAGGCGAAGGCACGACACCGCCTGTAGCCGGATTGCGCAGGAGCGCCCCGTTCGGCACGACAAGCAGGGCTACGACGGCGATATAAACCAAGGCGACAATGCCTGTGATGCGCAGCGCTTTATTTTGCAGGGGTGTCAGCCGCTCCAGCTCCGCTTGGTGCTCACCCTGGTATTTGCCCAGTCTGGGTTCGATGAATTTATCCGTAATGAAAGCCGTCAGCAAAGTCAGGACAACGACCGAGGCGCTCATAAAATACCAGTTGTCCAGCACGGATACGGAAACTGCCGGATTGATGGATTTGGCCATGTCCGTGCTGATCCCGGATAACAGCACATCCGTGGTCACAATGAGCATATTGGCCGTAAACCCCGACCCTACCCCGGCCAGCGCAGCCAGAAAGCCTGCAACCGGGTGACGCCCGACGGCCAGAAACATTAAAGCTCCGAGCGGCGGCATAATAACGACGGCGGCATCTGAGGAAACATGGCTGAAGAAGGCGATAATGACGACAAAATAGCTGGCATATTTGGCGTTCACCATGGAAGCCATCTTGTACATGACAGCATCCAGCAAACCGGTTTTTTCGGCCAAACCGACGCCGATGACCAGCGCCAAAATGTAGCCGAGAGGGGTAAAGCCCGTAAAGTTTTTGATCACATTAGGCAAAATCCACTGAATGCCTTCGGCGCTGATCAGGCTTTTGACATAAACCGCTTCCTTCTTGACGGGATCAAAAGCGGAAATTTGAAAATAAGACAGCAAGAACGTGATGACCATCAAAATAGCGATTAAATACACAAACAAAAGAAACGGATTCGGGATTTTATTGCCGATTTTCTCGACCCATCGAAAAATTCCTTTTTGTGCGAATTCCGATCCCGGGCTTGCTTGCTGTATGGCTGCCATGTTAGTCCCCCTCTAAAACTAATTAATGAATATATAGCGAATATTTCGTTTAATTCATTATATAGAGAAGCAGGCTCATTTTCAATATAAAATGTAAGGTTTTATTACAAAAATAACTGAAGATTTAAGCTTAAATTCACTCAAACGCTTACAAAACGGAGTTTTCCTCACATCGCTTCGCGCCGCTTCAACCGTTTCGGCCAAAAGAAAAAACCTTCCGGCCTGGGGCCGGAAGGTTTTCATAGCTATTAACGAAATACTAGAACATCTTTTTGCCAAGCACATGATCCAGCGGAATAAAGCCGATGACCCGGCTGTCCATGCTGTTGTTGCGGTTATCGCCCATGACGAAGATGTGATCCGCCGGAACCGTCCACGTTTTGCTCGAATCCTCCCGCATTTTCTCGTTCAGGTAAGGTTCGTCAAGCGGCTCGCCGTTGCGGTATATTTGATGATCCTTGTATTCCAGCACATCCCCGGGCTTCCCGATCACGCGTTTGATCCAAATGTGCCTGTCGTCAGAACGGGAGAACAGGCTGAGCAGCGGACTGTCCAGCAAATCGTTCTTGAGCGATCGCTTGAGGTCAACCCGGCTGTCGATGATGACGATATCTCCGTAATTCGGCTCATAAGAGAACGTATGGGAGATCTTGGACACAAACACCCTCTGGTTGTCATGCAGTGTGGGGTCCATGGAGTGTCCGCTTACTTTGGTCGATTGAAACACAAAAACACCTAAAATGACGACGAGTACGAATGAGATCGCGATGGAGCCGAACCAGCTCCATATTTGTTTCAACAATTTCACCATTGCAACGCTCCCTTGTTCGGCCGTTATTCCGCCAAGCCATGCTTGAAAGCATAGATGGCCGCTTGCGTTCGATCTTCAACGCCCAATTTGGCAAGCACATTCGTGACATGAAACTTCACGGTTTTTACGCCGATGAACAGTTCGTCGGCCAATTCCTGATTCGACTTGCCTTTGGCAATGAGGCGCAGCACCTCCATCTCACGTTCGGTCAATTCTTCATGGGGAGCCGTCTCCGCCTTCGGCTGGCGAAAGCGGTTCATGATTTTGGACGCAACCTGAGATTCCAAAATCGACTGCCCTTTGACCGCGGCGCGGATCGCCTGGGCGATTTCGGAAGCCCGCGACGTTTTGAGCAAATAGCTGAACGCGCCCGCTTCGATAACCGGATACATTTTTTCGTCATCCAAAAAACTGGTCAATACAATTACTTTACACTCCGGATACAGTTGAAGCAACTTTCGCGTCGTCTCGATGCCGTCCATCCCTTCCATGACGAGATCCATCAGCACGACGTCGGGCCTGTACTCCTGGGCAAGCCGTATTCCTTCCAGGCCGTTGCTGGCCTCTCCGACCACTTCGATGCCTTCTTCCGTGCCGAGCACGGCCGCCAGTCCGATCCGCACCATCTCGTGATCGTCCACCAGCAAAACTTTAATATTCGAGTCCATTCGCTTCTCCTCCTGAATTGGCTAAGATCGGCACACGAATCTCGATCCGGGTTCCCCGATCCGGCGCAGTAATGATGTGCAGATTGCCGCCGATTTCGTTGACTCGCTCTTTCATGGACACAATTCCGTACGACGTATGCTTCTTTGCGTCCAGTTCAAACCCGACCCCGTCGTCGCGAATCGCCAGACGGATGCCGTCGGAGCGGTGCAGCAGCTTGACCTCCAGCTTGTTCGCCTTGGAATGGCGCAGCGCATTGGAGAGCGCTTCCTGCACAATCCGGAACAAGTGGTCCTCGATCCCTTTCGGCAGCCGGATTTCGTCGTCCATGTCCCACGAAATGTCCATCGGCACTTTGGCGGACAGTTCCTTCAGCAGCTCGACAAGCCCTTCGGACAGCCGCTTGCCCTCCAGATGAACCGGGCGCAGATGCAGCAGCAGCGCTCTCATCTCCGATTGCGCAACGGACGCCATCTCCTCGATGAGAAAAATTTGCCGCTGCGCTTTCTCAAAATCTTTATCGAGCGTCCGGCCGACCGCCGTAGCCGTCATCGAGATGGCGAACAGCTGCTGGCTGACCGCATCGTGAAGCTCGCGCGCCAGCCGCTGGCGCTCCTCGATAATGGCGGAAAATCTCGCTTTTTCCGCAAGCTCCGCATTATCGTTGGACAGACGCTGCAGGGAAGTCACCTGTTCCTCCCATTTTATCATAACTCGCCCGAGCTGCTCGCCGAGCCGCCCGATTTCGTCCTCGCCGATTTCGAACCCGGTCCGGATGAACTTCCCTTTCTCGAGCTGCACCATCGTTTCCATCAGCGGTCCCAGCCTGCGGGTTATGCGGTTGCTGTTCCAGAAGCCGTACGCCGCCCCGATCCCGATCACGATGCCGAACGCCATAAGGCTGAATTGAACGCCCTCCTGCCAGGAACGGAACGGCTGGATCAAACTCCGCGAGTTCAGAAAATATATAATGACGCCGAAAATGACCAGACTGAAGAGAATCGACTCGCCCATGCTGCGCCATATCATATTCGTAAGTTTTCTTTTATAGCCGTCCAAGCGCGATTGTCCCTCCCAAAACCGGTTAAAAAGCGATTACAAAATTTTGATATCGACATCTCCTACGATGTAAGAAAGAACTAGTTTCACGCGATGGTCCGTATGCTCGAAATTCTGGGACTTCCAAACAAGCTTGTTCATGACGCCGGCTTCTCTTTCCCTGTCCGCCATAATTTGTCCCAGCATGACCGACGAAGTTACGGAAACGCCTATATCTTCCGGCACTACGATGTCAACGTCGCCGATGACGCCCTGCAGAATGACCGTAGTCTCCTTTTGCTCCAAAATGGCCAGCGACAGGTCGATATACGTCTCCCCGATCATGTACCAGATGCTGCTGTTGCGTAAAATCCAGGGCTCTCTGCCGAGCCGGATGCTGTCTATAATCTTATGCTTCTGGATGTACGTATCGTCCTTGTGCAGACGCTTCGAACGGATGAAGTACAGCCCCAAGGAAATCAACACGACGGAAAGCACGATCGACAAATGATTGCCGAACAAAATAATAGCGCCTACTGCGATCAATACGTAGCCCTTATACTCTCTGTGCGACCGTAGCCTATGGATGCCGAGCAGGATGAGGACAGCCGCAAGTATGGGAAAAAAGCCGATCAGGTGATCCAAAAGCAAAAAAAGACCGGCTCCGATCAGCAAAAGCGCTGTATTCCGGCTGCGGTTGTTTTTGGTTTCTTCTCCCATGTTGCACCTCCTCTGGCTGCGCGGATAGTAAGTATGTTTTGCAAGCGAATGACAGCAAAACGAAAGCCGGCCGGCCCGATACCCGGTTATGGCCACATTTTCTTAGCATACCATAACAATGTACGGCCTCCAAGATGCAAATGCTTGAGGCGGCAGGGCACCCGCCGGCGCCGGGCCGGTGCTGACGCAGCTGCAAGGGGCCGGCGACGACGCTCAGAAAGCAAATTGACGATGCTAGCGCTGCCGCTCCTTGCCTTCCCGGTATGGGACGCGCCCTCCGTACAGTGGCCGGTTATGAAGCGGCTCGGCAGACCGGACCGGGCTTCGCTGGGCTGAGCTGAGCTTGGCAGGCCCGACTGGCCGACCCGGGCCGGAGACAGGACCTGCGAACCCCCATGACGCCGTAGACGTCACCCTACAGAACGAATCCCCCCTATACCCGGCAAAAAGCCTGCACAATTGCAGGAATGCCGCGCTATCAACAAACAAGAAGCTAGTAAAACCCCCCACGTTAGAGGAGATAGTCACAATCTGCCCGTCTGCACGAAAAAAACCTGCAAAAATACATGAATTTACGTCCTTGACCGCCGGTTACGATGAATTCCTGCAAAAGTGCAGGCTTTTCAGCGAACACGTGGGCTCAAATTCACTTTCAGCGAAAATTCCTGCACTTTTGCAGGTTTTTCGTCAAAACAAGCCGATTCTGCGAAAAAAACCTGTACATTTGCAGGTTTTCTCCCTACCAAGCTGTCCCTGGCCCAGTTGTACAGTTCCACGACCTGCACCGGGAGAGGTCGCACCGCGCGCAGCTCCCAGCGCGCGGTGTTTCGCTGCACGACGGCGGTCGGTCGACGGGCGCGCCCAGCCTCGGCCTTTATTTGCGCGCGGTTGCGCCAAAGGGGCCCCTCCCGCTTCCTCGCGGGCCCAGCAATGCACGGCCCCGCGCTACTTCGCGCGCGGGCCGCCTCTCTCGCCGCTGCTGCGGCTCTGCTGCCACTCCTTCTGGAGCTTCACGCGCATCGTGCGCAGCTCCTGCTTGACGTTGCAGCCCGCCTCCTTCAGCGTCTCGGCCGACATGCGGCCCGCTTCGCGCAGCCCTTGCCAAGCCTCGCGGCCCGCGTTTTCCAGCTCGCGCAGCGTGTCGCGGGCCTGGGCCCCGTGCAGCCCGCCATGCGGCTGCACATCGTCCGCACCGGCGGCGCGCAGCCGCTGCAGTTCCTCCGCGAGCGCCAGGACTTCGTCCTGGGAGCTCGCGTACTGCGTGCGGTAGTGCCCGCACGCCGCTTCCAGGCGCAGCTTCTCCTGCAGCGCCGCCCGGGCAAGCTCTTCCTCGCCGGCGCGCATCGCCAGCTCGGCCTGCTCCGCGCGGAGCCGAGCGAGCTCCTCCGCGTTCACAAAGTGCTGACGCAGCTCGAACGTCCGCTGCAAAGTCTCTTCGTAGCGCTGCTCCAGCGCCCGGATCCGCCCGCTTGCTCCCGTCTGCGAGCCGAAGCCCCCTCCTTGCTCATTCATCGAAAAGCGCTCGGCGGTATCGTGCCAAGCCGTTTCAGCCATTTTACCGATTCTGTTCAATACCTTCATTAACCCCACCCCGGCCTATTTAAGTTTACAGATCGAACCGATCCGAATGCGTGCGTCTGCCCAGCAGCCTGAATCCATAGCCGATCAGCACAATCGCCAATGCGAACGCGATGAAGCCCGACAATTTCACGGCCAGGATCAAAGCTCCCGCGGCGGCGATCAGCCAGCCGATCTTCTTCCCGTTGCAAATGCCGACATAGCCGAGCCCAACCATCGAAAGCGGCAGCAGGTACCCCATAAGATGAAGATGAATTCCGATTATATGGGATGCAATGATCAAGCCGACCGCAATAAAAATCAAAGCTAATCCTCTATTGCCTTTCATGGACATGCACGTTCCCGCCTTTCGCTCATTCCTTATGCTACTAGCGTATACAAAAGAGACAAGAAGCAAAACGGACCCGCGACTGTTTTTCGACCTGGACCAAAGTCTAGGTATTTCTCAGACCTTCCACATTTTGGCCGTTGTTTCAGGCAAAATACCAATGTTAAAATAATTGGAGCCGAATCCGGTGTGTTCCAGCATCGGTACGGGGGACGATTTAATTGGGGTGAATATTTGCTGATTGTCGAAGCAGACTAGGGAGAACCTTCTTCCCGAACCCGTCAACTAACCTCGGAGGCTTTAATAAGAAGGAGGAATAGCGAATTGAATACGGCTATAAAAGGACTCGCTGGCCTTGCTGTATCTATTACAGTTCTGGCAGGAGGCTTTCTTTCGCCGCACCATGCCAAAGCGGCCGAAATGGAAGTAAAAGTGCAGGTAGACAATGACCTTGTCGGTTTTCCGGATGCACAACCTTATTTAGACACGAATCATTCCACGCAGGTCCCCATTCGCTTCGTAACCGAAAAACTCGGCTATACGGTCCAATGGGAAAAAAAGGGCAATCAAATTAAAGTAACTTTAAACAACGGCAAACATACGATTGCATTGGCATCAGGCGATCAAAAAGCGGTCATCGACAACACCCCCGTCGACATGGGCACCCATGCCGGGTTTCAGGACGGCAGAGTGTTCGTTCCGCTGCGATTCATTTGCGACGCTTCCAAAATTCCGATTCAATGGGATGCGGACAGCAAAATGGCCATCTTAAGCAAAGACGGAAGCCAATATGCGCCCAAGTTTGAAAGCTTTAAAGCAACCGCTTACTCGGCCGATCCTTCCGAGAACGGCGGCTTCGGCGCCGTCGACTACATGGGAAATCCGCTGGCGCTGGGGACAGTCGCCGTAGATCCGACGGTCATTCCGCTCGGCACCAAGCTTTACATCGAAGGCTACAATTTCGACGGACTGCCGGTAGGCGGCATGTATGCCTATGCAACCGACACAGGCGGTTCCGTAAAAGGCAATCATGTGGACATCTTTATCCCCGGCTCCAAAGAATCGCTGCAGCAATTCGGCATCCAAAACGTGAAAGTGTTCCGCTTGCCCAGTTAATTTCGACAAAGCAGGTCCTTGGAGATCCTATTCTCCATGGGCCTGCTTTTTGTATTTGAGCGAATTTGCCTCACAAATATTGCCTCTTTTCCTCCGCATAGGTTCTGTTGGCAGGTCAGACAATAACCTCAGACTGTTTGGAAGCAAGCCTGCTTCAAACTTTAAGGGGGAGACTTATGCCAAAACTCCATCGCATGATGATTGCCGCCGCGCAGCTTGCCGTCGTTTTGAATGTGACGACCGCCGCCATGCCGGTGCCGCAAAGCGAGGTCGTTTGGAATGTGCAGACCGATCAAAAGCTGGTCGCGCTGACGTTTGACGACGGGCCCAATCCGGTGTATACGCCCCAATTGCTGGACGTTCTTAAGCAGTACGACGCGAAAGCGACTTTTTTTGTGCTCGGCAAGCGCGTGCAGATGTATCCGCAAATCGCCATCCGGGAAGTGAACGAAGGGCATGAGATTGCCAATCATACGTACGATCATCATTATTTGAAACATGTCAGCCCGGACAAATTGAAAGAGGAGATCGAACAGACGCAGGAAATTATTTTCGACATTACCGAGCAAATTCCTCACGTGTTCCGTCCGCCCGGCGGCTTTTACGATCAATCGCTGATCGAATTGGCCAAGCAGGACCGGTTCACGGTTGTGATGTGGTCCTGGTACCAGGATACGAAAGACTGGCGGAAGCCGGGCGTCGACAACATCGTCCGGTCCGTGCTCAATAACATTCACAACGGCGATATTATTTTGTTCCACGACTTGCAGGGAGACTGCTCGCAAACGGTGGAAGCTCTCAAAATCGTGCTGCCCGAGCTTAAAAAGCAGGGCTATCAATTCGTAACGGTCACCGACCTGATTTCGAAAATGAACAAATAAGCAGCGCAAAAAGACGGCCTCACGGTTCATCGTCCGCTGCGCCGCCTTTTTCCGTTATTTAAAAGAAATCCGCCAAATATGTAGTCCGTTCGGGTATCGCCGAGTCCAGCCGCCTAGCCGTCGCAGGGCTGCCCTGCAGGCGTTCCGTCTCCGCCAAAAAGACGGCTTTTTGATAACCCATAAACAAAGTGGTCAGCGTTTGTATCGAACAACTGAGCAATTGCTCCTCATTCGGCAGGACGCTCCCGGAGAGCTTCACTACTTCCACAGCGCCGGTTTGTGCATCCGCCCGCACTTGAAACACGCCGTTGTTCCATTCCGCATGCTCGTCAGCGACCCGCAAGTACAGCGCCTCCTTGATTCCGTCCGTCCGGAACGGGAACCGGGATAGGAACGATTCCACATCGACGATTCTGGCCATGAAGTAAGGAACTCTCTCCTGCTTGAATGCCGGATTAGGCACCAAAAACGGGAGCGCGTCGTTCACGGGGGCTTGGACAAGCACCTTGTCGATCATCGAATCGTGATCCGCTATAAATTTCCACAATCCGCGCCGTGCCTCCTCGTCCAGAAACACAAGCTCATGAATCGTCATGATTTTGTCCTTAACCTGATAAAACACATAGCCGGTATGCTCATTGCGGGCATTGAGATGGACGCCAACCGTTCCTTTTTTAAACTTGAACCAGCGGTTGTTCCACCATTTCAGGTCCCGCTTCAGCATGCCGTTATAGCGGACCGCGTGCTTTTCATAAATCGGATTCAAAATCTCCGGATCTTTCCCGATGCGCATCACCCTGCTGCCTGCGGCCGCTTGAAAGCGGGGGAGCTTGTCGTGCGTGATTTCGTATTTGCAGTATTCCGAATACATTTCCCAGCCGAATTTGCGGTAAAACTCAAACTTGAACGGATGCAAAAAGGAGAGCGTCTGGCCTTTCTCTTTCATCTTTTTCAATATGAGAACGAGCAGCTCGGATACCATGCCGCCCCGCCGGTATTCCGGCCATGTCGCTACACCCGAGATGCCGCCCATTGCAAAGCTGCGCCCGTGCAGCCACGTTTCCAAATCCAGCAAGGTCAGTTTGGCCGCCAAACGCCCGTCCGCGAAATATCCCAGAACGGCGTCCGGATCGGTCAAGTCCATTCGATCCTGAAATTCCTCCGGGGTAAGCTCCAATTGAAAAGCAAATTCGGAAAGCGCGACGCTATCCGCCACTTCTTCCCGCTTTAATGCGCGAATCTCGCCCATGGCGATCACCTCTTCGTTCGATTATTAGCCCGTATCCTTCGGCAATTTCATAGTAACACAAAGAGCGGCCGCATTGCGCGGCTGCGTGAAAATCCGGCTTCGAACGAGACGAAATCCGGAACCGTCGGATCAAGGCCTACGGGACACGTGTCCAATCAACCCATCCGCTCCGCACATACACTATACAAGAAATTTGAAGCCTTTACTTTACAATCCAGGAGGGAATAATATGTCGTATTCATATGGCTATGGTGGCTATGGTGGCTATGGTGGCTATGGTGGCCATGGTTGTGGCTGCGGAGCTCCTGTAGGAGGTTTTATGACTTCGCCGGCAACAATTCTTGTCCTGTTTATCCTGCTTGTCATCATTCTCCGCACATTTCATATTTAATCTGTAAAGAAACAAATCGTATATGCCAATAGAACTATAAATTGGAAGCAGGCAATAACGCGGGCCGTTATGATCTGCTTCTTCTTCCATGTCCGATGTTGACGAAACAACGCGGTTATGATAATCTCATTATGTGAAAACGTTTACCCGTTTTCATTAGCTTTAAGAAATTGGAGATAAACTTATGGCCGATTATACGATTAAAGATGTTGCCCGAATGGCAAACGTATCGATTGCGACCGTTTCCAGAGTGCTGAACGGAACGAAACGCGCGAATCCCGAAACGCGGGAGAAAGTGATGAGAGCCGTCGAATTAACCGGCTTCAGACCCAACGCATTGGCGCGCGGGCTCGTGAACAAGCGGACTCATGTAATCGGCGTGATGCTTCCCGAAGTATCCAACGAAATATTCGCCCAGGTGATCAACGGCCTGGAAAGCATTTTGGATGCCGAAGGCTACAGCATTTTTTTGGCCATCACCAACGGAAACGAAGAAAAAGAATTGAAATATTTTCAATTGTTCGAGGATAAAAAAATTGACGGGATCATCCTTTCAGGCGTGAAGTATTCGTCCAGCCATAAGCAATTTTTCAGCAAAAAGCAAATCCCTGCCGTCGTCATCGGCCAGCAATTTCAGCTTCAAGGCTTGCCTTCCGTGGGCATCGACAATGTCGAGGGCGCTCATAAGGCAACCACGCATTTGCTCGATAACGGGCATACCAAAATCGGCTTCATTTCAGCTCCGCTCTATGACCTGGCTGTCGGGGTCGACCGTTTGAAAGGCTTCAAACAGGCCATGAAGGACCGGCACATATCCGTATCCAAACAAAGCATAGTTCACGCCGATTCTTTCAAAATAAGCAGCGGATACGAAGCGGCGAAAGCAATGTTAGCGCATACATTTAAACCTACCGCGATATTTGCCGCGACAGATAGACTTGCGCTCGGGGCGATGAATTATTTGTATGATCATGGCTGGACAATTCCGCAGGATTGCTCGATTATCGGCTTTGACGACATCGAAATCGCCTCCCTGGTACAGCCCAAATTAACTACCGTCCAGGTTAACTATGCGGAATTCGGCACCCAAGCCGCGAATATGCTGCTCGAGATGCTGGAAGACAATACGAAAAACTTGAAAAACAGTATTATCGTGCCGACAACCCTTGTGATCAGAGACAGCGTGAAAGCCAACGGGGAGCCGTAAAATTTTTTTGGATATTTAGGAAAACCTTTTCCTGAGTTATATATGAATAATGTCCCATTATTCGGAAATTTTAAGGAGGTGATCCGGGGCGAAGTTATTGAAGGACATCGTTTTAAAGCAGCAACCGTATATGCATGAACAATTTTATTTTAGGGGGAAAACCGACATGAAAAAATCAGGTCTTGTTATTTCACTGGCAGTAATGCTTGTATTTGCAATGATTGCAACCGCTTGCGGGAAAAGCAGTTCCGGCGGCACGGCTTCTTCGACGCCCGGCGGCAGCGGCGGCTCCGCCGACAAACCGGTCAAAATCACGCTTCTCGAATCGAAAGGCGGCGAAGTTACGAAGCTGCTGACCGAAGCAGGTAAAGAGTTCACAAAAGCGAACCCGAACATTACCATTGAAGTCATGTCGACCGGTGACGGCCAATCTCCTTACGAGAGAGCCGCTACGCTTTATGCGGCAGGCACGCCTGCGACGCTCGCCATGCTCGATGCCGGCGACATCGTCAAGTTCAAAGACAAAGCCGCCGATCTTTCCGGCGAAAAATGGGTAAGCGATTTGGCGCAGCCTAACCAGATTGACGGCAAAACGTTGGCGTTCCCGTTCTCGGTCGAAGGATACGGCCTTATTTACAACAAAGCCGTGCTTGACAAAGCGGTCGGCGGCACTTTCGACCCGGCTACGATCAACACGACTGCCGCTCTTGAAGAGCTTTTCAAAAAAATTCAAGCGTCCGGCCCTGCTCCATTGACGATCGGCAGCATGGATTGGTCGCTCGGCAACCACTTCTTGGCTCTCGCTTACGCGGCGCAGCCGGACGGCAACGTGGACAAGTTCCTCAGCGGCTTAAAGTCGGGCAGCGTCAAAATAGCCGACAACGCGGCGTACAAAGGGCTAATCGACACCTTCGACGTCATGAAAAAATACAACAAAGGGAAAAACGATCCCCTTTCCGTTACTTACGAGCAAACCGCGGCTTCCGTAGCCAAAGGCGAGGCCGGCATTACGTTTAACGGCAACTGGATGATCAGCGAATTGCAAAAAACGAGCGCGAGCGGCGAATACGGCTTCATTCCGGTGCCGGTGAGCAACAACGCAAGCGACAAAGCAAATTCCGCCATCGCAATCGGCGCGACCAAACAAATTTTTATCGATAAAACGAAAAATACCGAGGAGCAGCAGGCCGCAGCCAAAAAATTCCTCAACTGGATCGTGTACGATAAGGCAGGCCAGGATTTCCTCGTCAACAAGGCGAGTATCATTCCGGCATTCAAAAACATTACGCTCGAGCCTAAAGATTCTCTTGCCAAATCGATCAAAGCTTACAACAATGCCGGCAAGTCCATTCCTTTCGCAGGCAACTACGTACCTGGCGACCACTGGAAAGTGCTTGGCGCTTCGATGCAAAAATATCTCGTGGGCAAGGATGACCGGGCTGCTCTAGCGGCTGAAATCGAAGATTACTGGAAAAATGTGAAGTAACATTTCATGTCGATGGATGGGACCCATGGTCTTGTCCATCGACTCTCAATTCATATCGAAGCGGAGGAGTACCGCGTGATCTCTGAAAAAAATGCATTCAAGAGAGCGGGCCATCAACTTTTTTTTACCGGCCCGACGCTTTTCGCGTTTTTGGCCGTCGTCGTCGTTCCATTTATATACGGCATTTATTTGACCTTTTTTCAATGGGACGGAATCGCGACCGAGATGCCTTTTGTGGGCGTGAACAACTATATCGCCGTCTTTCATGATTCTAAATTTTGGGGCGCCATTTGGCTGACCCTCAAATACGTCGTTATCACTGTCGCTCTAGTTAATGCAATAGCTTTCTTATTGGCTTATTTCGTAACTTCGGGAAACAAGGGGCAAAATTTTTTCCGCACCATCTTTTTTGTGCCGAATTTGATCGGCGCGCTTGTGCTTGGATTTATTTGGCAGTTTTTATTCAACAGCTTTTTTGTTGCCATCGGTCAAAAATTTGCTTTGGAAATATTCGCGACCTCCTGGTTGGGCGATGAACATAAAGCTTTTTGGGCGCTTGTCCTTGTTACGGTTTGGCAAAATGTCGGCTACATGATGGTTATTCTCATTGCCGGTCTGATGAGCGTGCCGAAAGATATACTGGAAGCGGCGACGATTGACGGCGCAAGCAGTTGGACCCGGCTTACCCGCATGGTGCTGCCGCTGATGGTGCCGGCGTTTATCGTTACGATATTCCTGACGCTGAGAAACGGATTCATGATCTACGACCTGAATTTGGCGCTGACGAAAGGCGGCCCGTTCGGAAGCACGATCATGGCTTCCATGCACATTTATAACAAAGCGTTTCAGGCTCACGATTACGGATTGGGTCAGGCGGAAGCTTTCATTTTGTTCTTCCTGGTCGCAGGCGTAACCACCCTTCAAGTTTATTTCAGCAAAAAATTGGAGGTTGAAGCCTAATGAGAGCAAGTCATCTCGTTCAACAAACACTTATTTATATCATTTTATCGGTGGCGCTGATCGTTTTTGGCTTCCCTTTTTTGCTGGTTTTGCTGAATTCGTTTAAAACGAACGCGCAAATCGTCGAATCGATCGTTTCTTTGCCGACTTCGCTTCATTTTACGAACTTCGCCATTGCCATGGATAAAATGAATTATTGGGGCAGCCTGTGGAATACGGTCGTGATCACGCTCCTGAGCGTTGTATTGATCTCGCTGCTGACCTCCATGACCGCTCATTATTTCGTGCGGAACAATACGAAGCTGAACAACACGTTTTTTTTCATGATGGTCTCCTCGATGATCATCCCGTTCCAGTCGATTATGATCCCGCTCGTTTCCGTATACGGCCAAAAGCTCGGGTGGATTCAAGCGCAGCCGCAGCTGACGCTGATTTTCATGTATCTCGGATTCGGCAGTTCGCTCTCGGTGTTCATTTACCACGGTTTTGTGAAAGGGATTCCCCTTGAGCTGGAAGAAGCGACGCTGATCGACGGGTGCAACCGGCGGCAAACGTTTTTCAAAATCGTGCTGCCGATCTTAACGCCGACTACCGTCACGATTGGCATTTTGAACATATTGTGGATCTGGAACGACTATTTGCTTCCCGTTTTGATTTTGCAAAATGCGGGGCAAGACAAGCTGACTTTACTGCTCGCGGTAAAAGTGTTCAGCGACACCTACTCGACCAACTACGAGCAGTTTTTGCCGGCAGTCTTGATGATTGTGCTTCCGCTGTTCATCGTCTATATGTTTGCCCAGCGCTACATTATTCAAGGGGTTACGCAGGGTGCGATCAAATAATTTCGGAAAGCGCAGGTATGTCAAGTGGGACGATTAACGCAATTCACGCATAAGGAAGCGATAGAAAAAGCCCAGGCTTCGATTGAAGCGGCGCTCGCCAAAGACATTCAGGACCCGCACCGGCTGCTTTATCACGCGAGTCCGCCGGTCTATTGGATGAACGACCCAAACGGCTTGATTTTTTATAATGGCGAATATCATTTGTTTTATCAGCATAATCCGTATGCTCCGACTTGGGGAAACATTCACTGGGCGCACATGAAAAGTAAAGATCTGATTCATTGGGAGCATCTTCCCATTGCTTTGGCCCCGAATGAAGAGTATGACATTGACGGATGTTTCTCCGGCAGTGCAATCGAGCATGAGAACCGGTTATACGTATTTTATACCGCAAATATATTTACTTCGCCTCAAGGTTTGCCCGACGATTTGTTCCAGCAGCAGTGCATGGCGGTGTCGGCGGACGGAATCGAATTTGCGAAAGCCGGCGTGAACCCGCTGATTTCCGCTCCTCCGGCCGATATCGGCCAAACCAATCATTTCCGCGATCCGAAAGTTTGGAAACATAACGGAATTGGGTACATGGTGCTCGGAACGAAAAAAGACGAACGCGGCAAAGTGATCCTGTACCGGTCGAGCGATTTGACGCGCTGGGATTTTGTCGGTGTCCTGACCGAAAGCGACGGCACGATGGGGTACATGCACGAATGCCCGGACCTGTTCGAATTGGGGGGCAAACATATTTTAGCCTTTTCCCCGCAAGGCGTGGAAGGCTGGGGAGCGCCGAACGTATCGGGATACTATGTCGGCGAGCTCGATTACGAGCGCGGAACATACGAGCATGGCCGATTCCGGCTTTTGGATGAAGGGTTTAACTTCTACGCCCCGCAGACGATGTCGGATGATCGGGGAAGGCGGATTTTGTTCGGCTGGATGCCTATGGAGGAAGGTACAGGCAAAACTTGGGCAGGCTGCATGACGATTCCGAGGGAGCTTCGTTATTCCGAAGAACGCGGGCTGCAAGTTCAACCGGTCGATGAAATGAAGCTGCTGCGCCGCAATCCGATTGGCGTGCACAACTACTCCGTTGCGCCCGGCGGGCTGCATACCATCCGGGGTATTTCCGGCGAATGCGTCGAGCTGAGAATCCGGGTCGATCTGCAGCAAACGGATGCGAGCGGGTTCGGCTTGCAGGTTCGGGCGTCGGAAGACGGCGAGCAGAGAACGGTTATTCGATACGATGCGGCCGCAAAGCAAGTCGTTTTCGACAGAACGCATTCCGGCGGCGGAGTCGCGGGAATCAGAACGTGTCAAATAGCGGAGTCCGATAACGGGATTTTGACTTTGCATTTATTTTTGGACCGGTCGACACTGGAGCTGTTCGTTAATGAAGGCGACCATGTGATGTCCGGATATATATTCCCGGAGCCGACGAGCAGGGATATCCGCTTTTTTTCGGAAAACGGATCGACGTTCATTCGCGATATCGATTTTTGGGAATTAGCCGTTTAATGAGATAAACCTCTATCGAAGTCTTTCGAGGATGCCGGCATAGCATGAAAAACCTATGAATGACCAATATCACCAGCCATTCGCAGATAACCTGCAAAAAAGAGACTTTCCAAAAACTTGCCACTGTCAGTTGAGCACGTAAAATCTGCGAAAGTCAGACAGTGGAACTCGCGCAGAGCCGGATGGCCTGAACGCCTTGCTGCGCGGAGAAAGAAAGCCTGCAAAGTGCAGGTTTTCTTTCGTTCATACGCTGAAGACGAAACATTCCTGCATTTGTGCAGGCTTTTTGCCATTATCGAAAATTCCTGCCACAGCCTGCCTGCACGAAGAAAACCTGCAAAAATACATGAATTTATGTCCATGATCATTGGCCACGAACAATTCCTGCAAAAGTGCAGGCTTTTCACCGAACACATGGACACAGGCTCACTTTCAGCAAAAATTCCTGCACTTTTGCAGGTTTTTCGCCATAATAAGCCAATTCCGCAGGAAATACCTGCACTTTTGCAGGTTTTCTCCCTACCAAGCCGCTTCCTGTCCAATTATGCGGTTCCACGACCTACACCGGGAGAGGCGCGCGTTGGAGCCCCACTGCCCCCACTGATTCCCCTAACCTTAACAAAGTGTCTCGACTTTCTTAGGTTTTTCACCCCAGACCAACCTGCCAAGCCGCCATATGACCACCCGCCGTGCAGCACTGCAACCTGCACCGGGAGAGGCGCTCATTAGGAAAGAGCCATTGCACAACGCCAGCACCACAGTCTTTGGACGGCAAAAGAACATGTGTTGCAAAAGCGTCCTGATGGCGTTAAAAAAGTGCGCGGTACCTCTTTCGTGACGCCGGGCCGCGGTGTTCATTGAATCTACGCTTGCCAAAACCCGAGAATATATAAATTCTTATATGTCAAGGATAAACGACTCCGTCGTCCTTTTGGGACGAGTGCATTTATCAAGGTAGATGCGAAGCAAAAGTATAAAACATATACTTTCTTATCTACTGAGATAAACCTCTATCGAGGTCTTTCGAGGATGTGAGGGCCGCGTTAAGAGGTAGGTTTATTCGCCGATAAGAATGCTGTTCTACGCGCTTTAGCGCTGTAAAGAATTAAACATTTTTATGCGGTCAAAAAAATGCAAAAAAGCAGCACTGGAGCCTCCCGCTCCGATGCTGCTTTTTTCATGCTAACGGATAAATGAGTACCGCATCGCCTTGCCGTCTGCCGCTCCCTCCCGCCGGGAGCCAGATGAGGCAATCCGCCTCTTTGATCGACACCATAATGCTCGATTTATCGATGCCCGCCGGCTTCACCCGCAGGCTGCCGTTCTCCACGCGGGTCGTACCTCTTATATAGCGGGGATAGGCCGAGCCTTTCTCATAATCGACATCGAGAAAAGCGCTGACCGCTTCCGGATATGGGGATTCGCAGCCCTGCATCGCCAACAGGCTCGGCCTGACGAACAATTCGAATCCGACGAAGGCCGCTCCCGGATTGCCGGACAAAGCGAACAGCAGCTTGTCCTGCCATACCGCAGCGCTGGTCGGCGTCCCGGGCCGCATCGCCACTTTGTTGAATAAAAGCTTGCCGTCCCAGCGCCCGAATACGTCCACCAGCACGTCGTAGTCGCCGACCGATACGCCCCCCGACGTAATGACGAGATCCGCAGCGGCAAAAGCTTCGGCCAACGCCGCCTGGACGAGCGCCGGTTCATCCGCCAAAGCGGGCATGATCACAGGTACGCCGCCGGCGGCTTCCACCTGAGCGGCAAGCATGTAGCTGTTGCTGTTGCGGATGCGCCCCGGCTGCAAAGCTTCTTCGACGTTCAGCAGCTCGGAGCCTGTGGAAAAGATAGCCGCTACGGGCTTCTTGTACACGCTCACTTGGCTGCAGCCGAAGGAAGCGAGAATAGCGGCTTCCCCCGGGCCGATCCGCGCCCCCTGCCGAAGCAGCAGCTCGCCGGAGCGGATTTCTCCGGCCACCTGCGTTATGTTGCTTCCTTCGGGGAGCGCTTTTTTTATAAGCACGGACGAAGCTTGTCCGTGATCGGGATGAGCGAGGCTGTCGGTCATCTCCAGCATGACGATAGCGTCGGCCCCGTCCGGCACCGGCGCTCCGGTCATGATGCGGGCCGCCGCCCCGGATATAAGCGTCTCCCGCGGCATCGTACCGCTTGGAATATGCTCGGTGACGGCGAGCCTGACAGGCTGTTCGGGAGACGCCCCGCGAATATCTTCCGCCCGCACGGCGTAGCCGTCGACGCCCGATCTGCGAAAGTGCGGAACCGGGTGATCCGCATGCACCGGGCCGGCCAGCCTTCTGCCGTATGCGGAAGCCAGCGGGACCGTCTCGATAGCGGTGCGGATCAAGTGGCTGTGAAGCCGCTCCCGGGCTTGCTCGACGGAAATCGCCGTGCGCCCGAATTTCAAGTTCATACTGCTGCTCACGAATAGCTTCCTCCAGTCCTCAGCCGCCGATCTGGGACATCCGCCGCATAGTAGGCATGTGGGATTGCTCCTGATTCATCAGCGCCAGAGCCATCTCATGATTTTGCGGTTTGATGTCCAGAGCGCGGAAAAACAGTTGTTCAACGGCCGCGTCATCCCCGACATATTTTCTGACGTTGAATTCATCCGACCAATATAAGCAGGGCTTGATGTTGCCGTCCGCAGTCATTCTCAGACGGTTGCATGTTTCGCAAAAATGGTCGCTGATCGGATGAATGAGCCCGAAAGAGCCCTGCGCCCCCTCGATCCGGTAATCCCGTGAAGGACCGTTTCCGTACACCGCTTCAGCCGGCATGGCGCTCCAGCCTTTGGCCGCGCAGCGGTCGAGCACAGTGCTTAGCGGAATGTAGCGGCTTTTCCATTCATCGTCCTGATGCCCGATCGGCATATATTCAATAAACCTCACCTGAATGGCGCGGTCGATGGTCATCTGCAAAAAATCCTCGATTTCATCATCGTTGATGCCTTTCATGAGCACTACATTCAGCTTGATGGGCACAATCCCCAAGCGGTAGGCCGCTTCGATGCTTTCCAGCACGCGCCGGATGTCGCCGCCGCGGGTAATGAAAGAAAAGCGGTCCGCTTTCAGCGAATCCAGACTAATATTGATCCGGGTCAGCCCGGCCGCACGAAGCTTTTCGGCGCGCGAGGCAAAATAAATGCCGTTCGTCGTTAAGGCGATATCTTCAATTCCGGGGATTGCCGACAGCATCCCGATCAATTGATCCAAATTTTTGCGCACAAGAGGCTCTCCGCCGGTCAATCTCAGCTTGCGGACGCCGAGACCTGCGAGCACGCGCACTACTTCCGCAATTTCTTCAAAAGTCATCAGTCTGCTTTCGGGCTCAAATTCCATTCCCTCTTCAGGCATACAGTAAACGCAGCGTAAATTGCAGCGATCCGTAACGGATATGCGCAAATAATCATGCACACGCCCGAATCGGTCTATGAGCTGTTTTGGCATAAGAGTTCACCTTCTCTCTATGTCAATTATGGCATATTTCCTCACAAAAGCACAGTGATTCAATGAGATATCCTCATAATTAAACTTGTCAAAATAAAGAAACTAGCTGTCCTCAATCTTCAATGTGAGATTTCATTCCATTAAATACAGACTCGTACTCCTCCGGCGTGTTGAGATTCGCCGCAAACCGCGGCGATATGCCCCGTTCCAGAAAAAAGTCATCGTCCGCCGCCAACCAGTCGATCCGGTCGAGCAAATCCATCAGCCGGTGCTGCTTCTGCCGCAGCATAGTATCCGCTGCCGCGCCGATCCGCCTGGCGTAGACGCCGTGCAGCGGATGCCTGCGCCCGCCGATCACGGGCACGACCGCATCGCAGCCCGCTTGTGCAGCCAGTTCGCTCATCGCCCGCGCCGCTTCCGCGGAGATGAACGGCATGTCGCAGCCGACGATCCACAGCAGCTCATGCTCCGCCTCCGCCGCCATGCACGCGGCGTGTATGCCCCCGAGCGGCCCCGCCTGCACATACAGGTCGGGAATGCAGCCGACTGCCGTATCCGCAAATCCGGCAAGGACCGGCTCCACCGCTTCCGGGCTGTTCGTAACGACGAGCGTCCGGCGGCAAAGCTTCGCCATTTCGGCGAGCTGTACGAGCAGCATCGGCCTGCCTTCGTAAGGCAGGAGCGCCTTCATCCGGCCGCCCATGCGGCGGTTCAGCCCTCCGGCCAAAATGACGCCGGCGATCATGGCTCCAGCTCGGCAAGCCGCTTCTGAAACGACTGCCGCCAGCTTCCGGACAAAGCCTCTACGGCCAAAATACGGCGGATGCCCTCGACATTGTCCTTGTCATGATATTTAATCCGGTTGGCATAAGCGACCGTTACTCCTGCGGGATCTTTGGCGAGCAGCTTCACCTTGGGAGAGACAGGAATCGCGCCTTCCTGCAAAACCCGAAAATAATACCCGGTAAAACCGCTATCCTGCACCCGGACGGGCAAATCGACGACATCGTACCGCTTCGCCAGCTTAAAACAAGGCTGTCTCGGCTGAGACACCTGCACGACCGCATCTCCGATCTCATACGTGTCGCCGATGCCCACTTCCTCTTCCAGAAGCCCGCGCACCGTCAAATTTTCACCGAACGCTCCGTACGTCATTTCCTTTTCCAACGTGCTCTCCCAGTAAGCGTAATGCTCCACGCAGTAAACGCATAGCGCTTTATCCTCGCCGCCGTGATAGACCAGGTCGGCCTGGCCGTCTCCGTCAAGTTGGGTTTTGGACACATGCAAAGGAGAGCTGACCGGAGATTTATAAATCCCCGTAACCAGCTCTTTTCCGCCAAACTCAAACGTCTGCGGCATCCCGACATTAACAGACAAAATTTCCATAAACCATACCCTCATTTCCGATCAGCGCCCGTTTTCATAACTATATCAAAAAACGCCGGGAAAGTCAGTCAGGTATTCCCCTGATTTTACCCTTGATATTACCCTCGGTTCACCCACGCATCGTTATCGTAGCCTCTCACTTCCCAATATCCGATGTGCTCCTTGTCGATCAATTCGATAGCCTGCAGCCATTTGACCGATTTGTAGGCGTACATTTTCGGCACGATCAGACGCACCGGACCGCCCAGCTTTTGCGGGATCGGCTTGCCGTCCATCATGACGGCGACCATCACGTCGTCCATCTCCGCCTGCTCCAGCGACAAAGCATCCGTATACACTTTATCGCCGGAATAAAATTTGACAAATTTGGCATCCGGCTTAACCCCGGCCGCTGCCAGCAGCTGCTTCAGCGGAATGCCTTCCCAAGTGCAATTGTAAACCGACCAGCCGGTCACGCAGTGAAAATTGCTCACCTGCACGGTGCGCGCGAGCTTCAGGAACTGCTCCCAGTTCCACACCGCCGGGCGCTCGACAAGCCCTGATACGGCGAACTGCCACGTATCCGAGGAAAAGGCGGGAATTTCCGTAACCGTGTACACGCGGAAATTTCCCTGCGCCCCGCCGCCGATGACAGCGGCGGAGTCGGGCAAGGGCTCCGGCGGCGGAAGCATGCGGTTGCCGTCGGCCGAGGCCACCTCGGCGATGTCGCTGCCGCCGGTGTCCAGCGCGCCTTTCAGCCAGCGGTAAAAGGCGGGGCCGACCCCGATCACGAGCAGCAGCCCTGCAGCAAGCCGCAGGAACGATGCGCGTGTGATCGGCGAATCTTTCAGCGCGGCGATGACCGCCTGCGCTGCCTTGTGCGCCGCCGACGGCTGAGCCTCGGCGGCGGCAGGTTCGGGCTCGGCCGCCGGCGGGGCCTCGGCGGGCCGTGCCGCGGCAGCGGCGGCTTGCTCCGCGCGCTGGCGGCGCTTCAGCCATCTGCTGCGCGAGATGGCGTGGTAGAGGGCATACGGCACTCCGAACCAGGTCAGCAGATCATGGATGAGGAGTGCCGTGTTGTTCCAGGCCGGCGGCAGGTGGCGGAACTGCCACAGGACGACGCCCGACGCGCTCCAGCCGAGCAGGAGCGCCAGCACGAGCAGCAAATTGCCGCGCTGGCCCCTGCGCCCGCGGATTTGCCGCCAGTGCTTGCGGATCATCGGCGCGTACAGCGCGATGAGCAGAATCGAAGCGACGCCAAGCACAATGTGCAGCTGCTTGAGCGTCACCCTGAAGCCGCCGAGATCCCCGCGAATCGCGCCGATGCTGAGCACGACGCCCGTAATCGTCAGCAGCAGCAAAACCCACGCGTTCCAGCTGTGAATCCGATTGAGCCGTTTGCCGAAGGACTGCTTCAGCCAGCCTCTTTTGTCATCCATGATCCCACGTCCTTTTTCAATACGTTTCGTTACACTCAGCATAACGCATAAACATTAAAAAAGGCTTATGAAATCGGGAGGCGGACAAATATTTTTTAGATAGCATTAAATCATTTAACTATTTACCTTTTTATGCAATAATAAACTTATATACCAATATATTGCTAGTTTACAACTGGAGGGCCGACTGAATGGAGTCAGAAAATAGCAAATTATTGCTGCTTTTATCCCCTAATTTTCACGCTTTGAATGCCGGTTTACAGGAAGAGGTTTTTAAGCTTTACTATTATTTGAACTATAGTTCGATTATGTATATGGTAAAAGACCATGGCGCCGCCGAAGATATTATTCAGGAGACCTTTTTGAAAATTTTATATAAAGGGCCGAATCTCGGTGACGAGAAGCAATTCATCGCCTGGATGAAGGTGCTGGTCCGTAATGCAACGATTAATTATTTGCGCAAAGCAAAAAAAATCCGTAACGAAGTCGACGTAGAAAGCGTCTTTTTTAAAGATGAGCCAATCGCCGATCTCGAACCTGTCGAAGCTCAAATCGAAGCCATTCTGCTGGAAGAATCCATTGCAAAAAATTTGAAAAACTTAAAGTTCGAGTACCAGCTGCTGATCGAGCTGAAATGGAAGAATCAACTCACTAACAAGGAAATTGCCTCCATGCTCAATTGCTCGGAAAATACGATTAAGCAGAGACTTCATCGCGCCCGTGCGGCATTAAAGAAAAAAATGAAGCTGAAATGGGGAAGTTTGGATGAAAAAGGAAGAACTTGAAAAGCTGTTTGATGAGGCATTTTCCAAAGCTGCGGGAAAAATGCCTTCCCCCCATATCCCAAGCCATAAAGACGCCTGGCATCAAGTTCGGCCCAAAATCAAGCGGATGCAGCGGCGAAGAGCGATCCGCAAAGCGTCTGTCAGGATCGGCGTAATCGCCGCTTCCGTATTGCTCGGTGCCATCCTGTTTGGAAACCCGAAGGTTTCAACGGCTTTTACCCCGCTTTATCAAACGGTGGAGGAGCTTCCGGATCACATGATCTCCTTCTTTTTCGGAAATAAGGACACCCCCGGTACGAAAGCCAAAACCGCTCCTCCCGGCCCTGCGGAAGTTTCGCCAACCAAGCACAATAATGAGACCGAAACGATAATCATTGACCCGAATAATTCCGGCGATAAGCTTGCTTTTGCTCCTCCCCGTTTCGACTATATTCCCGACCGGTACCAGTTAACGGAAACCAGCGCAAATGTAAATTCGGACGAGCAGAAGTCGAAGCAAATCTTTTTTACCTTTACCAATCAGCAGCAGCAAGTGCTGCGCATTTTCCTCAGCCGGCTGGAAGACAATACGACGATCGGCTCGGGGGCCGGACAGGATGAACCGATGGAAACCGTTCGGCTTGACGGCGGGACGGCTTATTTTACCGCCGCCAAAGACGGCGTCAACAAACTCGAAGTGCTGAAAGCCAATTATTACGTTTACATGATCGGCAGCATTTCAAAGGAAGAGATGATTAAGGTGGCCGAAGGCATATCCCCTTCCTCTTGAAAGCAAACTGGAAAACATCCGGTTCGGTCCGGTCCGTACTTTAGGGCGCGTGCGTCCGGATGCTTTTCCTGTTTCATGCGGGTTCCACGATGGTCAATCGACCAGGAGATAATCCGAAAACCGTTCTCCCTGCTCGTACGTCCCGCCACTCGTCACCCAATGGACCGTTTTCACCCGGTAATAATACCCGGTAGGCACGGTATATGACGTGCCGTTGGTGTATACGTCCTTGCCGGATGTGCTGTAAGCTGCTCCGGAATCCACGTTTTGCCACACCGAACCGCTCCATTTTTGCAAATACAGCGTTATCCCGATCGAATCCACCTTTTCATAAGCCAGAGTCGTTCCGGAAATGCTCATTTTGCCGGAGGATTTTTGCGACAGCTGGTTGAAGCCGTCCAGCAAATACTTATGATCCGGGTTAAAAAAGCCCAAAATGCCGAATTCCGCAACCGGAGGCGGGGTCTTCGCACCGCCATCCCGGATGGCCGCGGCATGGCTTGTGACGCTGAAGGCCGAGAACATAATTAAAAGGACAAGCGTGTACACCGCAATTTGACGTTTCACAATTTTTATCAACATGATTCATCCTTTCGAAATTAGGAATACAGCCTCTTTCTTGACATTTCGGCCGTTAAGATGGACCGGATCGCTCCCGCGACCTTCTCCTTCTCCGTCTCCGCCAGCAAATACATATGGCCGCCCCGGAAATCATGGTAGCGGACGCGCCGGGCCCATTTTTTCCAGACAACCGCATATTTCATGCATTTCTCATCTTGCTCTCCGTTGAAAATAAACACAGGTGTCTCCAGGACCGAATGGTCGTTATGCTTAAAGCTTTCCAACGCTTTAAAATCCGCTCTGAAGGCCGGCAGGAAAAAGTCAAGCACCTCCCTCGCCGCCGCCATCTCCGGCGGAATTCCGCCAATGCCGATGATGTATTCAAGCAGCGCTTCGTCATCCAGATGGCTGACCGTTGTGCGAATGATATTCGGAGGCTGGGCTCCTGAAATAATGACCGCTTGCGGAACAATCCCCTGCCGCTCCAGCTTTTGCGCAAGCCGGTACACCATCAGTCCGCCCATGCTGTGCCCAAACAGGACAAACGGCTTGTCGAGCCGGGGCAGCAAGGCCTGCCGGTAAAGCTCCGCCAGCTGCTCGAAATCGTCAACCAGCGGCATGCGGTTGTTCCCGTGTCCCGGAGGCTCTATGGCCAGCATTTCGCCGTAACCCTGCAGATAAGGCTGCAGCGGGCGAAACGACGCGGAATATCCCCCCGCGAAAGGGAAGCAGATCAATTGCGGTTCGTGGGACGCATGGCCCAATTGCCGGATGAGTTCGTTCATACTTATTTAGCCTCCAACATGCAATATTGCTGCTGTAAAACCCGTCCGATGATCGATGCATTCAAGGAAACCGGATGCCCTTGCAGCATCTCATCATGCCTGCCATGGCCTTGATGCTTCAGGAAGGACGAAGTTGTCGCTTCCTCCCACGCCGACAGCCAGGCGGGCAGAACGGCTTCGGAGCCGTCGTTTTGCGCCTTTATCAAATGAATCTCCGCCGCGATTCGGCCGGAGAGCACCATCTCGACATAATACGTGTAGCAGGCTTCCATCTTGCGCGAAAGACCTCGCCGGATCGTCTCGATTTGCAGGTAAGGATTATCCTTGTTCGCTTCCATCAGCAGCTTCACATCGTGCTCCACCGTTCGTCCCTCCAAATTGCTGACGCCCGTTTTCCGGTAAGCATCAACCATAATGACGCGGTCCACGGAACGCCCCCGCGCTTCCAGGGCTTTGGCCGCCTCAAACGCCAGGCCGCCTCCGGCCGAATAGCCAAGCAGGGTGAGCGTTCCTTCCGGCTGAAGCTCGATCATCATGTCGGCGTATTGCCGGACCCGGTCCTCCGCCTCGATAAAATCGAAAGCGTACAGCCGGTACTCCGGCAGCTGCTTCGCCAGATCATGGAACAGAATCCCGTAACCAAGCACCGGCGGGAAAACGAACAGGTTGCTTTGCGCCTCGGGGTTGAACGTCGTCATTTCCCGGGGGTGCCGCGTTATCGGGCTTTGACCGGCCGCTTCATCCTGCAGGCAAGCCGCCAAGGCGCTGATCGTCGGCGCTTCAAATAACGTTCCGACCGGCACGTCCCGGCCGAACTCCTTGAGGATTTGAGCGCAAAGCGCCATCGCCTTCAGGGAATGTCCGCCCAAAGCGAAGAAGTTGTCGTGTACGCCTACCTGCGGCACCCCAAGCACCTCGGTCCACAACCGGACCAGCCTCGATTCGGTGTCGTTCCGCGGCGGTGTTTTGGCCGCGGCCGCACTCCGGCTTTCCTGCGGTTTGGGGAGCAGCCGCCGGTTGACTTTGCCGTTGGCGGTCAGCGGCAAAGTCTCCAGTTGAACGAACGCGGAGGGAACCATATAGGCGGGCAGCACATCGGCCAAATAGCGGCCCAGATCCTCCGCCGTCAGGTCGGCCCCCCGCTCGCCGACCACATAGGCGTATAAAGTCATATCCCCCATTTCACTGCGGTCTGCGAGGACGATCGCCTCTTTGACACGCTCATGGCCAAGCAGCCTGGTCTCGATTTCGCCCAGCTCGATCCGGTGGCCGCGCACCTTCACCTGATCGTCGATGCGGCCCATAAATTCGATGCTGCCGTCCTCCAGCCATCTCGCCAAATCGCCGCTGCGGTACATGGTTTGCCCCGGCATAAACGGATGCGGCACGAATTTCGCCGCCGTTAAATCCGGGCGGTTCAAATACCCGAGGGCCACGCCTTCGCCGCCAAGACACAGCTCGCCCACCGCTCCGACGGGCTGCAGTTGATTCCCCGGGCCGAGAATATAAGCGCCGGTCAAAGTCAGCGGCTTGCCGATGGGAATCGAAACGGCCGATCCGGAAATCTCCTGATCCACGGGATGGAACGTGGCAAAAACGGTCGTTTCGGTCGGGCCGTACACATGGATGATTTTGCCCGGCCCCATGCCTTCCAGCGCCTTTCGCACATGATTTACCGAGGAGCGCTCCCCGCCGAACAAAACCTTGCGGATGCCGCTCATCCACGCGGTACCGGCGTCAACCAGCAAATGAAACAGCGCGGTCGTGACGAACATGACCGTAATCCGCTGCCGCTCGATCAATTGCATCAGCTTGCCGATGTGCATAATCATTTCGCTGCCGGCGACGACCAGCTTGGCCCCGTTCAGCAGCGCCCCGAACAGGTCGAAGGCGAAGCCGTCAAACGCATAGTTCGATAAGGACAACAGCGTATCGTCCGGGCTAATGTCGATATAGTTCGTATGCTTGACGACCCGGGTGATGTTGGCGTGCGTCGTCAGCGTGCCTTTCGGATTCCCGGTCGTTCCTGACGTATAAATCACGTAAGCCAAATCGTCCGGGCCGGCCGCGGGTGCCGGATTTCCCATATCACCGCAATAAAGCGCCGGATCATCAAGAATCAAGCGAGGGCCTTCATAAAGCCCGGCGAGCCGATCTTCCAAAACCCGCTGCGTAAGCAGCAGCGAAGCGCCGCTGTCCTCCAACATGTAGCGGATGCGCTGCTCCGGATATTCCGGGTCGATCGGCAGATAAGCGCCGCCGGCTTTCAGCACGGCCATGATGCCGATAATCATCTCCGCGGAGCGGTGCGCCAGCATCCCCACGATCGTGCCGCGGCCTACCCCCTCAGCCCGAAGCTTCCGGGCCAGTTGGTTGGCCCGCGCATTCAGCTCCGCATAGGTGAAGGTTGCTTCTTCCGTGACCAGCGCAATTTGGTCGGGCTTCCGCTTGACCTGAAGCTCGAACCACGCCGGGATCGGCAGCCGTACGGCGGGATGACGGGAGCCCTCGGCAACCTCGGGGTTAAACTCCGTCAACAGCCGGCGTTCTTCCTCCCCGGGAACAAGGCGCACTTCTCCAAGCCGAATGTCCGGATTTTGACAGACCTGATCGATGATTTCCAACAGCTGCTCCTGTAAACGCCCGATAAACGAAGGCTCAAACACCTGTGCGTTGTAGGCGATTTTCAAAATCAGCTCGTCGCCGGGCGAAGCCATCAGGTTCAGGTCGTAATTGGATTTCTCGTCCACGCTCGTGTGGCCCGTCGTAAAACCCAGGTCCCGCTCCTCCTGCAGCGGATCGGTCTCCTGCAGCGGATAATTTTCAAACACGATGATATGATCGATTAATTCCGGCTGTCCCGCCCGGCTCTGAATATCGTAGAGGGGCACGTACCGGTGCGCCTCCGATTCCAGCAATTGGTCTTGAATCACGGAAACCAATTGTCCGAAAGACATCTCTTCACCAAGCCGGATCCGGCTCGGGACGACATTGATAAACAAGCCGACCATGCTCTCCACGCCGGCGATTTCCGCCGGGCGGCCCGAAGTGACCGTGCCGAATATGATATCGTCCGAGCGCTGATACCTGCCCAGCAGGACCGACCAGGCCGCCTGAAGGGCGGTGCTGAGCGTCGCCTGCCGCCGCCGGGCCAGTCCGGAAAAAGCACTGGTCCGCTCTTCGCATAGCTTGAAATACGTTTCCGCCGCTGTATATCCTCCCGGAGCGGAAGGCTTATTGCGCTGCTCGGAGAACGTCGTCTGACCGGCAAAACCGGCCAAATGCCGTTCCCAATGGCTCAGCGACTTTTCCTTGTCCTGCCGTTCCAGCCATTTGATGTACTCTTTATAAGGCTTGACCGGCTGAAACCGGCACGGCTCGCCCTGCCGCAAAGAGCGGTATGCCTGGAACAGCTCCCGGGTGACGATGCCGAAGCACCAGCCGTCCAGCAAAATATGATGGTAGCTCCAAACCCACTCGTACCGGTCCGGTCCTGTTTGGAACACGGCAGCCCGCATCGGGATTTCCCGGGATAAGTCGAAGCCCGTTATTTTGTCCTGACGCTTGTAAGCCTCAATGCGCCGCTTCCGCTCATCCTCCGCAAGGTCCGTAAGATCGATTTCTCGAATCGGCAGTTGTCTCTCCTTGAGCACGACCTGGACAGGACGCTTCATTTTTTCGTGGACAAACACAGTGCGAAAAATATCGTGCCGGTCCACGATCGCATCCATGCTCTTCTGCAGTAATTCCGTGCGGAAATCCCCCTTGACCGTGATGGCGATCTGCTCGATATAAAAGCTCTGGCCTGGATGCAGCAGCGTATGAAACAACATCCCTTCCTGCATCGGCGACAAGTAATAAATATCCTGCACCTGGTCCTTAGAAAATTGACTCAATTCGTTCGCCCCCACTGCAAGTTAGTTTAAATTTTCCGCCAGTACGTCGAAAATGTCCCCGACTTCCTCCATCTGCAAATCCCCCGCGCTGAAATCGCTTGGCGTAAACTCGCGGTCCTCCTTGGCGGTGCAATGCTCGATCAGCTCAAGCAGATGCCGCTTGAAGGCATCCATCCGGTCTCCGATCGTACTGCGCAAATATTGCTGCTTGTTGAAGGAGCACGTGACGATCAGGCGGCCGCCCCGAACCAGACCGCTGAAGTTCAACGCGTAGAGGCTTTCCGATTCCCGGCTGGTCTGATGACCCATGTCATAAGGCGAAGGGCCAAACAGCTCCGTCTGTACCTCTTGATCGAATTGGCCCAAGTAATTGAAGCTGATTTCCGGCGCCAGCTCAAACCGCAGCCCCGCTTTATGCGCCTCGTCCGTCAAATAGCGCAAAATCCCGTAGCCAACCCCTTTATGCGGAACGGAGCGCAAGGTTTCCTTCATGCTTTTGATCAAGTCCGGCAGCGGAGCGGAACGGTCGATATCCAGCACGAGCGGATACTGTGCGGTAAACCAGCCTACCGTGCGGGAAATGTTGATTCCCGGAATGATCTCTTCCCGGCCGTGCCCCTCCAGGTTGATCGCCATGGTCGGTTCCCCCGTCCAATCCCGGATCGCCAGGCTGAGCGCGCATAATAAAATATCGTTCATTTCCGTACCGTACGGCTCGTGAACCTTCGTCAGCAAGAGGCGCGTCTCTTCCGGCGAAAGCTCAAACGACAGGGCCCCCGCGTCCTTCACTTTGCGGGAAGCGGCCAGGTTATCCTTCGGAAGCGGAATGATGTGCGCCGTTTCCAGCTCCCGCCAGTAATACCGCTGCTTCAGGAAGGCTTCGGAATTCGCATAGTCCGCAAGTCCCGCCGCCCAGTCCTTGAAGGAGTTCGTTTTTTCCTGGAATGCAATGCGCTCTCCTCTCACCGCCTGCCGGTAACCGGAAACTATATCCTCCAGCAAAATGCGCCAGGATACGCCGTCGACGACCAAATGGTGGATGGCCAGCAGCAGATGGTCGCCTTGATCCGTTTGGAACATCGCCGCTTGCAGCAGCGGTCCCCGGTTCAGCTCGAACCTGCCCTGCACCTCGTTGGCATGGGCGGAAATGCGCCCTTCCAAACCGGTTGCGCCGCGCAGATCAATAATCTCCAGATGGCAATCGTCCTCGACCTTGGATAAGCCCTGGTTGTACTGCACGATCCGTTCGTCCTGCTGCGTAAAAACGATGCGAAGCGCGTCGTGGTGCTCGAGTATGCGATTCAGCGTTTCCCGGAGCAGTCCGGGGTCAAAGCCGGACGGCGCATGCAGCATAATCGACTGGTTCCAGTGATGGCGATCGGTAAAGTTCCGTTCGAAAAACCACTGCTGAATCGGGGTCAGCAGCACTTCACCCTGTACCGGTCCCTGATCTGCCGGTTTCGTTTCGGCCCGCTGCAGGTAAGGAATCACCTGCTCGATCGTTGGGTGCTGGAACAGGTCCTTCATCTCCAGCTTCCATCCCTGCTTGTGCAGGCGGCTGCCCATCTGGATCGCCTTGATCGAATCGCCGCCCAGCGCGAAGAAATTGTCCCGCGTGCCGACGATCATCAGGCCCAGCACGTCCTGCCAAATCTCCGCCAGCAGCGTTTCCAGTTCGCTTGCCGGCTCCTTGTGATCCGCCGCCACCGCTGTCATTTCCGGCTGCGGCAGCGCCCGCCGGTCCACCTTGCCGTTGGGCGTCAGCGGCAGCTCACTCATCTGCACCCAGTGCTGCGGCACCATGTATTCCGGCAGCTTTTGCGCCAGAGCGGCCTGCAGAGTCTGCGTGAAATCGTCCTGCAGCTCGCCTTCCAGCAGCCATTCCGGCACCACGTAGGCGCACAAGGCGGTATTGCCGCTCGCATCCCGGATGCCGGCCACGACCGCCGCCTGTACCGCCGGATGCACGACGAGCTGCGCCTCGATTTCCGACAGCTCGATCCGGAAGCCCCGCACTTTCACCTGCAGGTCCTTGCGGCCCAAATATTCGATGCTGCCGTCTTCCAGCCACCGCGCCAAATCGCCCGTGCGGTACATCCGCTCACCTGGTGCGAACGGGTCCTCCACGAACTTCTCCCGCGTCTCCTCCGGCCGGTTGTTATAGCCCCGGGCCAGTCCACGTCCCGCGATGCACAGCTCCCCGGGCACGCCGACCGGCTGCAGCTCACCCTCCGCGCCCAGGATGTAGATGCGCGTGTTCGCGATCGGCCGCCCGATCGTCAAAATCTCCTCCGCGGGGCCGTTCACCGTACTTGTCGCCACCACCGTGCTTTCCGTCGGACCGTAGTTGTTGACCAGCTTGTAGCGGCGCTCCACCGTCCGCTTCAGCTTGTCCCCTCCGGTCAGCAGCACGCGCAGCGAGCGGTTGTCGAGCTCCATGTACTGCTCGCACAACTGCGTCGGCAGGAACGCAATCGTGATCCCGTGCTGCTCGAAGTACTCGTTCAGCCGCACGATGTCCATCCGGATCGCTTCGTCGATCACATGGATGTTCGCCCCGGCCATCCAGTACGGGAACAGCTCCCACACGGAAGCGTCAAACCCGAACCCGGCGTATTTGGCGCTGCGGTCCTCGGCGGTGACTTCGAAAGCCTTGTTATGCCAGTAACACAAATTCACCAAAGAATAGTGCTCGACCATAACGCCTTTCGGCTGGCCGGTCGTTCCCGACGTATAGATCATATAGGCCAGATGATGCGCTCCTGCCACCGTGAGCGGATTGAGTTCGTCGGACAGACCGACTTCTCCGGCCAGCACGGACGCCGCTCCGTCGCCGTCCAGCCGTAGCACCTCGCCGCCGTATTCCGCCGGCACGGGCAAGCCGCTTTGCGTCAGCAGCACCGGCGCGCCGCTATCGGCGAGCACATAAGCGATGCGCTGCTCGGGATAATCCGGATCGATCGGCACGTACGCCGCTCCGGATTTGAGGATGCCGAGCACGCCCGCGGCCATCTCCAACGACGGCTTGACCATGATGCCAACCCTGCTTTCCGCGCCGATGCCTTTGGCGATCAGCAGGCGGGCCAGCCGGTTCGCCCGCGCATTCAGCTCCCGGTACGTCCACGACCGCCCGCGATAAGTTACCGCCGGACGGTCCGGCGTCCGCAGCGCCTGCTCCTCGAACAGCCGGTGGATCGTCGCATCCTCCGGCACGTCCAGCTCCGTCTCGTTCCAATCGAGCCTCCGCAGCTTTTCGGACGCCGGCACCATATCGACCGTCGACAAAGCCAGATCGGGGCAGGCTGTAACGGCCTTCAGCAGCTCCTGCAAATACCCGCTCCAACGCAGGATCGTGCTCTTTTTAAACAAATCGCTGGCATACTCCAGTTGAAGCCCGATGTCCTCGCCCCGTTCAAACGCGCCGAACGTCAGATCAAACTTGGCGACGCCGCTCGAAACCTCATAGGGGCTGATACTCAGCCGATCCAGCCGGAACGTTTCCTTGTCCGGATTTTCCACCGTCAGCATGACGTTAAACAGCGGATTGCGGCTCAAATCCCGCGGCAAATCCAGCTTGCCGACCAATTCCTCAAACGGGTAATCCTGATGCTCCAAGCCCTCCAGAGCGGTTTCCTTCACTTCCAGCACAAGCTGGCGGAACGTTTTCCACGCTGCCGGGCGGCTGCGCAGCGCCAGCGTGTTGACGAACATGCCGGGCATATCTCTGACCTCCGGGCTTGTTCGTCCGGCCGCCACGGACCCGACCACGATATCTTCCTGGCCCGTCAGCTTGCTGAGAAACACGTTGAATGCGGCCAGCATCACCATATGGAATGTTGTTCCGGTTTCCATGATGAACCTGCGCACCTGCTGCGCCGTCTCCCGGCTTGCGGCAAAGCGCACCGCATCGCCGTCAAAGCTTTGCACCGCCGGGCGCGGGTAATCCGTCGGCAAATTCAGCGCGGGAACGTCCTCCGCAAACTGCTCCAGCCAATACCGCTCCTGTCCGGAAATGTGCTTCCGCTGAGCGGGCTCGTTTTGCCACATCGTGTAATCCTTGTAGCTGAGCCGCAGCGCCGGAAGCGCCTCCCCGCGATACAGCAGGGCGATTTCCTTGACGAAAATCTCCCGGGAGATGCCGTCCGCAATAATATGGTGCATGTCGATCAGCAGCAGATGGCGCCGGCCGGAAATCCGGAGCAGCCCGGTGCGCAGCAGCGGGGCGGCGCTTAAATCGAACGGCTGGATAAACGCGCCGATGTTCAGCTGCGCCTCCTCCTCATCCACTTCCATTCGGATTAACTCTACCGGGGCTTGTTCATGAACGATTTGAACCGGATCCCCGTCGACTTCCGCAAACGAGGTACGCAGCGTCTCATGCCGCTGCACCAGCAAATTCAGCGCCTGCTCCAGCCGCAGCACATCCAGTTCGCCTTCGAGCAGCAGCACGGATGGCATGTTGTAGCTGACGCCCGGATTGAATTGATGCAGGACGTACATCCGTCTTTGCGCGGAGGAAACCGGATAATAATCTTGTTTGGCCGCCGGAACGATTCCGCTTTCCGTGAACCGCAGCTGCCCTTCCCGCTCCGCCGCCTCCATATAGTGCGCCAACTGGCGTACCGTCGGCCGGTCAAAAATCACCTTGAGCGGAATGTCTTTTTTCCACTTCGCGTGGATGCGGCTGATCAGTTGCATCGCTTTCAGGGAATGGCCGCCCAAATCGAAAAAGTTATCCTGTACGCCGACGGATTCCGCGCCAAGCGTCTCCTGCCAAATCCGGCAAAGCTCGGCTTCGGTTTCGGTCTGCGGCGGAACGCAGCCGCTCCCGTCCGGTCTTGCAAACGTTGGCTCCGGAAGCGCTTTGCGGTTGATTTTGCCGTTGGCCGTCAGCGGGATGGAGTCCATTTGCACGAAATAGGTCGGCACCATATACGTTGGCAGCTGCCCGGACAACCATTCCCGCAGCTCTGAGGCGGCGAGCGGTATGCCTGCCGCAAAATAAACGCATAGCTCCGGCGGCAGCGAGCCTTCCGCAATTGTGGTCGCGTACGCCGCGCCGACCTGCTCATGCTGCAGCAGCGCCGCTTCGATTTCGCCAAGCTCGACGCGATAGCCGCGGATTTTCACCTGGTCATCCATTCGGCCCAAAAACTCGATTTGCCCGTCCGGCAGCAAGCGGGCGAGGTCTCCGCTTCGGTACATCAAGGTTCCCGGTGAAAACGGATTTTCCACAAACTTCCCGCTCGTTAAATCGGGACGGTTCAAGTAGCCTTCCGCCAGTCCGGGACCGGCCAGGTACAGCTCTCCGGCCGCGCCTGCGGGGACTAGCTTGCGGCCGCCGTTCAAAATATAAGCTTCGGCGTTATGAATCGGCCGGCCGACGGTCGGACGCGCCGCAAATTCCGCCAGCCGCTGCATGTCGATGCGCTGCGCAATGATGCCGATCGTCGATTCCGTCGGACCGTAGTGATTCATCAGCGCCGCCCCCGGGTATTTCCGATGGTACAGCTTGAGATCGGCAGGATTGATTTTCTCCCCGCCCATCACGATCAGCCGCAGCGATTGCAGCTGCCGCGAAGCTTCAAAGCTTGAGGAATGCACGATCATATGAAATAAAGACGGCGTCAGCTTTATATAAGTCATGCCCTGCCGGTCCAGATAAGCCGTTAGCCGCTCCGGATCGGTGTACGTTTCCTTGGCAGCGATATGCAGCTCGCCGCCGGCCAGCAGGATCGGGAACAGACTCGTATAGCCCAAATCGAAGGCAAACGAAGACAACAGCGCCGTTTTGTCCGCGGGGGACAGCTCCGCCTGCTTCATGAACCAGGAGACGTAATTGACCAGTCCCCGGTGCTTCAGCTTGACGCCCTTCGGATTTCCCGTCGTTCCGGACGTATAAATGACATAAGCCAAATCGTCCGGACCGCTTGCCGCATCCGGCGTACCGGTCTGATCGCTTAACCAGCTTCCGTCCCGGATGTCCAGCATGTCCGCTTCCACCCCGCCGGACAAGAAGCCGGCATACTTCCGCTCGCTGATAATCAGGCGCGCTCCGCTATCGGCCAGGCAGTAGCGGATTCGCTGTTCCGGAAATTCCGGATCGAGCGGCAGGAAAGCGCCGCCCGCCTTCATCACCGCCAGAATCGATACGATCATGTCAGTGGAACGATCCACTAGCAGCCCGACGATGTGCCCGGCCTTCACCCCGCGCTGCCGGAGCGCCCATGCTGCCCGATTGGCTTTTTCATTCAGCTCGCGGTAGGTCAGGCTGAGAGCCTCATCAACTACGGCCACGGAATTTTCCGTCTCAAACGCACGCTGTTCAAACAAGCCATAGAACGTTTGCTTCGCGGGATAGTCCGTCCGATTATCGCGGAGCCCTGCCAGCAAATGCTCGCGTTCGGCGGCCGTCATCAGCTCGATCTCCTCCAGACGGATCGCCGGCCGATCGACGACGGATTTGATAATTTGCAGCAAATGTCCGCTCCAGCGCCGGATCGTCTCCGGCCGGAACAACGCGGCGGCGTAATCAAAGCTAAGTCCGATTCCGCCTTCACCGTTCGGCTTCTGAACAGCTTCCAGCGTCAGATCGAATTTCGCCGTCCGGTGCATCACCGAATACGAGGAAATTTGCAGCTCTCCCAGCTTCAGGGCGGGCACATCCATGTTCAGCATATTCAACGACACGCTAAACAGAGGGTTGCGGCTCATATCCCGCTCAAGAGGCAGTCTTTCGATTAATTCTTCCAGCGGGTAATTTTGATGCTCGAACGCCTGCAAGCAAGTTTCCTTCACTTCGAACAAAAACTGTTCGAACGTCTTGCCGCCTTCCGGCGCGTTCCGCAGAGGCAGCGTATTGACGAACATGCCCGGTACGTCCTGAATTTCGGCCATCGTGCGGCCGGCGGCCGGGGAGCCGACCACGATATCTTCCTGGGCAGCATACTTGGACAGCAAAACGTTATACGCCGCCAGCAAAAACATGTACAAGGTCGTATCCGTCTTGGCCGTCAACCGGTTAATCCGCCGCTCCAGCTCCCCGTCAACGCCGAAAACAAATCGTTCGCCGGCATTGCTCTGCACGGCAGGCCGGGCAAAGTCGGTTGGCAGATCGAGCACCGGAAGGTCTCCGGCGAACGTATCCAACCAATATCGCTCCAGGCGCTTCATATACTCACGCTGAGCCGGCGCATGCTGCCAAACGGCAAAATCTTTATAGTGCAGATTCGGCTCAGGCAGGTCCTCACCCGCGTAAAGCTGCGCCAAATCACGGATCAGGATGCCCGTCGAACTGCCGTCCGAAATGATATGGTGCATATCGATCAGCAGCAGATGGCGCTGCTCTCCGAGCTGCAGCAGCTCCGCGCGGACGAGCGGCGTCTCGCCCAAATCAAACGGCCGGATAAATTCGCGAATCCGCGTTTCGCCCTCTTCTTCGGCTGCCGCCGTGCATGTCAGGCGGAACGGGACATGCTCATGGATGTTTTGCACGAGCTCGCCGTCCGCCATCTCAAACGAAGTCCGCAGTATCTCATGGCGGTTCATCATCGCCTGAAAAGCGGCTTCCAGACGGGGCTGATCCAGTTCCCCCTCGAGCAGCAGGACGGCGGGAATGTTATAGCCGGTTCCGCCATCCCCCAGCTGGTTCAAGATGTACATCCGCCGCTGGGCCGAGGAAACCGGATAATGCGCTCCTGCGAGGGCGCGGACAAGCGGATCAAGCGCTCCCGCCGTAGATGTATGCCCCGCTTTCCCGCCTGTACCTGCTTCCGCTTGATTGACCGTATCCGGCTCCGTGAAATACCGGGCCAAGCCGCGAATCGTCGGCCGGTCGAACAGCGCCTTGATCGGGATGTCCCACCCGAGCTGCTGTTTGATTTTCGCGGTCAGCATCATCGCCTTCAGCGAATGTCCGCCCAGTGCAAAGAAATCGTCGTTTGCGCCAATGCGCGAAACGCCCAGCACCTCCTGCCAAATCGCGGCAAGCTGCCGTTCCGTTTCGCTTTCGGGCTCCGCATAGGCAGCGGCCGCTTCCTGGCCGAGATCCCCCGGCTCCGGCAGCTCCCGCCGGTTCACTTTGCCGTTGGCCGTGAGCGGCATTTGTTCCAACTGCGTAATGGAGGACGGGAGCATGTAATCCGGCAGCAGCTTCGTCAATGCCGAGCGCAGCTCTCCGGCGGCGAATTCCCGCTCTGCGGTGACGTAGGCGCATAAGACGTTCTCGCCGGCCTGATCCTGCCGCACAACCGCCGCCGCTTCGCTTACGCCTTCGACCTGCAGCAGCCGCGACTCGATTTCTCCTAGTTCAATGCGGAAGCCCCGCACCTTGACCTGATTGTCGATCCGGCCCATAAACTCGATGTTTCCGTCCGGCAGCCAGCGGGCCAAGTCCCCCGTGCGGTACAGCTTCTCGCCGGGAACAAAAGGACTCGCGGCGAACTTCTCCTCCGTCAGCTCCAGGCGGTTCAAATAGCCGCGGGCCACGCCGTCCCCGCCCACGCATAATTCCCCCGGTACGCCGGCCGGCAGCAGCTGCCCGTTCGCGTCCACGATGTAAGCCGTGGAATTGCCGATCGGTCTGCCGATTGGAATCCGCTCCGCATAAGCCTCCCCGATCAGAAGGACGGTGGAAAACGTCGTGTTTTCCGTAGGGCCGTAACCGTTCCAGAGGGAAAGCACCGGGCAAGCCTCCCGGACTTGATTGACGAATCCGGGAACGAGCGCGTCGCCGCCGATGATCAAATGCCGCAGGCCGGCGAACATCGCCGCGTTTTGCCCGGCCAGCTGATTGAACAGCGGGGACGTTAGCCACAGCGTGGTGATTTGCCGCTCGCTCAGGAAGCCCGCAAAACCGTCCGCGTCCAGCAAGGTTTCCTTGGACACGGGATGCAGCGAGGCGCCGTGCAGCAGCGCTCCGAACAGCTCGAAGGTACTGGCGTCAAAGCTGATCGCACCCGTTTGCGCCATGCGGTCCTGCTCGCCGAAAGGGATGTACCCGGCATTTTTGACCAGGCGCACGACGTTTCTGTGCTCCACCATTACGCCTTTGGGCTGGCCCGTGGAGCCGGAGGTATACATGACATAAGCCAGATCCTCGGGCTTATTCACCGGCGGGAGGTTGACCACTTCCGCATCCGCTTCCGCCTCACCCCGAGCCCCGGTTTCGCCGGCAACGGCATCCAGATCGATCGGCAAAATCTCAACATCCGCCGCAGAACCCGTGCCTTGCCCCAGCGATTCTTCCGGCCGGCCGCGCTGCACCAGCACCAGTTTCATGCCGCTGTCCTCAATCAGGTAGCGGACGCGGTCCTGCGGATAATCCGGATCGATCGGCAAATACGCGCCGCCTGCTTTTAATATCGCCAAAATGCCGACGACCGCCTCGATCGACCGCTCCGCCATGATGCCTGCCGCCTCGTTCGGCTTCAAGCCCCGCTCCCGCAGCGTTCGCGCCAGCCGCCCCGCCGCAGCGTTCAACTGGCGGTAGGTCATCCGCCGTCCGCCAAACACGACGGCGACATGCTCCGGCGCAAGCCGGACCTGTTCCTCGAACAGCTCGGGAATCGTCCGCTCGCGCGGGTAATCCCGCTTCGTATCGTTGAACGCGTTCAGCACCTCGGCTTTTTCCCGCTCCGTCAGCAGGCTGACCTTGCCCACCTCCAGCTCCGGATTGCGGGCGAGCTCTTCGGCGATGCGGGTCAAATGGCCGGCTATTTTGCCGATCCACTCCTCGTCGTAGAGGGCGGCGTTGTACATCATTTTGAGCGACCATTCCTCGCCGGGGTAAACGATCAGATTAAAATCGTAATTTGTCTGTTCAAAAGCGTCGGCCACCTGGATCGAGAAACCGAGTCTCTGCTCCATGCCGCCATTTTGCAGCTCGCGGTCCAGCGGATAGTTCTCGAAGGCCACAAGATGGCCCACGAGATGATTTTTGAGCACCGAACGTTTCTGGATGTCGTACAGCGGCACATAATCGTACTTCTCGGCTTCGAGCGCATGCTGCTGTACGGATCGGGCCAGATCGGCAAAGCCGGCCTCAGGCTCGGCTGTTACCCGCACCGGGATCGTATTGATAAACAGGCCGGCCATGTTTTCGATGCCGTGAATGGCCGAGGGACGCCCGGACACGACGGTGCCAAATACGACGTCATCCGTGTAGTTATACTTGCCGAGCAGTGCCCCCCACAACGCCTGAAACAAATTGGGCGGCGTCACATGATAACGGTTGGCGATCTCTTTAAGCGAATCAACGAGCTGTTTATCCCAGACGAACGTGTACATTTCGTTCCGGTACACTTCCTCGCGGTCCGCGGCCGTTTTCCAGTGCGGTACGGAGGTCGGCTTTTCAAAATCCGCCAGGCGCTTGTCCCAGTACGCGAACGCTTCATCCTTGTCCAGTTTGTCCAGCCATTTGACGTAGTCGGCATACGGCTTGTCTTGCCCGCTCGGGAGCGGCCGGTTCAGGCGGAAGGCCTCATAATACCCGAACAGCTTCTTCATCAGCACGCCCATGCTCCAGCCGTCCAGCAAAATATGATGGTTGCTCCAAATCAGATGGAACCGCTCCGAGTCAAGCTGGAACAGGGAGACGCGGAACAACTGGTCTTTGGCCAAATCAAAGCCCTGGGCCTGAAGCTCCCGTTTATGGCGGGCGATGGCCTGCTGGCGCTCTTCGGGCCGGAGGCCTGCGATATTTTCAAAATAAACCTCCGCCTTGCGCTCTGCGAGGACAACTTGACGCGGCCGCTGCAGCTGCTGATACACGAACACCGTGCGCAAAATATCGTAACTGCGGACAAGCTGATCCATGCTTTTTTGCAAAATCGCCCGGTCGAACGGCCCGGAAATGCACAGCTCCAATTGGGTGAAATAAGATGAAGACTCCGGATCCAGCATGGCGTGGTACAGCATGCCTTCCTGCATCGGCGTTAACGGGTACACCTTTTGTATTGTTTGTTTATCCATAAGTCCACCTCATCCAAGTTTTCCTCTGATTTAAAAAAGCTGAAGCAGTTGATCAAGCTCATCCAACGTTAACTCGTCGTCGCCCAGATCGCTTGGCGTAAGTGTGCCGCCCGTTTGGTTCAGGCAATGCTCGAGCAGCCGCAGCAAATGGGTTTTGAAGCTTTCGCTCAAAGACGACATCGTCCCGGCTTCGTATTCCAGTGAATGGTAGGCGATGCTCATGCGCAGGACGCCTTCTTCGATAAACCCGACCACGTCGAGCGAGGTCAATTTCTCCGAATTCGGACTGAGCGGGCTGCCCATCGGCAAAGCGGAGCGCACAAACAGCCCTGATTGCTCCATAGCCGCAAACTGTCCCAAATAGTTGAAGCTGATTTCCGGGCGCAGGGAGAAAGCCAGCCCTGCTTTATGCTCCTCCTGCGTCAAGTACCGCAAAATGCCGTAGCCGATGCCCTTGTTCGGAACATGGCGCAAATCTTCCTTAATCCGCTTGATTTGGAAAGCTAAATCCGTGGACCGCCCCATTTCGAGCACCACCGGATATTGGCTCGTAAACCAGCCGACCGTGCGCGAGATGTTCACGTCTCCAACAACATCTTCACGTCCGTGCCCCTCCAGGTTGACCAGGATTTGCTCATTTCCGCTCCACTCCTTCACAGCGAGACCAAGCGCCGTCAGCAGCAAATCGTTCATTTCCGTGCGGTACGCCTCATGGGCCACTGTCGTCAGCTGTTCCGTTTCCTTGGCGGTGAGCGCAAAATCAACCGTCCGGGCATGACGCATCCGCTGATCGGCAGCTTCTTGACCTTTGGGCAGCGGAGCGATCGCGCGGCTCTCCAGCTCACGCCAGTAATCCGTTTCCTTCAGTAACGCCTTGGATCCGGCATAGTCGGCAAGCCCGGAAGCCCAGTCTTGGAAGGAATGCGTTTTTTGCGGAAAAATCAACGCTTCGCCCCTGGAGGCTTGAAGATAACCGGATGCCAAGTCCTCCAGCAAAATCCGCCAGGATACCCCGTCGACCACCAAATGGTGGATGACCAGCAGCAGGTGATCGCCGTGATCCGTTTGGAAAAGCACTGCTTTCGTCAGTACGCCCCCGGTCAGGTCCAGGCTGCCCTGGAGCCGTTCCGCCTCGCGCTGTACCGCTTGTTCCAACTGAGCGGCCGCTCCGGTCACCCGAATCACTTCCACATCCGGACGAACGTCCTCGGGTGCGCGGTAATGCTGAACGACCTGCACCGGCTCCCCATGTCCGCCTTGCTCGATCACATATTCCATCCGCAGCGCGTCGTGGTGCTCAAGAAGCTTGGCCAGCGTGAACCGGACAAGCGCCGGATCAAAGCCGGACGGGGCATGCAGCATAATCGACTGGTTCCAGTGATGGCGATCGGTAAAGTTCCGTTCGAAAAACCACTGCTGAATCGGGGTCAGCAGCACTTCGCCCTGTACCGGTCCCTGATCTGCCGGTTTCGTTTCGGCCCGCTGCAGGTATGAAATCACCTGCTCGATCGTTGGGTGCTGGAACAAGTCCTTCATCTCCAGCTTCCATCCGTGCTTGTGCAGGCGGCTGCCCATCTGGATCGCCTTGATCGAATCGCCGCCCAGCGCGAAGAAATTGTCCCGCGTACCGACGATCATCAGGCCCAGCACGTCCTGCCAAATCTCCGCCAGCAGCGTTTCCAGTTCGCTTGCCGGCTCCTTGCGATCCGCCGCCACCGCTGTCATTTCCGGCTGCGGCAGCGCCCGCCGGTCCACCTTGCCGTTGGGCGTCAGCGGCAGCTCACTCATCTGCACCCAGTGCTGCGGCACCATGTATTCCGGCAGCTTTTGCGCCAGAGCGGCCTGCAGAGTCTGCGTGAAATCGTCCTGCAGCTCGCCTTCCAGCAGCCATTCCGGCACCACGTAGGCGCACAAGGCGGTATTGCCGCTCGCATCCCGGATGCCGGCCACGACCGCCGCCTGTACCGCCGGATGCACGACGAGCTGCGCCTCGATTTCCGACAGCTCGATCCGAAAGCCCCGCACTTTCACCTGCAGGTCCTTGCGGCCCAAATATTCGATGCTGCCGTCTTCCAGCCACCGCGCCAAATCGCCCGTGCGGTACATCCGCTCGCCAGGCGCGAACGGATCCTCCACGAACTTCTCCCGCGTCTCCTCCGGCCGGTTGTTGTAGCCCCGGGCCAGTCCCCGGCCCGCGATGCACAGCTCCCCGGCTACGCCGATCGGCTGCAGCTGCCCCTCCGCGCCCAGGATGTAGATGCGCGTATTCGCGATCGGCCGCCCGATCGTCAAAATCTCCTCCGCGGGACCGTTCGCCGTGCTCGTCGCCACTACGGTGCTTTCCGTCGGACCGTAGTTGTTGACCAACTTGTAGCGGCGCTCCACCGTCCGCTTCAGCTTGTCTCCTCCGGTCAGCAGCACGCGCAGCGAGCGGTTGTCGAGCTCCATGTACTGCTCGCACAACTGCGTCGGCAGGAACGCAATCGTGATCCCGTGCTGCTCGAAATACGCGTTCAGCCGCACGATGTCCATCCGGATCGTTTCGTCGATCACATGGATGTTCGCCCCGGCTATCCAGTACGGGAACAGCTCCCACACGGAAGCGTCAAACCCGAACCCGGCGTATTTGGCGCTGCGGTCCTCGGCGGTGACTTCGAAAGCCTTGTTATGCCAGTAACACAAATTCACCAAAGAATAGTGCTCGACCATAACGCCTTTCGGCTGGCCGGTCGTTCCCGACGTATAGATCATATAGGCCAGATGATGCGCTCCTGCCGCCGTGAGCGGATTGAGTTCGTCGGACAGACCGACTTCTCCGGCCAGCATGGACGCTGCTCCCTCGCCGTCCAACCGCAGCACCTCGCCGCCGTATTCCGCCGGCACGGGCAAGCCGCTTTGCGTCAGCAGCACCGGCGCGCCGCTATCGGCGAGCACATAAGCAATGCGCTGCTCGGGATAATCCGGATCGATCGGCACGTACGCCGCTCCGGCTTTGAGGATGCCGAGCACGCCCGCGGCCATCTCCAACGACGGCTTGACCATGATGCCAACCCTGCTTTCCGCGCCGATGCCTTTGGCGATCAGCAGGCGGGCCAGCCGGTTCGCCCGCGCATTCAGCTCCCGGTACGTCCACGACCGCCCGCGATAAGTTACCGCCGGACGGTCCGGCGTCCGCAGCGCCTGCTCCTCGAACAGCCGATGGATCGTCGCATCCTCCGGCACGTCCAACGGGCTGTCGTTATACTCGTCCAAAATCCGCCGAACCTCCGCTTCCGTCAGCAGACGGAATTCGGAGAGCCGCGAATCCGGCCGATCGGCAATTTGGCGCAGCAGCGTGTGGAACAGACCGCTCCAGCGCCGGATCGTTTCCGGTTTAAACAAAGAAGTGTTGTATTCCATTTCGAAGCGGACCGTATCCCCATCCTCAGCGGCGGTCAGCGATAGATCAAACTTCGCGGTCTTATGTTCGAACGGATAAGCCTCCAACCGCAAGCCTTCCATCTCCAGCTGCCGCAAGTCGGCGTTTTGCATGGCGAACACGGCGTCAAACAGCGGATTGCGGCTCAGGTCCCGCTCTCTTTGCACCTTTGCGGCCAGTTCTTCAAACGGATAATCCTGGCTTTCATAGGCGCCAAGCAGCGTTTGCTTCACTTCGTCCAAGTAGGCTGTATATGTCTTATTCCCCTGCGGGAAGGAACGTACCGCCAGCGTATTGACGAACATCCCCATGATCCGCGCCAAATCGGCATGCGGCCTGCCGGCAATCGGCGAGCCCACCACGATCTCGTCCTGGCCGCTCAGCTTGGCCAACCAACTGCCGAACGACGCCAACAGCACCATGTAGAGCGTAGTTCCCGTATCCTGCGCCAGCTTGCGCAGCGCCCCGGTCAGCGCGGCATCCGCGGTAAAGCTCAGTCGGTCGCCCGCAAAGCTTTGCACCGCCGGACGCGGATAATCCACGGGAAGCTCCAGCACCGGAACCTCTCCGGCAAACTGCTCCAGCCAATAAGCCTCCTGCCTGCGGTACGGCTCCGTCAGCCGGAACGACTGCTGCCATACGGCATAATCCTTATATTGAATCCGCAGCGGGGCAAGCGCTTTCCCCGCGTATAGCGAGGTTATTTCCTCGATCAGCACGCTGACCGATGCTCCGTCGGAGATAATATGATGCATATCGGCCAGCCATAGGTGCTCGTCGTCAGCGAGCTTGATCAGCGCGGTGCGGAACAGCGGCGCTTGCTCCAGATCAAATGGAGCTATAAACCGCTCGACGATCCGCGCTGCTTCCTGCTCCTCCGCCTCGATGTGCTCCAGCGTAATTTGAGCATCGCCGCTAATCCGCTGCAGCAGTTCTCCGTCCTCCATGGCAAAAGACGTTCGCAGCGCTTCATGCCGGTTCACCAGCTCACGGAGCGCGGCCTCGAACCGATCGAGCCGCAGCTTGCCCTTGAGCCGTAAAACGGAAGGCATGTTGTAGCTTTTCTTCGCGCCCTCCAGCTGCTGCAATACATACAGCCGTTTTTGCGCCGAAGATACCGGGTAAGCCGCCTGTTTCTCCACCGCGGGAATGACCTCGTATTCCCGCTGCTCGGCCCGGGCAATCACCTGGACCAGCGCCGCGATCGTCGGAAATTGGAACAACTCTTTAAGCTCCAGCTCCACCTGCAATTCGCGGTGAATCCGGGCAAGCAGCGCCATCGCTTTCAGCGAATGGCCGCCGCGCTCAAAGAAGTTATCGTTCACCCCAACCTGCCGAACGCCCAGCGTTTCCTGCCAAATCTCCGCCAGCTTGGTTTCCGTTTCATTGCCCGGCGCCGCATACTCCGCGCAGCGGGAGGCCGCTTGGAGATCCGGCAGCGGCAGTGCCCTGCGGTCCACCTTCCCGTTGCCGGTCAGCGGCAGCGCGGGCATCTGCACGAATGCGGCCGGCACCATGTAAGCCGGCAGTTCCCCTGCGGCATGCTCGCGCAGCCCGCCGTCCGAAAGCGGCCGATCGGCGACGAAATAGGCGCATAGCGCCTTTTCGCCCGCGGCGGTTTCCAAAGCGAGCACCACGGCTTCCCGGACCGCCTCGTAAACGACCAACCGATGCTCGATTTCCCCGAGCTCGATCCGCTGGCCGCGGATTTTAACCTGGTGGTCGATCCGGCCGATAAATTCGATGCTGCCGTCCGGCAGCCAGCGGGCCAGGTCCCCTGTCCGGTAAATTTTTCCTCCCCCAGCCAGCGGGTGAGCGATAAACTTCTCCGCAGTCAGCTCGGGACGGTTCAAATAACCGCGAACCAGCCCTTCTCCGCCAATACACAGCTCCCCGGCCGCACCGACCGGCTGCGGCTGCAGATTCGCGTCCAAAATATAAACCGAAGTGTTGCTGACCGGTCTGCCGATCGGAATCGCCGCGGCATCCTCAGCCACTTCATCCACCGGATAATAAGTGGCGAACACCGTGCTTTCCGACGGACCGTACATATGCAGGAGCTTGTCCCGGCCGGCGGCAAGCAAGGCTCTCCGCACATGATCCACCGAAGCGCGCTCCCCGCCGAACAGCACCTTGCGGATGCCGCTGAGGGAGTCCGGGCGGAAATCGACGAGCAGATTGAACAGCGCCGTCGTGATCATCAGCACGGAAACGCGTTCTTGCTCAATGACCTGCGGCAGCCTGGCTATATCCATGACGATGTCCTTGGGGATAACTACCAGCTTGGCTCCGTTCAGCAGCGCCCCGAATACGTCAAACATAAAGGCGTCAAACACATAATTGGAAAGGGCCAGCACAACGTCCCCGCCGGTGACCTGCATGTAGTTGGCGTTTTTTACCGTGCGCAAAATGTTGGCGTGCGTGACCATGTTGCCTTTCGGGTTCCCCGTCGTGCCTGACGTATAGGTAAGGTTCGCCAGATCCCCCGGCTCTATCGCGAACTCCGGCTCCGGATTGGAAGCATCCCCCTGATAAAGCGATTCGTCATCGGCAAACAGATACGCGCCCTCGTATCCGGCCTGCTCGGCCAGATGCGCCAGCGGCCGCTGCGTGAACAGCAAGGAGGCGCCGCTGTCCGTCAAAAAGTGCCCGATCCGCTGCGCGGGATGCTCCGGGTCGATCGGCACGTAGGCTGCGCCGGCCTTCACAATCGCCAATATCCCCGCGATCATTTCCACCGACCGGTCCACGAGCACGGCAACGACCGCCCCGCGAACAACCCCTTGGGCGCGCAAAGCCCCGGCCAACTGATTCACCCGCTCGTTCAGCCCGGCGTAAGTAAGCAGCATCCCTTCAAAAGCGAGCGCCGGACGGTCCGGCGTCAATGCCGCCTGCTCTTCAAACACCTGCACGATCGTCTTCTCGCGCGGATATTCCGTCACTCCCGGATTGAAGCCGGTCAAGATCCGCTGTTTTTCCTCGTCGGCAAGCCATTCATACCGTCCGTACTCCAGTCCCGGATCGGCGGCGATGCCCTCAAGGAGGTTTATGTAATGGCCGAGCATACGCCGGATCGTCTCTTCCCGAAACAGCCGGGTGCTGTAATCCATGTCGAGCACAAGGCCGTCCTGTTCTTCCTTGACCTGCAGCGTCAGATCAAATTTGGCCACCCGGAAATTCGTTTCCCGGACCGACAGCTTCATGCCGCCGATTTCCGGAATTTCCGCAAAAGCATTTTGCAAAATAAACATCGTGTCAAACAGCGGATTCCGGCTTAAATCCCGTGGCAGATTCAGCTTTTCCACCAGCCGTTCAAACGGATAGCTCTGATGCTCAAAAGCGTTAAGCACCGAAAGGCGCACATGCTGCAGCAGATCGGCAAAGGTATGGCTCCGCTCCGGTTTAACCCGGATCGCCAGCGTATTGACGAACATGCCGACGATACCTTCCGTATCGGCATGGTTCCGGCCGGCGGTTGGCGTGCCGACGATCATATCCTCCTGCCCCGTATATCTGGACAGCAGCGCGCAATAGGCCGCAAGCAGCACCATGTACAGCGTGGCTCCGCTCTTTTCGGCCAGCCGGTTCAGCTTGTCCTTTACATCGTTGTTCACGATGAGCGACACCCGGTCGCCTTCAAAGCTTTGCACCGCAGGGCGCGGACGGTCGGTCAACAGCTGCAGGACCGGCAGCTCTCCGCTCAGCGTCTGCAGCCAGTATTTCTCCCCTTCCGGAGCGCTTTGGGCAAACCGCTCGTTCTGCCACACCGCGTAATCCTTGTACTGCAGCCGCAGCTCAGGCAGATTGTCCCCGCCATACAACCCGGCCAGCTCATGCAAAATCAGTCCGATGGAAACGCCGTCGGAAATCAAATGGTGCATATCGAACAGCAGCATATGCTTGCTCTCGTTAACCCGGACAAGCCCGATCCGCAGGAGCGGCGCTTGTCCGAGATCGAACGGGCGGACAAATGCGGCCATCAAGGCTTCGACCGATGGTTCGGAAGCTTCGGCTAGCGTAATTTCAAAAGGCGCGTCGTCATGCACCTTTTGCAGCGGAATGCCGTCGACGGTATGGAAAGAGGTGCGCAGCGCCTCATGCCGCCCGATCAGCTCGCGGAAGGCCTGCTCAAGCCGCAGGACGTCCAGCGAACCTTCGATCATCGCGATTGCCGGCATATTGTAGCCGATCCCCGCTCCCTCCAGCCGGCTAACGATAAATACGCGTTGCTGGGCAAAGGACAAAGGATACATCTCCCTTGGCGCAGCCTGTTCAATCCCCCGGTATCCCTTGCGGCCCGCCTCGGAAACATACCGCGCAACGGCGTGTACGGTCGGCGTCTCAAACAATACCTGCAGCGGCAGCTCCACGCCCAATTGCTTATGTATGCGGGACAATAGCGTCATCGCTTTCAGCGAGTGCCCGCCAAACTCGAAGAAATTGTCGTAAATCCCGACGCGGGCGATGCCGAGAACCTCCTGCCAAAGATCGGCGAGCTGCTGCTCCCGGCCGGTTCCCGGAGCGACATATTCCGCGCCGCCGGCTGCTGCCGCCTCATGCTGCAGCAGGGCTCTCCGGTCGATCTTGCCGCTTGAGGCGAGCGGAATTTCGTCCAGCTCTACATAATAAGCCGGAAGCATGTAATCCGGCAGTTCGACCGCCAGATGTTTGCGCAGTTCGGAGAGAGCGGCCGGCCGCTCCCGGTTTTTCCAGACCAGATAGGCGCAAAGCTCCGCTCCGCCCTGCGCTTCCGGACGAGCCAGCACCACCGCTTTGCCGACTTCCGGATGCTTGTGGAGCACGGCTTCGATTTCGCCAAGCTCAATCCGGTACCCGCGGATTTTGACCTGATCGTCGATCCGACCGGCATATGCTGCGTTCCCGTCCGGCAGCCACTTGGCGATATCCCCCGTACGGTACATCATTTCACCCGGCACAAACGGATCGGGAGCGAATTTGGCGGACGAAAGTACCGACAAATTCAAATACCCCCGGCCTGTTCCATCTCCGGCAATGTACAATTCACCCTCCACCCCCGGAGGTTGCAGCCGCCCATAGGCATCCAGGATATAAAAGCGGTTGTTGCCAAGCGGTTTGCCGATTGGCAGATAAACGCTCCCTTGAGTCAAATGGAAGGCAGCTTGCGTAATGTCATAGGCGGAAGCATCGACACAGCATTCTGTCGGCCCATACACGTTAGTGATTGCAGGGGACAGTTCCTCTGAGGCAAACAAATCAAATATGTTGCCGACAGTTTCGCGAGGCAGCGCCTCTCCTCCGATCAGTAAATGGCGCAGACTTAATCCGCGGGACTCATCCGCTGCCGCAGCCAACACTTTCAAATGAGCCGGCGTACCGTCGGTCACTTCGATCGCGTGGTCGCGATAATACCCGGCTAAAGTCCGCCCCTCCGTCACCTTTGCTCGGGGAACAATATACAGCGTATGTCCCAGCAGCAGCGCAGCATAAATTTGCTGAACCGATGCGTCGAAATGAAAAGGAGCGAGCAGCGCCACATGGAGGCCTGGCTCATACGCCTCATATACTTGCCTTTGCAATCCCTCGATCAAATGGCAGACTTGCCGATGCTCGATCATGACGCCTTTCGGCTTGCCGGTCGTCCCCGAGGTATACATGATATACGCCAAATTTCCGGAGCCGGCACTCGGCGGCAAATTCCCGCCGCTGCTCACCCCGGACGTCTCCACGTCTTCAAAGACGATTTGTTCCGATACCGGCAAATCGTATCGGCCGGCCAGCTCCGCTTCCGTCACGGCGATGTTCGCGCCCGAATCCGCGATCATGAACCGGATTCTTTCCTCCGGAAATCCGGGGTCGATCGGCACATAAGCTCCGCCGGCTTTCAGGATGCCGAGCATAGCGATGATCGCCCGTTCGGACCGGTTCAGCAAAATCGCGACCGGCGCGTCCGGCACAACTCCTTTTTCACGCAAAAGACGACCCAGGCGATTAGCACGTTCGTTTAATTCCCGGTAGGACATTTGTTCGCCTTCAAAGAATACGGCAGTCTGCTCGGGATTCCGTGCGGCTTGCCGCTCAAACCAGCCATGCAGCGTCATTTCCCGGTCATATCCCAGACGCGGGCTCCTTCCCTGCTGCAGCAGCCATTCCTGCTCGGCCTGCGGCAGCCATGCCAGCTCCCGGATCGCCTTCTCGGGAAAGGTCAGCGCATGGTCCAGCAATGTCAATAGCCGGCGGTACAAAGCTTTTATTTCTTCCGGTTCGAATATTTCCGAACGATAATCCATATCGATCATGAGCATGCCCGTATCCGGCCGGTCCTTGACATGGATCGAAATATCGTTCACTTCATGCCCGCTGAACAAGGGCTCGATCATGTAAGAGAGACCTTCCTTTTCCGTCCATAACATGACCTGGTATTCGAGCGATATCCCGAACAGCCGGTTCAATTGTCCATGCTTGACGCGCAAATCACTGATCAACTGGTTATAAGGATATTTCTGATGCCGGATGACCGCCAATTGATCCTTCATGATCCGTTTGGCAAAGCTGAGGAAATCCGCGTTCTCATCAACGTGAGCTCTTACCGGAATGGTGGAAACGAACATCCCGAACATCTGTTTTTCCTTTGCATTCGTACGGTTGCCCATAAACGTTCCCAGAATCGTCTCGGTTTGCCCCGTCGCTCTCGACATATAAATATGGAGAGTGCTTAAAAACAGCGAGAGAACGCTGATCCCATGCTCCTGGCAAAACATTCCGATTTTTTCATGTAAAAAAGCGGGCACTTCTTCCGTCAATCGAATCGCATCCGTCTCGACCAAATAGGAATCCCCTCGTTTGAGAGACACGGTCTCCGGAATGGAATCGAACTGGGCATTCCAAAATTTATGGTCCTTTTGAAACCGTTCGGACTTCTCATATTCCGCTTCGCTCAAAATATATTCCACATAAGAGGGCTGGCTCGTTTGCAGGGCGTCGGTTCCTTTGACCAGCTCCAAATAGCGATCGATGAGCTGATTCCCCAGCATCACCATGGAAATCCCGTCGGAAACGATATGATGCACTGCCGCGAAAAGCCAGATCTCCGCAGGGCCGATCTTGAAGACGATAAACCGGAACAACTCGCTATCGTAGAGCGCCATCGGCCGGCAGGCCTCCGTTTGCGCCCGTTCCGTCACGGCATCGATATCTCCCGTTTGACGAACTTCCACCCACTCGATATCAAAATCCTCGCAATCGGCAACGTACTGCCGCGGTTCGCCCGCCTCATCAAGCGCAAGCTTAAAGCGCAGCGCTTCATTGCTGTGGACCACATGACGAATGGCCCGGTTCAACATCCGGTCGTCGATCCCCGCTGCGGATTTTAATTTAACGATACCGCTCAAATTTGAAACGCTGGTTTCGGGATAAAACTGCTCGGTATACCAAATCCGTTTTTGAGCATGCGTTAATGGTAAAAAGTGCTTTTGCATAATTACTCCCCCCATCATGCGAAATAATCTCTTGGTCTTGGAAACTTTGAAAAATTTTAACACCCCAAAGCGAAAAAGGCCCACCCCGAATAAAAGGGGAGCCCCTGTTACCCGGCAACCTGTCGACCATAGCATCTCATCTCTTGTGAAAAAGTAATGCGATGCCTTAGGCCATGGCTTTGCGTCCCTACGTTTCCATAGGTTTGCCTTTGTCGAATATTTGTAGAATTTGTATTTATATAGATATATTTACTTTACATATAATAAAACACTAGGAAAGATATACTAGTTACGGTATTTTAATAAATAATTTTATTGGAGGTTACTAGTAAAATTTACCTTATTTTTTTTAGGACGCCCCTAACACGAAAGGCCCGGCTTTATCCGCGCCGGTTCATATAAATTACAAGTAACCGCTTCCAATACATGAATCGACAGCGTTTTTTTCGTTTTTTCGACATCGTTCCAGACCATCTTGCAACAAAAAAATGAGAAAAGCCTCCGCCGGAACCGTCTCGTCTTGAGCGGCCCCGTCCGGAGGCTGTATGTGCTTTTGCAGTTTAAGTAGGGCGGGCGGCTGTAGTCCGCCTATCCAGGACAGCAGGCTTAAACTTTAACCGCCTGTCCGTATTTTTCGGTATGTATCGATAAAAGAGAGCACGTCGACCCGCTTCCCTCTCTTTTTTGCCAATCTCGCCATCGTTACTAGCGTTTTCCAGAACTCGTCAAGCACTGGGGACTCCAGATCGGAGCTTTGCGGCGACGGGCTTACCTGATTTTTGTACAAGCTGCCTTCGTCGGAGATAAGGTACTGAATTTGTCGTTTTTTCCATTGTTCTCCGGTTACATAACTAATCCCGATTTCCCTCATTTTTTTACGGACTGATGTCACGGGGCGGGATAGTTCTTTGGCAATAACAACGGGGGGACACTCGCTGGAAAGTCGAATAAGTTTGTCCAATTCTTGCGTAGACCACGGTTTTTTTGTCATTCGATTCAACTCCAATTCTTCATACTGTATCCTTCGTTGCCTTAAAATGGTTAATGGATTCGCGATGATTTGAGGATATCAAGCAATTGTTAGGGAAGTATGAGTTAACCATAATATTTTGGTATATTACATAACTTTTTCGATATCGTTCGCTATTTTTCTACTTCCCTGGAACTAAAATCGTCCTGATTCGGACACGTTATATAGAAGTAATTTCCAGCAACTCGGGCATATTACGGCCCTTGAAGCCCCATACTAGTCTTATTCGACTATGAGGTTTTCTACCGCGCTGCGTGTTATTGCCGATCAGAATGCCGTTCTACGCCCGCGAATATGAGATAAACCTCTATCGAGGTCTTTCGAAGATGAGCGACCGCGTTTAGAGGTAGGTTTATTCGCCAATAAGAATGCAGTTCTACACGCTTTAGCGCTGTAAAGAACTTAAACATTCTTATGTGGTGAAAAAAAGCCCTTGGCGAGCGCTCAAAAAGCGGCTTCGGCAGGGCGGAGATGGAAAACCGGGATCAATTCGTGTACGATGAAAAGGAAACAACTTCAAGACATAACCGGAGGAGAGGGTATCCGTGAAAATGACGATTCATGAATCTCAATTGTTTGTTCAAGATCTGGGCCAAAGCCAGGGAGAAGGGCTCCCGGTCATCCTGCTGCACGGGTTTCCGCTGGACCACCGGATGTGGAGCCGTCAAGCGGATGCGCTTGCCGCCGCAGGTTATAGGGCCATCATCCCGGACCTCGCCGGCATGGGGCAGTCCGCTGTCCCGGCATCCAACATCGCGCTAAGCCGGTATGCCGACGATGTCCTCGCTCTGATGGACAAGCTGGGCATACAAAAAGCCGTCCTTGGCGGTTTCTCCATGGGCGGCTATGTAGTGTTCTCGCTGCTGCGCAAGGCGCCGGAGCGATTTGCGGCGGTTGTGCTGGCCAACACCCGTCCGGAAGCCGACCCTCAGGAGGGCCGCAAAAACCGGATGAACATGGCGGCCTCCCTCTACGAAAAAGGCGCCGCCGCTGCCAGGGACGCTATGCTGCCCAAGCTGCTTTCCGAGGAAAGCCGGCAAACGCAGCCTGAACTCGTCCGGGAACTGAGCGCCGTGATGGACGAGATGCAGCCGGAAGGGCTCGTCCACGCCAGCCTGGCTATGGCTTTCCGCGAGGATTCCGTGGATCTGCTCGCAGCGATCGATGTGCCGGCCCTTGTCATCGCAGGCGAGCACGACCCGATTACGACGCCGGAAGTGATGAAATCGATGGCTGAACGTATTCGCGGCGCGAGCTTTCACATTGTTCCGGGAGCGGCCCATCTGACGCCTATGGAAAGCCCGGAAGCTTTCAACTCGCTGCTGCTCGATTTCCTGAAGTCGGTTAAAGCTTGATCAACTGGTTCATCACCATAACGGCGGCGCCGATAGCCAAAGCCTCTTCGCCGAGATTGCCTTTGCTGAAGACGACTTGATACGCCGGATAATAGTAAGCTTTACGGATCGCGACCTGTGTGGCGATTTGGAAAAACAGCTCGCCTTCTGCCAGAAGAGGCCCCCCGAGGATCACCTTTTCGGGATGCAAAATGTTGAGCAGGTTGGCAAGCCCGATCCCAAAATAGGTCGCAGCTTCCGTCATGATCTCCACGACCAGGGGATCATTTTTTTTGAGCGCTTCGAGCACATGCCGGTATTGCAGCTGCTCCGGATCGCCGACCAGCTGCGAGAGGAGCGTTGCCCTCCCCTGCTTCAGCGCGGAACGGGCCGCTTTTTCAACGGCATACAGCGAAGCGTACGATTCAAGCGCGCCGTAGTTGCCTCCGGCATCGCGGTGCGATATGCCGTCGGTCTGAATGATCATCTGGCCGACTGATCCTTCCATATCCACGGCGCCGTAGATGATCTTCCCTTCCGAGACCATGGAGGAACGGAGGCCGATTCCGGCGTGGACATAAAGCAGATGCTTGAAGCTCTGCGAGCGGTTCACCCACGATTCGGCCAAAAGCGCCGTATTCGCGCCGTTGTCAAGCAAGACGGGCAAACTCAGCCGCGATCCGAGCATACGGCATATGGCTACGTTCTTCCAGCCGGGAGCCGGGAAGTACGAGGGCTCAAGAATGACGCCCGCGATCCGATCCAGCGGGCCGACCGCCCCGATGCCCACCCCCAGCACGGCGGATTTGGCGATTCGATGCTGAGCCAGCATCCGGTCCGCCTCGTCCGCAATGAAGCCGGTCAACACATCGGGAGTCATCTCCGCCGACATCGCCCAACTGCGCGAATCCAGCTTGTTCATAGCGAGATCGACGAGCACGAGCTTGGAAAGCGTCCTTGAAATTTCCAAGCCGAAGACGTAAGCATAGGCCGGATTCATTTCATATAAAATCGGCCTGCGGCCGCCGGTCGAGATGCCGAAGCCGGATTCGAGAATGAGGCCCTGGCTCGTCAATTCCTCCAACAGCCGCGTCAATGTGCTCACGGTCATGCCGCTTGCCTCCAATAAGTCCGTTTTGGATACGGTCCCTTGACGGCGGATCAACTCATATATTTCTTTTCCTTTGCGGTTCGGAATTCGTTCTGTAATGAATGGCAGATCCAATGCAAGCAGCCTCCAAGTGATAATATTTCTCAATATTTCGCCACAACCCGGGCAAATTCCTTCCTCCGCGCCTGCTTATTTCACTTGACTCCTATCAAAAGCGTATATCCCAAATAACGGTGATACAAATTCATCAGCTCATCGTACTTGGCGGTGAGCTTCCATATTTGCGGATCGAATAAAGATTGCTGATCCGACAAATGAACCGGGTCCGGGTGCTGCACCGTATCCTCCCACATCGTCAGCGGAAACGGCTGAATGCCCGAGTTCCTCACTTGCCCGAAGCCGCCCGCTTCCAGCAGCCGTCCCCATTCATCGGCATTGTGCAAAGCCTTCACGCCATAGAATTCGCAAATAGCTTGCTCGATTTCCGGTTTCATATTCTTAGTGCGAATTACTTCCCGATCGTACAAAGTTCCTCCTGGAACAAGCACTCTGCGATATTCCGGAATCGACGCATCCGCGCCGGCAAAGTTCGTCACCGATTCGACCATGACGACATCGAAGCTGTTGTCATCGAATGGAAGCCGGCAGGCGTCGCCTTCCAGAAACCGCACCTGCACGCCCTGTTTCTCCGCTCTGATTTTGGCCTTCGCAATCATTTCCGGGCGAATGTCCACAGCCGTTACCTCGCAGTCCTGCTCGGCCAGCAAACACGCTGTCCGGCCCGTACCGCAGCCGACTTCCAGCACTTTCTGCCCCTGCCCGATCGGATAGTTGCGAATCTGCTCGATCGTTTCTCCAAATCCTCCGGGATGCGCATTGCCAATCCCCAGTTTTGTCAGCATATCCAGGTAATTAATAGTCCCTGCACCTCCACATGGCGTTTTGACCTCATTTTTACCATATGGAGGGCCGCTGCCTCATGTTCGGGTGTTCCCGCCGATTCGCTAAAAAAGGGCAGCCGCCCAACCCGGACTTGTTCATCCGGGCGGGCGGCTGCCCCTCGCTCGGTCAGGGTGCAGCCCAACCGTTCGGCACAACTTTTTGCATGTCTTATTTTTTGCCGCTTCTGAAAGCGTCGAATTGCTTTTGTTTTTCGGCGATAATTTTGTCGATGCCCGCTGCTTTCATTTTTTCCTGATATTTAGGAAGCGTTGCATCCAGATCAATGGAGCCCGTATCGAGTGCTGCATCGAATTCTTTTTGCACGTTTACGGCGGCGGCAATTTGCGTTTTCACAGGCTCGGAGTTGAACGTAAAGCCGAATCCGGGAGATTTTTTGCCGCTTTTGTTAAACTCTTTGAATTTTTCCCACTTTTGCGGATCTTCATTATCGAACAAGTAGTTCAGGAATTGGTTGCCGAACTCCCAAGCAACGCCCGGCGCGTAGTTTTTGGCGGCATCCGTCGCTTTGATGATGTTGTCGGAAACTTTCGTGTAATGAACGCCTTCGATACCGAAGTTGAGCAGGTTGTTGATTTGTTTGTCCGTATGCAGCATGTTAATGATCATCATAGCGCGAGCAGGGTCTTTGGACGTTACGGAAATACCCAGCATCGCTCCCATAGTATCTGTAATGGTGCGCGAAGTCATCTCAACTTGGCTCAGCTTGCCTACTAGATTGGTAGCATTTGCCATTTCACTGTCTTTACCCGGCTTTAACGATGAAGGCACCATGAATACGTTGCCGGATTTCATAGCATCCTGTCCCGACAATTGCGTTGTCGCAGCATCTTTGTTAATATACCCTTTTTGCATGTAGTCACGGGTTACTTTAATAATTTCCTTGTAGCGCGGCTCATCCCATTTTGGGATAATAGTCGTGCTGTCTCCGTCTTTCAGGATGACGCCGGGAACTGTGCTGTCGCCAAGGGCATCATACTGCGCTAAATAGTGACTGTTCAGGTTGTCGCCGTCTCTTAAAAACAGCGGAGTCATTTCCGGCTTCTTCTCTTTAACCGTTTTCAAAATCGGTTCCAAATCTTGAATCGTTTTCACTTTGCTCAAGTCGATGCCAAGCTCTTTGGCTACGTCAGAGCGGTACACGACGCCACCGGATGCTGCCAGCTCTTTGTTCGTCGGCACGCCGTAGTTTTTGCCGTCGATTTTGGCCCCTTCCAGGAAGGCCGGATCCAACGTCTCGGTAATGCCTTTGCCGTATTGGTTGATCAAATCGTTCAGAGGCAGCAGCGCTCCTTTGCCGACGTTGACGGCATGTCCGTTCCATTGAGCGGTGAACAGGATGTCGAACTGCTCGTGGGATGCGATCATCAGGTTCACCTTGTTATCCCATTGCCCCCAATCGATCGGCATCAGTTTAATTGTAGCATTGATCTTCTCCTGCAAAATTTTGTTCATTGCCGCTTCCACTTTCGCTTGATCCGGCTGAGCGGTTCCCGGATAGACCAGCTTAACCTCATACGGCTTCAGATCGGAACCGGATGCCGCTTTCGTTTCGGCCGGCTTGTCGCTGGAAGTCGGTGCAGGCGAACTGCTGCCAGAGGAACCTTGATCCTTGGCACATCCAGCCAACACGAGGGACAACGAAAAAACCATCATGAGCAAAACTAGTGCGCTTTTACGAGCTGCTTTCATTCATGTGAGCCTCCCTTTTCTTCTTTGGATTTATGCTAATCCGGTTTGTTTATTCCCGGCTTAAGCCAACTTTAAATTCCATTTCGATCTTATATTTCCATCTATGAAGACAAGAATCTCCCTTATTTCTTCGCCTGCGGCTAATTACCCTTTTATCGCGCCTACGGTAAGCCCTTTTTTGAAGTATTTCTGGAAGAACGGATAAGCAAATACGATCGGGCCGATTCCGAGCACCGCCATGGCCATGCGCACTGTCTCCGTAGGCAGATTGAGCATGCCTCCCGCCTGGGCCAGCCCTTGGCTCGCCTGTACGTTGGATGACAGGAACTGAATATCCAGCATCGTTTTGTACATCAGGAATTGCAGGTTAATGTTCTTGCTGCCCGATATGAAGACGAGGCTTAAAAACCAGTCATTCCAGTAGTTGAGCACCTGAAACAGCGCCACGGACGCCAGCACCGGCAGCGAGAGCGGGATGATGATTTGGCTGAAAATGCGAATCTCTCCGGCCCCGTCGATTTTCGCCGCTTCTATGAGCGGAACGGGAATCGAATTGGCGAAAAACGTTCTCAGCAGCAGGACGAAAAAGGCCGATACGAGCAGAGGCAGCATAAGCGCCCAGATCGTATTTTTCAAATCCAGCATTTGCGTGTACACAAGGTACCAGGGAACAAGTCCGCCATTGAACAGCATGGTGAAGAACATAAAGAACGAGAAAAAGTTTTTATGCGGAAAATCGTTTCTGGATATCGGATACGCATACAAAGCCATCATAATGAGGCTTATGCCTGTCCCCACTGTAGCAAGAAAGACCGATATTCCGAAAGAACGCAAAATTTGATGCCAGTCTTTGAACATGAATTTGTAAGCTTCAATGCTCCATGCTTTCGGAATGAAGTTGTATCCGTGGATCAACACTTCCTTCTCATCGGAGAACGATACGATAATGACAAGAACAAGCGGCAATATGCAGGCTAACGTATATATCCATAGAAACAGGTTGACCAGGAAATTCGCCGTGTCGGACAATTCGTTGGGGCCGCGCTTTCTGGCCGTCCGCCCGCTCAGCTTGGCAGTTGCTTGACTCATGACAGCCACTCCTTTTAGAATAGTGCGTTATCTTTGCTTACTTTTCTCACAAACAGGTTCGTAGCCAGTACGAGCACAAAGCCTACAACCGACTGGTACAGCCCGGCCGCCGAGGACATTCCGATGTCGCCCATCGTCAGGAAGGTCTGATACACATACGTATCGATAACCTGAGTTGTCGGGAACAACGCGCCCGCATTTTTCGTAACCTGAAAGAAAAGTCCGAAATCCGCATAAAAAATTCTGCCTACTTGAAGGAGCGTCATCGTCACCATAACCGGCGTTATCAGCGGCAGCGTAATCTGGGTCACTTGCTTCCATTTGTTAGCGCCGTCGATGAGAGCGGCCTCATAGTACTCATTGTCAATTCCCAGTATAGCCGCCATGTAAATGACCGTGTAGTAGCCAATATTTTTCCACATATTCACAATCGGCAAAATAACGGTCCAGTATTTGGGAGCGGTATACCAATCAATCGGCTCTATGCCGAACTTCGGGAAAAGCACCGTGTTGACAAAACCGTGTTCGGCTCCAAGGAACGCGTAGACCAGATAGGCCACGCACACCATTGATAAGAAAAACGGCAAAAACATCGTGCTCTGGTGAAACTTGGACAAAAATTTGTTGCGCATCTCATTGAACATAATGGCAAAGGCAACCCCGACTACCAGGTTCAAGATGATGAACACCGCATTATAGCTGATAGTGTTGCGCGTAATGACCCAGGCGGCTTCGCTGGAAAACAAATACTTGAAATTGTCAAAGCCTGCCCAGGGGCTTCCCAAAATTCCTTTGGTGTAGTTGATGTTCTTGAATGCTATCGCTACGCCGAACATCGGGATGTAATTGTTAATGATCAGCAGAATAGCTGCTGGAGCCATCATTACATAAAAAATCCAAAACTTGCGAATCGTCCGCAAAAAAGAAGGCTTTGCCTGGACTTTGCTCGATGTTTTCATAGATGCGCTGCGTGTCGCTGCAATGTTGGCTGTTTCACTCACGGCTCCGGTTTCCCCTTTCCTTATCTTTATATACCCTTATTGTAGGATTTTCTGGAAAAGGCATCTATCTGTAATGTGACTCTTTGAGCACTAATGTGACTTCATCGCCGCTGCAGCGGGGCGCTATTCGCTCGTCCCGTGGAAGCTCTTGCGGTATTCCTGCGGAGACAGGCCGGTATATTTCTTGAACATTTTGGCGAAAAAAGAAAAATGCGAATAGCCGGTTTTCTCGGCTACGTAGCTGATTTTGTCGTTCGATTCGGCCAGCAGCTTTTTAGCCTGCTCCATCCTCATCTTGAGCGTATACTCGGAAATGGACAAGCCCGTCTCCTTCTTGAACAGCCGGGACAAATACGCCGGATTCAAAAACACGGATGCCGCGATTTCCTCCCGGCTCAGTTCCTCGTGCAAGTGCTCGTCGATATACTGACAGACCTTGCCGGTTACCGCGGATACGCCTTTAAGGCGGCTGTTCATATAGTCGCAGCCGATGGAAGCGATGCGCACGGCCCAGTTTCTGAGCTGATTGACCGACCTCGTGGCGCCGGTATAATCCTGCAATTCCTGCGACGGGATCATTTCATGCACCGAAAGCCCCTTTTTATGAAGAACATGGTACATCAGATGCAAAAAGCCGTAATAAAAAGCTTCCACCGACTCAGAGCCGACCTCTCCAGCTTGCAAGCGGTCGATAGAATCCTGGATTCGCTGCACCAGCTCCGCCTTTTTACCTGCTTCCAGAAGCACGAACCAGTCCGTAAATGCCGGCGTTTGCTGCCTGCCGGCATGAGAATCGGCGGCATCCGCCGCCAGCAGCACGCAATTGCTCCTCATCACGTTGTTTCTTTCAAAGCTGAACAAGTCGTTTACCTTGCGGGTCAACTCCATAATTTTGCCGGTGCCGCCTAAATAACAGGACAAGCTGCATTGAAAATACCGGTTGCACGCCTGAATGTAAGCCTCGCACTTTTCTTTTACCCTCTTCATGGCGGCCTCGCCGCTATCGGGATGATAGAGCAGAACCAGACTCGAGCCGTTGTCCTGGATGACGCAGCCCGGCTGATCCTCCACAATCATCTCCGCGGCCGCCTTCCGGATGGCGTACTCCATAATTTCCTCGTCTCTGGCGTTCAGCTCCTCCTTCCAGTTCTCGACGCTGATCAGAATCGGAAGAACCGTGCTGTCCGCCTGCAGCGGCAGATCGTACATGTGAAAGCTGCGCATCAGCTTGTCCTCGTTCAGAGGCATTTTGCCGCTGATCAATTCCTGCCAAAACTTTTCCACCAGAACCGGCCGTTCGCTCACCCAATGGCTGTAGTACGTTTTGTAAGTTTCGTGAAACTCCGACTGCTCTTGGTCCATTCTGATTTTCTCCAGAGCGTGCTTGACGATTTCCTTCAACCGGTCATGATCGACAGGCTTCAGCACATAATCGAAGCTGCCCAACCGAATAGCCTGCTGTGCATACTCAAAATTGGCATGCCCCGTCAAAAAAATCGTCTCCGTATGCGGGGAATGGGACCGCACCCAATTTTGCAAATCCAGCCCTGTCGCGCCGGGCATTTCAATGTCGGAAATCATCACATCAATTTTGGCCGCAGCCAGAATGCCGGTCGCTTCGCTTACATCGAGCGCTTCGTATACATGGGCAATCGGAAGATCCGACCAATCGATTCCTACGGAAATCCCTTTGACCGCTATTTTTTCGTCATCGACAACGAGCAAATTAAACATACGCGCTTTCGTCCCTTCACTTGATATTGGAAACGGCCGGGAGCCTGATCGCTACAACTGCGCCATGATCGGCCCGATTGTGAAAACGGACATGCACCTGATCGCCAAAATTCATCCGCAGCCGATGCCGTACATTCCATACGCCCAAATGATCGTCCCCTGACTGCTCCAAATACTGCTCCGAATTTAAATTGTCCAGCATCTCGCTGCTGAAGCCGTCCCCGTTATCCATAATCGTCAATGTAAAAAAGTCGTCAGGCATTTCCGCATCAGGCGCTGCCGCAACCGTAATATGAAAGCTGCCGTATTTTTTGGTAAATCCGTGGATGACCGCATTCTCGACAAAAGGCTGCACAATGAGCGGCGGAATGCAGGTATCCGCATATTTGTCCGGCACCTGAATATCGAACGTCAAATGGTCCGGATATCTCATCACCTGAATTTCCAAATAATTGCGGATATGCTGAATTTCATCCCTCAAAGCGAGCGTTGTCCGGTTGGTCCGCATAATAAAGCGGAAATAATCGGCCAGATGCAGCGACATTTTTTGAACCGACTTCGTATCCTTGAGCGCCGCCAAATTGTAAATAATGTTCAAACTGTTCATATAAAAATGGGGATTGATCTGCACCTGCAAATGTTTGAATTCAGCCTGCTGAACTCTGATTTTTTCCTCGTACACGCTGATTTTCAAATTCTCGATTTGATCCACCATGTTGTTGAACGTTGCGATCAGAAAGGCAAATTCCGTCGAATTGCCTTCGTTTAAGCGGACTTTCAGCTCGCCTTGGCCGATTTTCCGCATTCCTCTTATCAACTGGGTCAGCGGCTTAAACAGAATGCGCTGCAAATACAGCAAATAAATCGCCAAAACAAATGCCCCGCCAAACGGCAAAAAATAAATGACAACCTGCAAATAAGGCAAATTTTTGAGCATATTTTTTTCGGCAATGATGAGTATGTAATCGAACTCCGCGTGCGTGGAAGCCTGTCTTACGATCAAAAACTGCTCTTTCTTTTCCTCATCCCGCACGACATGATAATCAGGTTTGGCAGGCAGTAATTGATCCTGGATTTGACTGAACGTATCCATCGCAAAAAAACGGCTGGAAAGCGGCGCTCCCTCTTTCGAAATCGCCATCGTACCGCCACCGCTCCCCGTGTCCCAATTGCTCAGCGGCTGTACCAGACTGTTCATTTGAATAAGGATACCGATCGTAAACCCGGCGCCAAGCTCCGAATTGCTCTTCACCAAGTACTTGGTGCCGTCCGCGGAAGACAGGATTGACCAGCTGCCGTTAACGTTCGTCTTGACCGCCTTGCTGTTATCGCTTTCAGCTAACAACTGCTTAACCGTTTGAACCCGGTCATAGTAGTACGAATTTTCCCGGGTTGCGACTAACAGATCGCCGGTCGATTTGGAATATACGAAAAAAGTATTAATCAAACTGTAAATATCGATTTGTTTCGTCAATTTATTGTACAGCCTCTGCTTGGCGAGCACATATTCATCCGCATGCTCATCGTATACGATCATATTGATCACGTCGGGGTCGCTATACAAATGGAGCAAAAAATTGTCAAACTCTTTCAACGTGTTGTCGGTATCAAGCACATACTGTTCCAACAGCTTGCCGTAATTTTGCGATATTTGATCGCGTACGACATTCATCGAATACACATTGTTGAAAATAAGAAAAATAACCAGCGGCGCCACCACAAGCACGAAGCCGACAAAAATTTTGAAACGCACAGAGTTCATTATTTTCAAATGCATCCCGCCTCGCTTGTTTTCCTGCTAACACTTTCGAGTTCCTTGCTGCATTCTCCTTTAACGAGCCTCGGTTACTTACAAGCGACTACTAATTATACGGGAATTGGAAACGGCGCTCTACCATTGAATCGAACGTACATAGCACTTTTATTACTTTATAGCGTCAACAAAAAGAAGACCCCTGAAATCCTGAGATTTCATGAGTCTTCTATGCAGCTCCTCTCCAGCATCTCGCCGCGGCAAATTCATTCCAGAGAGCTTTTGTTTTGGCATGCAAACAAGGATAATAAAAACAAAAAAATTCCCAAGGATACACTCCATTAGGAATTTCATTGTAAACATCGATACCGGCGAGAGGACTCGAACCTCCACGGTTTCCCACTCGATTTTGAGTCGAGCGCGTCTGCCATTCCGCCACGCCGGCAAATAAAAATGTTGCGAGTAAATCATGGTGCCGAAGACCAGACTTGAACTGGTACGGTAGTCACCTACCGCAGGATTTTAAGTCCTGTGCGTCTGCCGATTCCGCCACTCCGGCTTGAATGTGGAGGCGCCACCCAGACTCGAACTGGGGGTAAAGCTTTTGCAGAGCTCTGCCTTACCACTTGGCTATGGCGCCTTAGTGTAATGGAGCGGAAGACGGGATTCGAACCCGCGACCCTCGCCTTGGCAAGGCGATGCTCTACCCCTGAGCCACTTCCGCATATCGTACTGGGGATCTAGGATTCGAACCTAGGCATGACGGAGTCAAAGTCCGTTGCCTTACCGCTTGGCTAATCCCCAATATGTAGTTCGATGAAATAAATGGGGCGATCGATGGGACTTGAACCCACGAATGCTGGAGCCACAGACCAGTGCGTTAACCCCTTCGCCACGACCGCCATAGTTTAAAATTGGCAGGGGCAGCAGGAATCGAACCCACACCAAAGGTTTTGGAGACCTTTGTTCTACCTTTAAACTATGCCCCTAGATAAGAAAATGGAGGCTGATGGATTCGAACCACCGAACTCGAAGAGAACAGATTTACAGTCTGTCGTGTTTAGCCACTTCACTAAGCCTCCGCAAAACTAAACCTTAATCGGGATCACCGAAAAAGTAATGGTGCCGTCGAGAGGACTTGAACCCCCAACCTACTGATTACAAGTCAGTTGCTCTACCAATTGAGCTACAACGGCATATTAGGTTGTTCATGGTGGCTCGGGACGGAATCGAACCGCCGACACGAGGATTTTCAGTCCTCTGCTCTACCGACTGAGCTACCGAGCCTTGCACTTTCATGGTTAAAAATGGCGGAGCCGACGGGATTCGAACCCGCGGTCTCCTGCGTGACAGGCAGGCATGTTAGGCCTCTACACCACGGCTCCACACTAGATAAAACTCCTCAACCTTCAGGAGGTTGGTTGCGGGGGCAGGATTTGAACCTGCGGCCTTCGGGTTATGAGCCCGACGAGCTACCGGGCTGCTCCACCCCGCGTCGATATATGGTGGAGGCTGACGGGATCGAACCGCCGACCCTCTGCTTGTAAGGCAGATGCTCTCCCAGCTGAGCTAAGCCTCCATGGGATATTGGAATCAACTTCGCAAATTCCTTTGCATGATGAATCCTTATGACCCGTAGGGGATTCGAACCCCTGTTACCTCCGTGAAAGGGAGGTGTCTTAACCCCTTGACCAACGGGCCTTGATAGCATATTACTTCATTTACTGCGAGTTGTAAAGTGGCGGAGAGAGAGGGATTCGAACCCTCGAGACGCTTGTGACGCCTACACGATTTCCAATCGTGCTCCTTCGGCCAACTCGGACACCTCTCCATAATGTGGCTCCCCGAACAGGACTCGAACCTGTGACAACTCGATTAACAGTCGAGTGCTCTACCAACTGAGCTATCAGGGAACAGTATTCAATTCAAGGTTTGTTCCTTGAAAACTAGATACGAAACTTGCGTAAAGTGTGAGTTAAATTGTATAGGTTAAGCCCTCGACCGATTAGTATTCGTCAGCTCCACACGTTGCCGCGCTTCCACCT